>NZ_CAXBOD010000061.1:0-25682 GCF_963977235.1 uncultured Albimonas sp.
ACGTGGTTGACTGATCCCCGATCCCTGAGCGGCGGGGCCGGATACGCCGGCCCCGCCCCGGCCCCGCCCCCGCCCCCTGGGCCGCCCGAGCTCCGACGCCCGAGACGCCATGACCCGACCGACCTTCTCCCCCGCCTTCGCCCCGCCCGCCCGGGCCGGACTTGCGCGCCTGCGCGCCGGATTGCTGATCGCCGTCTCGGCGGCGGCGCTGGCCGCCTGCTCCGACGGGGGCGGCGGACAGTCTTCCTCGCCCTCGGCGCCCTCGGCCTCCGCGCCGGCCTCCTCGGCGCCGGTCGTGCCCGCGCCGGGCAACCCCACGCCGGATTCGCGCGGGGTGCTGGTTTACCAGGACTATTCGGCCGTGGTCGCCCGCAGCGGCGACACGGTGCAGGCGATGGCGCTTCGCGTGGGCCTCTCGGCCAACGAGCTCGCGGCGTATAACGGCCTGCCGACCAGCTACGTGCCCTCGCCGGGCGACGAGCTGGTGCTGCCGCCGCGCGCCGAGGGCTACCGCTCGGGCGGGTCCGCCGCGGCCCCTTCGAGCGCCCCGCAGGCCCTCTCTCAGGCGCCCCGGCAGCCCACCGGCCCCGCGCCGGCCGTGGCGGTGACGGCGGCCTCGACCCCCGCGGTCGCCTCCGCGGCAACGCCCGCCATCGCCTCGGCCGCCACGCCGGGCGCGGACGGCTGGTCGGCCTCGATGGTCGAGGGGGCGCTGCAGCGCTCCGAAACCGGCAGCGTCGCGGCGGGGTCGCCCCGCCTGGGGACAGGCGCGTCGGCCGGCGCCGGCGGCTCGGACGTCGGCTATCACGACGTGCAGGACGGCGAGACGATCTACTCGATCGCCCGCCAGTACGGGGTTTCGCCCGAATCGCTGATCTCGTGGAACGCGCTGTCGGGGCCCAACTACACGGTGACCTCAGGACAGGTGCTGGTGATCCCGGCGGCCACCGGCTCGCCGGGGGGGACCCCCTCGGGCCCGCTCTACCCGCCCGGCGGCGAGGGCACGGCGACGCCGCCGCCGTCCTCCGGAGCGCCGCTGCCCGCCGACACGGTGCAGGCCCAGCCGCTCGCCTCGCCGAACCTGAGCCAGTACCAGTCGCCGCCGCCCTCGGCGCCCGAGACGCCGGCCGCCGCGCCGACGTCGATCTCGGCCGCTCCGGCCGCGACGGTCCCCGTGCAGACGGCTTCGGTCGAGGCCCCCGCCCCCGCCCCTGCCGCCGCGCCTGGGAAGCTAGCGCGCCCGGTGCCGGGGCGCATCGTGTCGGAGTTCAACCGCTCCGGCTCGGGCCAGCGCAACGACGGCGTGGATTTCGCGGCCACCGCCGGCGAGCCGGTGTCGGCCGCCGCGGCGGGCACGGTGGCGCTGGTCTCCCGCTCGCTGGGCGAGTGGGGGAACATCGTGCTGGTGCGCCATACCGACGAGATGATGACGGTCTACAGCCGCCTCGGCGACATCGCCGTCAGCAAGGGCGACACCGTTGCGGCGGGCCAGCGCCTCGGCTCGGTCGGGGCGCCGGACTCGGGCCCGACGACCCTGCATTTCGAGGTGCGCAAGGGCGCGTTCTCCGAGGATCCCGCCGGTTACTTCTGACGCGACAGGGCGTTGCGGCCCGGTCCCGAGACGACATGGCAAGGCCGCCCTCCGGGGCGGCCTTTGCGCATGGTCCGACGTGAACCCGCAGACCGCGTCTGAAGACGCGGCCAGATGCCATTGAACTCAGGGGATATGTCCCGCGGTCGGCCTCAGCCGATGCGCACGCCCCGCCGGCCCGCCAGATCGGTCACGAACTGCCAGGCCACCCGCCCGGAGACCGAGCCGCGGGTCTGGCGCCACTCGATCGCCTCGGCGCGCAGCGCCTCGTCGTCGATCTCGATCCCGTAGGCGTCGCAGTAGCCGCGGATCATCGCCAGGTACTGGTCCTGCGCGCAGGCGTGGAAGCCCAGCCACAGGCCGAAGCGGTCCGAGAGGCTGACCTTCTCCTCGGTCGCCTCCGAGGGGCTGATCGCGGTCGAGCGCTCGTTCTCGATCATGTCCCGCGGCATCAGGTGCCGCCGGTTCGAAGTGGCGTAGAAGATCACGTTCTCCGGCCGCCCCTCGACTCCGCCGTCGAGCACCGCCTTCAGGCTCTTGTAGTGGGCGTCGTCCTTGTCGAAGCTCAGGTCGTCGCAGAACAGCAGGAACCGCCGCTCCGGCGCGCCGCGCAAATGGGTCAGCAGGCGGCCGATGCTGGGCAGATCCTCGCGCTGGATTTCCACAAGGATCAGAGGGGTTTCGCGCCCCTCGTTCACGCGCGCATGAGCGGCCTTCACGAGGCTCGACTTGCCCATGCCCCGCGCGCCCCACAGCAGCGCGTTGTTCGCCGGCAGCCCGTTGGCGAAGCGCGTGGTGTTGTCGAGCAGCACGTCGCGCGAGCGCTCGATGCCCAGCAGCAGGTCCAGGTTCACGCGGCTGACGCTCGGCACCGGATCCAGGCGGTCGGGCGAGGCGTGCCACACGAAGGCGTCGGCGGCCGCGAAGTCGGGCGCGGCCAGCGGCGGCGGGCTCATCCGCTCGAGCGCAGCGACGAGACGGCTGACCAGGTCCTCTCCCTCGGCCTCGGGGCGGGGCGAGAGGGGGCGCGCGAAGCCGGTCACAGGCCCAGCTCCTCGTCTTCCTCCTCCTCGCGCCGGGCGCGCTTGCGCTCGGCCGCGCGGACCAGGTGGATGGAGATCTCGTAGAGCAGGTAGACCGGGATCCCGAGGCCCAGCTGGCTGAGCGGATCGGGCGGCGTCAGGATCGCTGCGGCGGCGGCGATCGCCACAATCGCGTATTTGCGCGAACGCGCCAGCCCCGCGGCCGAGACCAGCCCCGCGCGCCCCAGCAGGGTCAGCAGCACCGGCAGCTGGAAGCAGATGCCGAAGGCCAGGATGAAGGTCATCATGATGTCGAGGTAGTCCCGGACCTTGCCCAGGAACTCGGTCGCGGTCGCGATCCCGTCGCCGTCGCCGGTCGTGCCGTAATCGAGGAAGAACCCGAAAGCCATTGGCGCGACGAAGAAATACACTAGGCACGCGCCGGTGAAGAACAGGATCGGGGTGGCCGCCAGGAACGGCCAGAACGCCCCCCGCTCATTGCGGTAGAGGCCCGGCGCGACGAATTTCCAGACCTGCGTGGCGATGATCGGAAAGGCCAGGAAGAAGCCGCCGAAGACCGCCAGCCGCAGGTCGGTGAAGAACTTCTCCTGCAGGGCGGTGTAGATCAGCCGCGGCTCCATCCCCCGGTCCAGCAGCGCGCCGCGCAGGGGTCCGGTGAGGATGTCGAAGATCTGCCGCGCGAAGATGAAGCAGAAGATCGTGGTCCCCGCGAAGCCCCACAGCGACCAGATCAGCCGGCTGCGCAGCTCGGTCAGATGCTCGATCAGGGGGGCGCGCGAGGCCTCGATATCGTCCTCGTTGGTCTGGCTCGTCATCGGGGTCTCACACAGCGGTCAGGGACCGGGAAGACCCCGGCGCCCGGCGTGGCCTCCCCGCCCGGGATCGGGCGGCGAGGCTCACGCGGATTTCGAGGCCGGCGGCGGGACCGCCGCGGCGGCAGACTCGGGCGCTTCCGAAGACAACGGGGCCGAGGGCGAGATGCCGGGGACGTCCTGGCCCGCGGCTTCGGCCTCGGCCTTGCGGCGGGCTTCGTCTTCGGCGGCCCAGGCGGCGTTCTCGGCCGCGTCGGCGGCGTCGTGCGAGCGGGCCTCGGGCGCCGCGGCCCCCTCAGTCTTCTTGTCGCCGCCCTTCATGAAGTCCTTGGCGTAGGACTTCGGCGCCCCGGGCCCGACCTTGCGGTTCCAGTCCGCCATGGACTTCTGCACGTCCTTGAGCTCTCCGAGGTCGGCGGCGTCGGCCGCGTCCTCCATGGTGCGCTGGAAGTCGCGCGCCATGCGCCGCGCCTTGGACACGTACTGTCCGCAGGTGCGCAGCATTCCCGGAAGCTCCTTCGGGCCCACCACGATCAGCGCAAGCGCGCCGATCACCAGCAGCTCCGACCAGCCGATGTCGAACATTCAGGCGACCTCCGCCGTCGCGGAAAGAGGGCTCAAGCGTCCTTCTTTTCGCCCGAGGGGGTGACGTCGACGGCGTCGTCGCCGGGATCGCCCACCCGCTTGTTGGCGGTCGTCGACGTCGAGTCGTCGTCCTGCATGCCCTTCTTGAAGCTCTTGATGCCTTTCGCGACATCGCCCATCACGCCCGAAATCTTGCCGCGCCCGAACAGCAGCACGACGAGGACGGCGACGATCAGGATCTGCCAAATGCTCGGGGCCATGGCCCTGCCTCCCATGTCTGGCTTCCGCGCGCCTTGGCGCGGACGGTCATCGCTTCATGTATTGGATACTGCGGTCGGGTTGAAGCCCCCATCGTCCGCTCGTGAAGCCGCGCGGGCGGCGTCAATGGTCGCGGAGGGCGGGATTCCGACCCGCGGCAGGGGGTTCCGCTGGGCGGCGACCGGTCTTGCTGCGTTCATCCGTCGCTCAGCGACGCCGGACGAGGGTTCGTCAGCCCGGCCGCCCCGCGCGCGTTTGCAGGAGATTCCGATGACCCTTCGCCGTCCCGTCCCCACGCTCGCCCGGCTGCCCCTCTGCGCGGCCTGCGGGCTGGTCCTGGCCCTCGCGCTGGGGGCCTGCGCGCCCGAGCATCCGGGCCACCTGAAGGAGGGCGCGCGCGACGCGCCGAAGGCCGCCGAACGCGCCTGCCGCCAGCGGGTGAAGGCGCGCACCGGGGACAAGCCGGTGCGGATCCTCAGCTCGGATCCCTCGGGGGGAAGCTCGCTGGTGCGGCTGCGCGATCATCGCGACGCGGGGACCTGGCGCTGCACCGTCGACGACAGGAACGGGCGGATCACCGACATGGTCTACAACGCCGACTGAGCGCGCCCTCGGGCCATCAGCTTGGAGTCGCCGGCGCTATCTTTCCGAGAGTGTCCCGGAACGGAGCAGGCTCAGGCCGCGGGAAACACGAAGCAGCGATCGCGGCGCAGCGACAGCCACAGGCCCGCGCCCCGGTCCGGCAGCCAGGCGCCTGGCACCGTGGCGCGCAGGACCGAGCCGTCGTGGTCCATGCGCACCTCGATCAGGCTCTCCGAGCCTATGAACCGCGCCCGCTCCACCGTGCCGCGCGCGGGCGCGCCGTTGGCGGCCGAGGGCCGGGGGCCGCCCTGCCCCACGTCCGGGTCGATCTTCAGGTGCTGGGGGCGGATCACGATGTCCACCTCCTGCCCGTCCTCGAGCCCGGGGGTCAGGAACAGGCCGAACGGCGTCTCGAGCTGGCGCGACCGCGCCCGCGCCCTGATCACGTTGACGTCCGAGAAGAAGGCCGCCGCCGGCCGGTCCGCGGGATAGTTGTAGATGTGATACGGCGCGCCGACCTGCACGATCCGCCCCCCGCGCATCAGCGCGATGCGGTCGGCCATGCGCATCGCCTCCTCCGGCTCATGAGTGACCAGCAGCACGCCCGCTCCCTCGGCCTTGAGCACCGAGAGCGCCTCGTCGCGCACCTCGTCGCGCAGGCGCTTGTCGAGGCCCGAGAACGGCTCGTCCATCAGCATCACCCGCGGCCGCGGGGCCAGGGCGCGCGCCAGCGCCACGCGCTGCTGCTCGCCGCCCGAGAGCTGGTGGGGATACTTGGGGCCGTAGCCGCCCAGCCCGACCTGGCGCAGCAGTTCCTCGGCCCGCGCGCCATCGCCCGCACGGTCGGCGCGCTTGAGGCCGAAGGCGATGTTCTCGGAGACCCGCAGGTGCGGGAACAGCGCGAAGTCCTGGAACACCAGGCCGACGTTGCGCGCCTCTGGCGGTCGGTGGCGGCGGCGGTCGGAGACGGTCTCGCCGTCGATCGCGACCGAGCCCGCGTCCTGTCGCTCGACCCCCGCGGCGATGCGCAGGGTGGTGGACTTGCCGCAGCCCGAGGGGCCCAGCAGGCAGACGATCTCGCCGGGCGCGACCTCGATCGAGACGTCGTCCACCACCGCCGCGCCCTCGTAGACCTGGCGCAGACCGTCTAGGGCCAGGCGGGGGACGGGGTCCGGCAGGGGGCGCTCCTTCGCATCATCGCGGGACCGGGCGGGCGGCCGGGCTTCCCGAGCGTTTTTATCGGGTTCGGCGGATAGCAACCGCGCCGGCTGGAGGCAAGCGCCGCCGGCGCCGCCTCTCCGGCGCGGCCCCCCGGCGTGCTGCGCTCAGCGTCTGCGGATCATCGCCACGCGGTCCTCGACCGGCAGGCCGCGGGCGGCCATGCCCTCGGTCTCCCGCCGGCAGGGGGTGGTCCAGTCCTGCGGCGCCAGCTCGCGGAAGCCCAGGCGCAGATAGAGCGGCCCGTTCCAGGCCACGTTGCGGAAGGTGGTCAGGGTCAGGGCCGAGAAGCCGCGCGCGGCGGCAAGCTCCATCGCCCGATCCACCAGCGCGCGCGCCAGCCCCCGCCGCTGGAAGCGCGGCGCGACATCCAGTTCGACCAGGTGCAGCGTGGCGCTGTCGGGGTCGGGTTCGAGGATCGCGAAGCCCACGACCCTGTCGTGGAGCTCCACCACCTGCAGGCGGCCGAGCGTGGCGGCCTGGGCGTGCTCGGCGGGGAGCGGGCTCTCGCGCTCGGCCACCCAGGGGTGGGGGCTGTCGCGAAACTGCAGGGCGCAGTCGGCCTCGATCCGGGCGCAGGCGACCGCATCCTCGACCCGCCCCGGCCGAAGCCGGGGCGGCGTCTCGCCCAGTCCGCTCATCGTGAGGGGCTCATCGCGGACCGCTCACATCGTGGTGTTGCCGATGCCGCCGTCGAGCAGGACGTTCTGGCCGATCATGAACCCCACGTGCTGCGAGCACATGAAGGCGCAGGTGGCGCCGAACTCGGCCGGCGTGCCGATGCGTCGGGTGGGCACGGCGTTGGCGCGCTCGGCCATCGCCTCGTCCATGGTGATGCCGCGCTTCTCGACCTCGGCGGCGTTGAGCGACTTGATGCGGTCGGTGTCATGGGCGCCGGGGAGGAGGTTGTTCATCACCACCCCGTGCTGGGCGACCTGGCGCGAGGTGCCCGCGACATAGCCGGTCAGGCCGGCGCGCGCGGCGTTCGACAGGCCCAGCACCGGGATCGGCGACTTCACCGACTGCGAGGTGATGTTGACGATGCGGCCCCATTTGCGCTCGATCATCCCCGGCAGCACCGCCTTGATCAGGGCGATCGGCGTCAGCATGTTGGAATTCAACGCCTTCAGCCAGTCCTCGCGCTCCCAGTCCGACCACAGGCCCGGGGGCGGGCCGCCGGCGTTGTTGACCAGGATGTCGACGCCCCCGCCCATCTCGCGCGCGGCGGCGAGCACGGCGGCCTGACCCTCGTCCGAGGTGATGTCGCCGGCAACCGTGGCCACCTGAACCTGATGGGCGGAGCGGATCTCGTGGGCCGTCGCCTCCAGCGCCTCGGCGCCGCGGGCGTTCAGGACCAGGTTCACCCCGGCCTCGGCCAGCGCCTGGGCGCAGCCCTTGCCGAGACCTTTCGAGCTGGCGCACACGATGGCGGTCTTGCCGCGGATGCCGAGGTCCATCGGACGTCTCCCTTGTGGTGGGCGCGGCGCCGGAGCGGCGACGCGGGATTGGAGGGTCGCGCCGGGCGGCGCGGCGGGCCGAACCCTAGGCCCGCCCTCGAAGCGGGGCAAGCCGGGCGCGGCGCGGGGCGCGCAGGTTCCGCCCGCGCGCCCGACCCGGCGCCGCGCTCCCCGAGCCCGGCCTCGGACCACGCCGCGCCCCGGAATGGCCTCGCTTCCGGCGCCGTGCCCGCATGACTTCGCCGCGCGCAGCGGCCATGGGTGACGTCCGACAACGGATCGCAAGGAGGCCGCTTCATGGACACGCCCCCCGGATGGGTGGTTCCCGCAATGCGCATCGGCTTTCTCGGCCGGGGATTGACCTATGCCGTGACCGGGGCGCTCGCCGTCTCGGCCGCCCTCAGCGGCGGCCAGGCCGAGGGCACCACGGACGCGCTGCGCAGCCTGCGAAATTCTCCCTGGGGGCTGACCGCGCTGGCGGCCGTGGCGGCGGGGCTCGTGTGCTACGCGGCCTGGCGGCTGACCGCGGCGGCGCTGGACCTCGACGCCCACGGCAACGGGGCCAAGGGGGCGGTGGCGCGGCTGGGCCAGGTGGTCTCGGGCGTCATCCACCTCGGGCTGGGGGTCTATGCGGCGACGCTGCTCGTCGGCCTGCCCACGGGCGGGGGCGGCGAGGAAGGGGGCGGCGCGCGCTCGGCCTCCGAGTGGCTGATGCAGCAGCCCTACGGGGCCTGGGCGATGGCTGCCGCGGGGCTCTGCGTGGTCGGGGCGGGGGCGTACTACATCCACAAGGGCGCCTCGGGCGACTATCGCGAGAAGCTGCACGGCACGCCTCTGACCCGGCGGCTCGACCCGGTGCTGCGCTATGGCGTGGCCGCTCAGGGGGTGGTGGTGGGCATCATCGGCGTGCTGCTGGTCTGGGCCGCCTGGACCTACGATCCCGAAAAGGCCGGGGGGCTCGGCCAGGCGTTGTCGGCGCTGCGCGGGGCCGTGTACGGTCAGGCGCTGCTGATGGCGGTCGCGGTGGGGCTGCTGGCCTTCGCCCTGTTCTGCGCGGTGATGGCGGCCTACGGGCTGATCCCGCGCTGCCGCTCGGACGAGACGCCCACGCTCGCCCACCGGCTGGAGGCGCGGGCGGGGGTCTGAACCGCCCTGCCCTGCGCCGCGCACGCCCCGTTGCGCGGCGCCCCGCGCCCGCCTATACCGCGCGCCATGCAGGACCTGTCCAACGCCCCCCAGCTTCCGCCCGAGATCGCGCGCCGGCGAACCTTCGCCATCATCTCGCATCCCGACGCGGGCAAGACCACGCTGACTGAGAAGTTCCTCCTTTACGGAGGCGCGATCCAGATGGCCGGCCAGGTCCGCGCCAAGGGCGAGGCGCGCCGCACCCGCTCGGACTTCATGAAGATGGAGCAGGAGCGCGGGATCTCGGTCTCGGCCTCGGCGATGTCGTTCGAATGGAACGGGACCTGGTTCAACCTGGTCGACACGCCCGGCCACGACGACTTCTCGGAAGACACCTACCGGGTGCTGACCGCGGTGGACGCGGCCATCATGGTCATCGACGGCGCCAAGGGCGTCGAAAGCCAGACCCGAAAACTGTTCGAGGTCTGCCGGCTGCGCGACATGCCGATCCTGACCTTCTGCAACAAGATGGACCGCGAGAGCCGCGACACCTTCGAGATCATCGACGAGATCCAGGAGATGCTGGCCATCGACGTGGCCCCCGCCTCCTGGCCCGTCGGCATGGGCCGCGACTTCGTGGGCGCCTATGACCTGCTGCGCAACCGCCTGAACGTGATGGACCGCGCCGAGCGCAACGTGCGCGGCAAGAACGTCGAGATTTCTGGCCTTTCCGACCCCAGGCTCACCGAGCACATGAGCGCTGGGCAGGCCGAGACGCTGGCCGAGGAGGTCGAGATGGCCCGCGGCCTGCTCCCCGCCTTCGACCCCCAGGCGTTCCGCGAGGGGCACATGAGCCCGATCTGGTTCGGCTCGGCGCTGAACTCCTTCGGGGTGCAGGAGCTGATCCAGGGCCTGGCCGACCACGCGCCCCCGCCCCAGCCCCGCCCGGCCGAGCCGCGCCACGTCTCGCCCGAGGAGCCCAAGGTCTCGGGCTTCGTGTTCAAGGTGCAGGCCAACATGGACCCCAAGCACCGCGACCGGGTGGCGTTCCTGCGGCTGTGCTCGGGGCATTTCAAGCGGGGCATGAAGCTCAACCACGTGCGCTCGGGCAAGCCGATGGCGATCTCCAACCCGGTGATGTTCCTGGCCTCCGAGCGCGAGGTCCTGGAGGACGCCTGGGCGGGCGACATTATCGGCATTCCCAACCACGGCCAGCTGCGCATCGGCGACGCGCTGACCGAGGGCGAAAACCTGCGCTTCACCGGCATTCCCGCCTTCGCGCCCGAGCTGCTGCAGACCTGCCGCGCGGGCGATCCGATGAAGGCCAAGCACCTCGACAAGGCGCTGACCCAGTTCGCCGAGGAGGGCGCGGCCAAGGTCTTCAAGCCCTCGATCGGCTCGGGCCACATCGTGGGCGTCGTGGGCCAGCTTCAGTTCGAGGTGCTGGCCAGCCGAATCGAGCAGGAGTACGGCCTGCCCGTGCGCTTCGAGCCGACCCAGTTCACCGGGGCGCGCTGGGTCTCGGGGCCCCGCGAGGCGGTCGAGGCCTTCATGAAGGGCAACAAGGGCCACATGGCCGAGGATTCCGACGGCGATCCGGTCTACATGACCCGCCTGCAATGGGACCTCGACCGGATCGCGCGCGACCACCCGGAGGTGAAACTGTCGGCGATCAAGGAGATGCACACCTGAAAGGCGCAATCGCGCCCCAACTCGGTCACGGTCTCCCGCACAGTGGTATCTGGCCGCACGGTTCTCCGCGGCGCCCAACGGAGATTCAGATCATGATCGCCCGAAAGACCCTCGTCGCCCTGATGGCCGCCGGTTTCGTCAGCACCGCGCTTGCCGGCTGCAACACCGTCGAAGGGGCTGGCCGCGACATCCAGGCCGCCGGCAGCGGCGTCTCGCATGTCGCCACCGAGAGCGAGGAAGAGCTGGAAAAAGCCACCGAGTGACCCGGCCGCCCCGCCCGGCGCCGCCCGTGACAGGCGCGCCGCGCGGGGTCTCCCGATCTCGGCGCCCCGGCTACTGCGCGGCGATGGCCGCGGGATCGAGGCCGTGGCGATGCGCTTCCGCCTCGTCGAACACGTCGTCGAGGCCGGCGCGAAGCATCGCCTCGCGCACCTCGTCGGCATTTGCCACCACCTCCTCGAACCGAATCGGCAGCAGCTTGCGAAGCGGGCTGCGCACCGGCTGCGAGCGGGCGCCCAGCCTGGCGCAGATCCGGTCAACCGCGCCCTGGTGGGCCTCCGCGGGCAGCAGGTCCCGCTCATAGCGGACCTCCAGCGTGGGGAGGCCGGCGAGCGCCGCGCGCTCCATCTCCAGCAGACCGAGCTGCATGCGCGTCTGACGCACGAAGGTCTCGGGATCCAGCCGGACCGGCGCGCGCGACGAGATGCTCTCGCGCGCCGCATGATAGCGGTCGGTCTGCTGGGCGACCGAGAGCGAGGTCGCCTGGGCGAGCGTGCCGCGCGTGAGGTGGATCAGCACGAACCCGTCCTCGGCCAGCCCCTGCATGAAGGCGCCGACCGAGCGCATGCGCTGCACCTCGACCAGCTGGTAGGACAACAGCTTGCAGCCATGCACCGGCGCCTTGCGCAGATCCGCCAGACGATTGAGATGCGCCCTCGGCCCCAGCACCCCGAAATGCAGCGCCTCGCCCCGGCAGTGGATGTCGGGGATCTGCTCGAGCAGCTTGACCAGCAACGTCGAGCCCGAGCGCGCCCGCCCATAGATCACGAACCGCGGCCCGTCGCGACGCCCCTTCAGGGCGCGTTTCACCGCCGCTCCGAGCTCGTGCACATAGCCGTGGCGCGCGAACAGGTCGCGATGCCAGCGGCCGATCCGGTAGGGCTCGCCGATCGGGGTGAGACCGTTGAGCATGCTCATTTCGCCGGTCATGCCGGCGATCGCGGGGTTGGTCGCCATGGGTGCGCATCCAGTTGCTGAAGATCCCGCCCCAGTTGCGAGACCAATTCAGACAGTTGACGCGCGTTAAGTTAAGAGGCCGCTAAAAATGCATTAAAGAATGGATAATATACATTGTTAATATTAAGGTGCCGGAAAGCAAGTTGAACAAATCCCCCCTGCAGCGCGGCGCGCCCGCCCCGAGTCGCGCCGCCCCGGGGCCAGGGCGGCCCGAGAGCGCCTTTCGCCCGTCGCCTGCGTCATTTCAGGGCCGGTTGCCGGGTTTGTGCGTCCAATCCGCCGGTCTGGGGCCCAGATTCGTTGACTTTCGCGGCGATCTCGGCGATTAGGCCGCCAGACGCGCCGTCCGGGCGCGCGATGACGGGACCGCGCGGAGACATTGCGGTCCACTCACGTGAACCGCAGAGCCGCTCCGCAAAGGATTCCGATGAAATTCTCCGATCTCGATCTTGACCCCAAAGTCCTGCAGGCCGTCGAAGAGGCCGGCTACGAGACGCCGACTCCGATCCAGGAGCAGGCGATCCCCCACGCCCTGATGGGCCGCGACGTGCTGGGCATCGCCCAGACCGGCACCGGCAAGACCGCCGCCTTCACCATTCCGATGATCACGATCCTCGCCCAGGGCCGGGCCAAGGCGCGGATGCCCCGCTCCCTGATCCTGTGCCCGACGCGCGAACTCGCCGCCCAGGTGGCCGAGAACTTCGAGATTTACGGCAAGCACCACCGCCTGACGATGGCGCTGCTGATCGGCGGCGTGTCGTTCAAGGACCAGGACAAGCTGATCGACCGCGGCGTCGACGTGCTGATCGCCACCCCCGGCCGGCTGCTCGACCATTTCGAGCGCGGCAAGCTGATGCTGACCGGCGTGCAGGTGATGGTGGTCGACGAGGCCGACCGGATGCTCGACATGGGCTTCATCCCCGATCTCGAGCGGATCTTCGGCCTGCTGCCCTTCACCAAGCAGACGCTGTTCTTCTCGGCGACCATGCCCCCCGAGATCACCCGCCTGACCGAGACCTTCCTGCACAATCCCCAGCGGGTCGAGGTCGCGCGCCAGGCCACCGCGGCCGAGACGATCGCGCAGGGCGTGATCCGTCACAAGCCCGCCCGCAAGGACCGCGCCGACAGCGACAAGCGCGAGATCCTGCGCCGGCTGCTGCGCTCGGAAGGCGAGACGCTGACCAACGCCATCGTCTTCTGCAACCGCAAGCGGGACGTGGACGTCGTCTTCAAGTCGCTCAAGAAGCACGATTTCAACGTGGGCGCCCTGCATGGCGACCTCGAGCAGTCGGTGCGCACGCGCACGCTCGACGGGTTCCGCTCGGGCGAGATCTCGATCCTGGTCGCTTCGGACGTGGCGGCCCGCGGGCTCGACATCCCCTCGGTCAGCCACGTGATCAACTACGACGTGCCGATCCACTCCGAGGATTACGTGCACCGCATCGGCCGCACCGGCCGGGCCGGGCGCAAGGGCAAGGCGATCACGCTGTGCTTCCCCCATGAGGAGAAGCACATCGACAAGATCGAGGAGCTGCTGGGCATGCCCGTGCCGCGCCTCGACTCGCCGATGGCCGCCGAGCCGGAGCCCGAGGCCGAGGCCCCCGCGCCCACCGACGCGGCCGAGCGCGAGGCCGCCCGGGCCACCCGCCGCCGCACCCGCACCGCGCGCAGCCGCAAGAAGGACGAGGCCGAGACCGCCGAGCCCGCGACCGACGCCGTGGCCGCGTCGGGGTCCGAGTCCGGGACCGGCGGCGACGCCGTCGCCGAGGCGAAGCCCGAGCCCAAGGACACGGCGAAGACCGCCGCGCCCGAGGCCGAGGCCCCGGCCGAGGAGGCGCCCAAGGAGCGTCGTCGCCCCGCGCGTCGCCGCAAGACCGCCTCGGACGACCCGCGCGACGCGGCGCCCGTCGAGGATCCCCGCGACGCCGCCCCCGCCGCAAAGACCGAGCGGGAGGACCGCTCCCCCCGCCGCGAGCGCGAGGACCGGACCGAACGCAGCGACCGCAACGACCGCAACGCCGACCGCAACGCGGATCGGGGCGGGCGCCGCCGCGGGCCCGTCGTGGGCATGGGCGACCACGTCCCGGCCTTCATGCTGCGCGAAGTGAACCTCGAGCGGATCCTGGGCCGCAGCCCGACGCCGACCGCCGAGGACGACTCCGACGACGGCGACCGGCGCAGCGAAGCCGCCTGAGGGCGGCGCCGACCCATCGCGACAAGGCCCGCCGGCGTTCCGGCGGGCCTTGTCGTGTCCGACCCGCGGCCGGGCCGCGAGATTCGCTCCAGACGCCGCGAGAGGCGCCGCGAACCGGCCCCGAAATTGTGATTGTTCCATTGTGAAACGCGTTGCGGCGCCCCGGGAGCGATCCACCGGGGATTGTCTTCGACGACGTTGCGTCATCTTCTAGCCTGCCCGCTTTTACGTTAACCCCGCATCTGCCTATAGACTCCGTTCATGTTTACGCGAACGCCTCGATATCCCCAGCCCCCGACGCGCCGCCCCTTGCGGCGCCTTGGACGCGCATGAGCGCGCCGGTCCCCGTGGTGGTCATCGGCGCGGGTCGCGACGGGCTGCGCCAGGCGCGGCTGGTCGCGGACTGCGCCGGGCTGGAGCTGGCCGCGGTCATCGATCCGGCCGACAGCGCGCGCGAACGGGCGAGCGACGCCGGCTTCCCCACGGCGGCCGACCTCGACGAGGCGCCGCCGGGCGTCGCGGGGGCGATCATCGCCCTGCCCGTCACCACCCGCGCCGCCGCGGCCGAGGCCGTCGCCGCGCGCGGCCTGGCCGCCCTGACCGACCGCAGCCTGGCGGCCTCGCTGCGCGACGCGCGGCGCATCCGCGACGCCTTCGCCCGCTCGGGCGCGCCGCTGCTGGTGGGTCACCACCGCCGCCACCACCCTGCTGTCGCCGCCGCGCGCGAGGCGGCGCAGGGCGGGCTTCTGGGCCGGCTGGTCGCCGCCGACGCCGCCTGGATCCTGCGTCAGCCCGAGGACCAGGGCGGTTTCGCCTGGCGGGTCCGCTCGGGCGCGGGGGCGGCGATGACGCAACTGGCCAACGACGTCGACCTGCTGCGCTGGCTGATGGGCGACATCGCCTCGGTCTGCGCGCTGACCTCGCGGGCCACCCCGCAGTCGCCCGAGACGGACTCGGCCGGCGCGGTGCTGCGCTTCCGCTCGGGGGCGCTCGCCACCGCGCTGATGAGCTCGGTCGGCCTGTCGCCCTGGGGGTGGGAGGCCGCAACCGGCGACGGCGACGAGGTGGCGCGCACCGGCGAGGACTGTCTGCGGCTGGTCGGCTCGGAGGGCGCGATGTCGCTGCCCTCGCTGACCTACTGGCGCCACAACGGGGCCGGCAGGGGCGACTGGTCCAGGCCGCTCAGCCGCCTGCCCCTGCCCAGCCCTGCGCTCGATGCGCGGGCCGCGCAGCTCGACCATTTCGCGCGGGTGGCGCGGGGCGAGATCGCGCCGCTCGTCACCGGCGAGGACGCGCTCTTGAGCCTCGCCGCGGCGCTTGCGGTCGAGGAATCGGCCCGCACCGGCAAGGTGCTGACGCCCGACCCCGACCGCGCCGACGCCTGGGAGCCGACGGCCGCCGCGATCTTCCGCGGCCTCTCGGCCCCCGCGCTGCCCGGACCCGCGCCCGCCCCCGAAGCCGACCCGGACGCCGACGCCGACGCCGAGACGGATCCGAAGAAGGACTGATCGCATGACCCTGGCCGCATCCGAGGCCTTCGCCGCCCGCTGGCAGGCCGACTGGAACAGCCACGACCTGGACCGGATCCTGGCGCACTACGCGCCAGAGGTGGTGTTCCGCTCGCGCAAGGCGCTGGCGTTGACCGGGGAAGGCGAGATCCACGGGATCGAGGCCCTTCGCGCCTACTGGGCCGCCGCGCTCGCCCGCCAGCCCGACCTCGCCTTCGAGGTGACGCGCGTCTACGCCGGCCACGGGATGCTGGCGATCGCCTATCGAAACCACCGCGGAGTCGAGGCGCTCGAGACCCTGCGCCTGGATCCCGAGGGGCGGGTGGTCGAGGCCTCGGCCTGCCACGCGGACTGAACTGCGCCGCGCGGATCGCACGCCGATACGAGCGTGTCGCATCTTTTCTCACGGTCGATCCGGGGCCATGGTGGCCCTCCCACCCCGAAGCGGAGCCCGCCGATGTCCCTGTCAGACGCCTATGAAGATCTCGACGCCACCGCCCTCGCCGAGCTGGTCGCCAAAGGCGAGGCGACGCCGGACGAGCTGCTCGACGAGGCGCTGGCGCGGGCCGAGCGGGTGAACCCGCAGATCAACGCCCTGACCAACCTCGTCCCCGACCGGGCCCGCGAGCTGATTGCCAAGGGCCTGCCCGAGGGGCCGTTCCGCGGCGTGCCCTTCGTGCTCAAGGACCTCGGGGCCGCGGCGGTGGGCTTCCCGGTCTCGTCGGGCTCCCGGCTGCTCGAAGGGTCGATGCCCAGCGTGGATTCGCATTTCTACGCCAAACTGCGCGATGCGGGGCTGGTCACCTTCGGGCGGGGAACCTCGCCCGAGTTCGGCTGCGGCCCGGCGACCGAAAGCGCGGTCTACGGCGGCCCCACCCGCAACCCCTGGAACCTCGAGCGGACCTCGGGCGGCTCCTCGGGGGGGTCGGGCGCGGCGGTGGCCGCGCGGGTGCTGCCGGCGGCCCATGCGTCCGACGGGGCGGGCTCGACCCGGATCCCGGCGGCGTCCTGCGGGCTGTTCGGGTTCAAGCCGACGCGGGCGCGGATCAGCCAGGGGCCGGCGACGGGCGAGGGCTGGGGGGGCCTGTCCTCGGCCGGCTTCGTCACGCGATCGGTGCGCGACAACGCGGCGCTGATGGACGTCGTCTCGGGCCCGATGCCGGGCGATCCCTACGCCGCGCCGGCGATGGAGATCTCCTACGCCCAGGCCGCCGACCGCGCGCCGGGCAAGCTGCGCGCCGGGGTGCTGACCACCACCTTCACGGGCGCCCCGATTCACGCCGACGCGAAGGCCGCGGCCGAGGACGCGGGCGCCCTGCTCGCCTCGATGGGTCACGAGGTGGTCGAGGCGCCCCTGCCCGAGGCCGACATCGCGGGCATGCTGCGCGCCACCGCCCGACTGATCTCGGCGGGAACCGCGCGCACCCTGCAGGCCATCGAGGCCGCCCGCGGCCGCCCGATCCAGCCCGGCGAGGTCGAGCCGCTGGCGCTCGACGCCAAGCGGCTGGCCGAAACGATCTCGGGGGCCGACTACCTCGCGGCGATCGAGACGATCCACGCCTTCGGCCGCGCCTTCGCGCGCTATCTTTCGGGTATGGACGTGCTGGTCACCCCCACGCTCGGCGAGCCGCCGGCCGAGTGCGGCCGCTTCACCCACGCCCACGGCGACTTCGAGGCGTTCCGCTTCGGCCCGGGCGGGGTCGCCGACTACTCGCCCTTCACCGCGGCGTTCAACGTCTCGGGCCAGCCGGCGGCCTCGGTCCCGCTGTTCTGGAACGCCGAGGGGCTGCCGATCGGGGTGCAGCTCGCCACCGCCTTCGGCGAGGACGCGCTGCTGATGTCGCTGTGCGCGGATCTCGAGCGCGCGCGGCCCTGGGCCCATCGCAAGCCGCCGGTTCGCTGAAACCCCGGTCTGCCGAACCCCGGTCTGCTGAAACCCCGGTCTGCTGAAACACGAAGGGGCGCGAGCCCGCCCCTTCGGCCTTTCCATCCGCGCCTCGCGCCGCCACTGTGCCCGTCAAACAGAACCGATGGGAGGAGACGGACATGGACGGGACCTGGGAGGTCTATGCGCTGAAATACGGCGAGGTTCTCGACCGCAAGCGCGCGGCGTCCTTCGTCGGCGGCGATCCGCATGACGCGCCGATGCCGATCGATTTCTTCACCTGGGTGCTGCGTTCCGGCGATCGGACGATCCTGGTCGACACCGGCTTCGAGGCCGACGAGGCCGCCCGCCGCGGCCGGTCGATCGAGCGCGCCCCCCACGAAGCGCTGGCGCCGCTCGGCCTCACGCCCGAGAGCATCGACACGGTCATCGTCACCCACCTGCACTTCGACCACGCCGGCGGTCTGCACCGCTATCCCGCCGCCACCTTCCACCTTCAGGCCGCCGAGATAGCCTTCGCCACCGGGCCGTGCATGTGTCACGCGCACATGCGCCACACCTTCACCGCCGAGCACGTCTGCGAGATGGTGCGCCGGGTGTTCGCGGGCCAGGTGATCTTTCACGACGGCGACGCCGAGGTCGCGCCCGGGGTCACCGTCCACCGGATCGGCGGCCACTCGAAGGGTCTGCAGGTGGTGCGGGCGCGCACGCGCGAGGGCTGGCTGTGCCTGGCCTCTGACGCCTCGCATTTCTACGCCAACTATCTCGAGGGGCGGCCCTTCCCGATCGTCGCGGACATGCAGGAGACGCTGGACGGCTATGGCCGCATCCAGGCGCTGGCCTCCTCGCCCGGACTGGTGATCCCCGGCCACGATCCGCTAGTGCGCCGGCTGTTCCCCGAGATCGCGGGCGGATTCGTGCACCGGCTGGACGTGGCCCCGCGCGACTTTGATCCGCTGGCGATGGCGCCGGTCGACTGAGCAGCGCGAGGCCGCGCGCCGCGCCCGGACTTGCGGCGCGGCGATGCGCGGGCCATGTTCCGCCCACCGCGCCGCCGATTTCAGGAGCCGCCCCTTGACCCGTCGCCGCCGCCGGCCCTTCCCGCCCTCCCGCGCCGACCGTCGCCGGGGCGCCCTGCGTCTGGCCGCCACCCTCGCGCTGGCGGTTGCGGCGACCGGAACCGCGGCGTGGGTCTTCCCCTGGCAGGGCCTGCCGCTGAGCGCCGGCCCCTCGGCCGCGCAGGCCGACGACAAGGACGACAAGGACGACAAGGCCCAGGCGAAGGAGAAGGCCAAGGAGGCCGCAGAGGCCAGGCGCCAGGCGAGGGCGGAGCTCGCCTCCCAGGCCGCGCGCCGCAGCGCCCGGGCGCGCACCCCCGCAGAGATCCCGGTCTTCGCGCGCTCGCAGTTCCAGTCGCTGGTCGCCGAGATCGCGGACGCCTTCAGCGACGGCCGCGTGGTCGAAGGCGACGCCGCCCTGCAACGCACCCTCGCCCGCTGGCCGCACATGCATGGCCTGCGGGTGGCGCTGGCGCAGCTCAGGGTGCGGCAGGAGCGTCTCGAGGACGCCGAGGCGGCGCTGCAGGCCGCCGCCGACTCCGGCTACCGCAACGTGGCCGCGATCGAGATGGCGCCGATCTTTGCCAAGCTGCGCGGACGCCCCGGCTTCGCCTCCGCGCTCGAGGCGATGCGCGCCCCCCCGCCCGAGAGCGCCGCCCCGCCCCCGCCCGCGATCCCCTCGCCGCTGGAGGAGGGCAAGGCGGTGATCAGCGAGGCGAACTCCGAATGGTCGCCAAGCGACGGGGTCGCGCGCGCCATGTTCGTCCTGCCGCCCCCAAACCCTGACCTGCCAGTGATGTGGGGTGACTCGCCCGAAGCGCGGCTCTTGAGCCGACTGCTGTCTGCCGGACTTGCCGCCGGAAACCATGGCGACTTCTACGAGAACCTCGACGACAATCACTCGGGCATCGGATTCGTTGTCTATCCTCAGATCACGCATCTTGAACACGCGCCCGAAGTCCGCGCCCAGGGCTACGGCTACGGCCTGGCCGACGGCATCGCGATCTCGGCTAACAGCGAGCTCTATCCGCCTGTGTTCGGCAATTCCTCTACAGCGATGACAAGCGCTCCCGCCTGGCGAAGCATGGCGCGGCTGGGCCTGACACGGAAGGGCGGACCGCAGGAGCTGTGGCGCCAGTACGCCTCGAATCAGATCTACATCTACCCCGAGCACAAGGATCACGACGGGTTCTACGGCGATGTCTTCCCGGCCAACACGCCTTACCTGATCGTCAGCCAAGGCAGCTCCGGCTCGGACGGGGCGGCGAAACACGCGGTGGCCAAGATCCTCGCCGCCCTGCGGCCAGACACTAAGGCCGCGTTGATCGAACAACGGATGATCTCACCGGTGGTGCAGATGATCTGGCGGCGCGGCCAGAAGGGGATCGAGACGGACGAGGACTACCTCTCCGCTGCAGCCCATCCCACGGTCTTCGATCCGGAGATGGCCGAGCCGATCCGCATGATCGAGATCGCCAACGCCCTGACCCCCGACCAGATCCCGCCGCTGGTGACGCTCAAGGTCCTGGACGAGAACCGGCCCGTTCCCGGCGTCAGCGTGTTTGGCGACGGCCTCTCCCAGGGCTGGTTCGACACGCCTTCTGCGATCTCGCGGCTGTTTCGCGACGTCGGGCGCACGATGTCGATGCGGGTCGGCGCCTCGGAGCGGAACGGACATCGCGGGCGCCCCGCGAGCTTCCGCTGGGTGCTGCTGCGCGGCGATCCGGATCGGGTGCGCATCACCCCCTCGGGCGAGCATGGAGAGACGGCCGACATCGAGGTGGACTGGCAGAGCGAGGTCGCGGCCCCGCCGCGGGGCCTGCGCTCGCACCGCGTCGACATCGCGGTGTTCGCCGAGGTCGAGGGCGCCGCCCTCTCGGCCCCGGCCTTCATCTCGGTCGCCTTCCCCCCGCGGCAGGAGCGGACCTACGACGCCGCGGGCCGGCCCAAGACGATCAGCTACGACAGCGCCGAGACCCAGGCCGAATACGCCGACCCCTGGCTGTGGCCCGCACGGGGCTGGCGCGACCTCTACCTCTATGATGCGCAAGGCCGCCCGGACGGCTGGCGGCGCGGCCCCACCGACGGCTACGCGTCCGAGCGCTACACCCGCCACGGCGCGGCGGTGATCGAGAGCGACGCGCGCGACCGCCCGGTGCGCGCCCGGATCATGGGCTACCCGCTGGTCCCGACGCCCAAGGGCCCCAGCGAGGTGCAGCGGATCGGCGGCGACCAGCTGCTGGTCTATTCCTACGACGGACCCGACGACATGATCGGATACGCCACGCCGACCACCGCGCCGGCCAGCGCGAAGCCGCTGCGGAACCCCACGCGATGAACGGGACGCCCGACGATCGCGGCGAGGACGCCGCCTCCGACCCGCTCGAGGACGCCTACGCCCGCGCCCTGGCGCTGGAGAAGGCCGGCGAGGCCGACGCCGCCGCCGCGGCCTGGCGCGAGGTGCTGGCGCTCGACCCCGAGGATCACGGCGGCGCGGCCGTCCGCCTCGCCTCGCTACGACGCGGCGAGGCGCCCGACCGCGCGCCGCCCGCCTATGTCGCCACCCTCTTCGACCAGCACGCCGCCGCATTCGAGGAGATCCTGGTGGGTCAGCTCGGCTACCGCGCGCCCACGCGGCTCGCCGAGATGCTGGCCGAGGTCATGGCGCCTGACGCAGAGCCGAGCCTGCTGGACCTCGGCTGCGGCACCGGTCTGATGGCCGCGGCCCTCGACGCCGCGCTGCCGGGCGAGCGGGGCCATTCCACCGGCCTCGACCTCTCGGAGGAGATGCTGGGCGAGGCCGATGAGCGCGGCCTCTACGACGCGCTCTACGTGGGCGACGCGGTCGCCTTCCTGCTGGCGCCGGCCGAGGACGAGGACGGCGACGTCTCGGGCCCCTGGGACCTGATCACGGCGGCCGACGTGCTGCCCTATCTGGGCGGGCTCGAGGATCTGTTCGCCGGCGCCTTCGCTCAGCTCGTCCCCGGCGGGCTGATGGCGATCTCGACCGAGACCCTGCCCGAGGACGCCTTCCCCCCCAGCGGCTGGACCGTCGGCCCCCACCAGCGATTTCACCACGCCGAGAGCTACCTGCGCCGCGCGCTGACCGAGGCCGGCTTCGAGATCGCGGCGCTGGAGCCGTGGGTGATCCGCACCAACCTCGGCAATCCCGAGCCCGGCCACCTGGTCGTCGCCCGCCGCCCCGCCGTCTGACGGCAGGGGGGCGGGAGGCGCAGGCCCCCCGCCTCCCCGATTCAGATCCGCTTGAGGAACGCGTTCACCGCCTCGGCCGTCGCCTCGGGCGACTGCACGGGGAGGAGGTGGCCGCCGGGGAGGACCTGGAACTCGCCCTTCGGCAGCTTGCCGGCCATCTTTTCCATGGTCTTGGCGGGCGCCGTCTCGTCGGCGTCGGCGGCCAGGCACAGCACCGGTTGGGTCACCTTCTCGAGGTCGTCGCGGCGATTGAAGGTGGTCAGGCAGCGGACCACGTCGCGATAGACTTTCTCGTCGAGCCGGCCCATCGAGCCGGCGAACCGCTCCATCCGCTCGGGCGAGACGCCCGACCCGGCCATCTGCTCGGACGACTTCCGCGCCAGCTCGGGCATGCTCATGCCCTCGTCCAGCGGCTTCAGGCGTCCGGCCAGGAACTGCTCGGCAAAGCTGGGGTCGCGGCCGCCGAAGGCCGGCGAGGTGGCGCAGGCGACGAAGGCGCGCACCTTGCCCGGATGGGTCAGCGCGGTCTCCAGCGCCAGCATGCCGCCGAAGGAATGGCCGAAGATCACCGCCGGGCCGCCGGTCTCCTCGATCTTGCCCGCCAGCCAGTCGGCGAGCGCGGGGAACGAGGCGGGCCCGCCCCAGGGCTCGTCGCCCCAGCCGGGCATGTCGAGGGCGCGCGCGCCGGGGACCAGGGGGACGACCTCCTCGAAGGTCTCCTTGCCGGCGCCGATGCCGTGAACGAACAGGACCGTCATGATCTTCCTCCTCTCGGCCGGGCAGTCCCACGCGCGGGCCCGGCCTTGTCTCGGGGCGCACCGAACAAGGCCCGAGGGGGCGCGTCAAGCGCGGGCGGCGCCCGCGCGGGCGTCCCGCGCCCCGTAGGACGCCCGGCCGGCGCCGCCGCCGCCCCATTCCGGTCCCGCCCGACGGACCCCCCGTCGACGCCCCCGCCTGACGCCCCCCGCCCACGCCCCCGGCCGCCTGCGCCATACCGGAACACCGGCGCGATTTGCCCGCGGCCCCGGGACCGCGCCCATGGTCGGCGCGGCTTCGCCCCGACATGGACAACGGCCGGCATCGCCGCTAGCGTCCGCGCCTCGGCCGATTTCCGCCGACCTGCCCCCGGACGACCCTTGATGCCTGGACGCGAAACCGGTCCCGCCACGCCCGGCGGCGGAGCCATGCCGGAGCTGTCTCCCGCCCCCGTGGTCGCGCCCCTCGAGGCGCCCTCGCCCGCCCAGGCCCGCCGCGGCCTGCTGGTGGTGGCGCTGGGGGTGCTGGTGTTCACGCCCGACGCGCTGGCGATGCGGATGTCGGGGCTCGACGCGTTCGCGCTGGCGACGCTGCGCGGGCTGTTCGGCGGCACGGTGCTGACGCTGGGCTGCCTGCTGGTCTTTGGCCGCGGCCTGCCCCGCGCGATCCTGGGGCTGGGGCGCTGGGGCCTGGCGCTGGCCGCGCTCGAGGCGGCCACGACGGTGCTGTTCACCGTCTCGATCATGTGGACGAGCGTGGCCAACGCCATGCTGGCCTTCGCCGCCACCCCGATGCTCGCCGCCCTGATGGCGCGCGCCTTCCTGGGCGAGCGCATCGCCCCCCAGACCGCGGCCGCCATCGCCGCCACCGCCGCGGGTCTCGCGCTGGTCGCCGCCGGCGCCTGGGGCGAGGGCGCGGCCTCGCTGACCGGGATCGCGGCGGGGGTGCTCTCGGCCTTCTGCATCGCCTCCTTCTTCGTGATCCTGCGCCGGCTCAAGGCCGCCTCGGCCACGCCGATGATCGGTCCCGGCTGGCTGCTGGGCGGCCTGATCGCCCTGCCCTTCGCGAGCTTCGGCCCGACCGAGCCCTCCCAGATCGCCTGGGCCTTCGCCTCGGGCGGGATCATCATGCCCGCGGCGATCGCGCTGATCTCCTGGGGCTCGCGCCGGCTGCCCGCGGCCGAGACCTCGATGCTGACCCTGCTCGAGGTGGTGACCGGCCCGATCCTGGTCTGGGCCGTGCTGGGCGAGAACCCCGGCGCCTGGACGCTGGCGGGCGGGGCGGTGGTGCTCTCGGCGCTGGCCGCCCACGCCGCCTGGCGCTGGCGCGCGGCCCCGGCCCCGTCCCCGGCAGAGGCCCCGGCCTGAAATGCGGCTGCTGATCGTCTATTGCCATCCCGTCGAGGGCAGCTTCGGTTCGGCCGTGCGCGACGCCGTGCTCGAGACCGCGCGCGCCGGCGGCCACGAGGTGCGCCTGACCGACCTCTACGCCGAGGACTTCGACCCGGTGATGCGCCGCGAGGAACGCATCGGCTACCACGAGCCCGGCCGGAACGAGCGCCCCGTCGCCCGCCATCTCGAGGACGTGCGCTGGGCCGAGGGGCTGATCTTCGTGCACCCGACCTGGTGGTACGGCCCGCCGGCGATGCTCAAGGGCTGGCTCGACCGGGTCTTCGTGCCCCACGTGGCCTTCAAGATGCCGACCCGGACCCGGGGCATCCGCCCGGGCCTGACCAACATCCGCCTGATCGGCCAGGTCAGCACGCTGGGCTCCTCGTGGTGGCTGTGGCGGTTCATGGGCCAGCCGGGCCGGCGCATCATCCTGCGCGGCCTGCGGTCGTGCTGCGCGCCGACCTGCCGGACCTTCTGGCTGGGCCTGCACGCGATGGACACGGTCCCCGAGGGTCGTCGCCTCGCCTTCCTCGCCCGCGTCCGCCGCCGCATCGCGCGCATCCGCTGACCGCGCCGCGCTCGGCGGACGAGGCGCCCTCGGGGACGGGCCCGGCGCATCGTCGCTGGACGTCCGCCCCCCGGCCCCGGATGATGCCCCGTCCCCAAGGAGCCCCGCGCATGATCCCGATCACCCCGCCTTCGATCCGCCCCCCCTTCGCCCGCTACTCCCACGCGGTCGAGGTCGCCGCCGGGGCGCGTCTGCTGTTCGCCTCGGGCCAGCTCGGACTCGCCCCCGACGACACGCTCCCCGAGGGCGCCGAGGCGCAGGCCGCCCGCTGCTTCGCCAACCTCGCCGAGATCCTGGCCGAGGCCGGCATGACGCCCGCCAACGTCGTGCGGCTGAACGCCTTCGTCACCGCGCGCGAGCACATGGCCGGCTACATGGCCGCCCGCGACGCCTTCGTGACCGACCTGCCCACGCCCCCCGCCTCGACCCTGGTGATCGTCTCGGGCTTCACCCGCCCCGAGTTCCTGGTCGAGATCGAGATGATCGCGGCCGCGGACTGACCATGGCCACCACCTGGCGCGACGAGGGCCTGCTGCTCGCGGTGCGCCGCCATGGCGAGGGCGCCGCGATCCTCGAGGTGCTGACCGCCGAGCACGGCCGCCACGCCGGCGTCGCGCCCGGCGGCGGCTCTCGGCGCATGGCCCCGGTGCTGCAGCCCGGCGCCCAGCTCTCGGTCGAGTGGCGCGCGCGGCTCGAGGAGCACATGGGCTCCTGGCGGGTCGAGCCCGCCCGCTCCCGCGCCGCCGCGATCATGTCCGACCGCCGCTCGCTGTCCGCGATGGGCGCGATCAGCGCCCTTCTGGTGAGTTTCCTGCCCGAGCGCGAGCCGCACCCCGAGCTCTACGCCCGCACCCTGCAACTGGTCGACGCGCTGGGCACGGATGCCGACTGGCCGGCGCTTTATGCGCTGTGGGAGCTGGGCCTGCTGCGCGAGCTCGGCTACGGCCTGGACCTCTCGTGCTGCGCGGTCACCGGCGCCGCGGGCCCCAACGCCGATCTTGCCTGGATCAGCCCGCGCACGGGGCGGGCCGTCAGCCGAGAGGCCGGCGGCCCCTGGTCCGACCGCCTGCTGCCGATGCCGCGGCTGTTCCTGGGCGACCCGCGTCACGACGAGGCCGACATCGCCGCCGCCCTGCGCGCCACCGGCCATTTCTGGGACGCCCAGGTCGCCCCCGCCTTCAACCGCCGCGCCGCCCCCGAGGCCCGCGCCCGCCTCGTTGCCCTCTTCCGCCCCTGACCGGGGCGCCGCGCACCCCCCGCTCGCCAACCCCGAACCTCCGCCCGCGGCGTCCCCCACCGTTCCGCCCGCCCCAGGCGCGCCGCCCGAACACCCCTCGCGAAGCGCCTGTTCTCCGGAGCCGTCCGTCGCTGATGCCGTGAAGAGCGACTCGCCCGCAGGGGTCAGGGATCGCGGCACGCGACCCGCCGCAGGCGGGCTTGTCCTTGACCCCTGCGGGCGAGTCGCTCAGGCATCAACAGCGACGGACGGCTTCGGAGGACAGGCGCGGCC
>NZ_CAXBOD010000062.1:0-25664 GCF_963977235.1 uncultured Albimonas sp.
GACCCCCGAAGGGGGCTTGTCCTTGACCGGGCCGGGCGAGTCGCTCAGGCATCAACAGCGAGGGACGGCTTCGGAGGACAGGCGCGGGCTCTGTTCTCTGGTGAGTTCGGAAGCGTCTTCCCCGCGCCGCAGGCGCGAGGCCGAAGCCGCGCCGCAGGCGCGAGACCGGAGCCGCGCCGCAGGCGCGAGGCCGGAGCCGCGCCTCAGGCGCGAGGCCCGAGCGAGCCCCGCCTCGCGAGGCTCCCGGCTCAGATCACGCGCAGCGTGGCCGCTCCGGCGGTCAGCTCGCCCCCGGCGCGATCGAGCCGCAGGTGCGCCAGCCCCTCGCCCCCGGCGACCGTGTGCAGGGTGCCGGCCGCGCGTCCGTCCTCCGACAGCACCTCGGTCCCCGGCGCCGCTTCCCCGTCCACCGAGACCCGCACCAGCCCGCGCCGCAGCTCGGTCTTGTGCTTCATGCGGGCGACGATCTCCTGGCCGACATAGCAGCCCTTGCGGAAGTCGACGCCGTTCAACCGCTCGAACCCGGCCTCGAGCACGAAGGTGTCGGGGGTCAGCTCCAGCCCGCTTTCCGGCGCCCCGACCGCGATGCGCAGGGCGTCGTAGGCGGCGGGCTCGGCCGGCGCCGCGCCCAGCCCCTCGAGCGCCGCGGCGGGATCGGGGGCGTAGAGCCGCCAGCCCAGTCGCGGGTCGCGCGGATCGGGAACCAGCCGCGCGCCTTCCGGCGCCTCGGGCGCGGCGTCGCCCCACAGCAGAGCGACGCCGAAGGGCGCGACCTCGATCCCGACCTGGCGGCGCAGGCGATACATGGCCAGCCGCTGACCCAGCGCCTGGGCCTGGTCGCGGGAGACGTCGATCAGCAAGGTCTCGGGCCCCTCGCCCAGCACGAAGAAGTCCGACAGGTACTTGCCCTGGGGCGTCAGCAGGGCGGCGTAGACCGCGCGCGTCTCGCTCGCCTGGCGGATGTCGTTGGTCACCAGGTCCTGCAGGAAGCCGCGCGCCTCGGCGCCGGTCAGGCGCAGCAGGACGCGCGCGGGGACCAGGCCGGAGAGAGAGGCGGCAGAGGGCATGGGAAGACTCCGTTCGTCGAGATCGTCGCTGCAGGCAACATAGGGGTTCGCAAGCGCCGGCGCACGCCCCGCTCGGCGGCTCGCCCGGCCCCGCGCCGCGCATTCGCGCCTCGCCCCGCTCGCCTCACCGCGCCGGCGCTGCTAGAGGGAAGAGCCTGCCAGAACAATGGAGCCCGCCATGACCGCCCCCGACCTGATCCTCAAGAACGGAACGGTGGCGAACCACGACGGAATCGGGCTCGCCGACGTGGCCGTCCGGGACGGAAAGATCGTCGACATCGGCGACCTTGCGCATCTCTCGGCCGGCGAGGCGATCGACTGCGCGGGCCTGCACATCCTGCCCGGCGTCATCGACAGCCAGGTGCATTTCCGCGAGCCCGGCGCCGAGACCAAGGAAGACCTCGAGAGCGGGGCCCGCGCCGCGGTGATGGGCGGGGTGACGGCCGTCTTCGAGATGCCCAACACCAACCCCACCACCACCACCTACGAGGCGCTCGCCGACAAGATCGCGCGGGGCCGCGCGCGGATGGCCTGCGACTTCGGCTTCTGGTTCGGCGCCTCGCCCGGCAATGTCGAGCTGCTGGCGGAGGCCGAGCGGCTGGAGGGCTGCGCCGGCATCAAGATGTTCATGGGCAGCTCCACCGGCACGCTGCTGGTGGCGGGCGACGACGACGTGCGCCAGGTGCTCGCCCACGGCCGCCGCCGCGTCGCCGTCCACTCGGAGGACGAGTTCCGGCTCGAGGACCGCAAGCATCTGCGGGTGGAGGGGGATCCGACCTCCCACCCCGTGTGGCGCGACGCCGAGGCCGCGCGCCTGTGCACCGAGCGGCTGATCCGCCTGTCGCGCGAGACCAACCGGCGCATCCACATCCTGCACATCTCGACCGCCGACGAGATCCCGATGCTGCAGGCCAACAAGGGCCTGGTGACCTGCGAGGCCACCCCCCACCACCTGACCTTCACCACCGAGGACCACGCCCGCCTGGGGACCCTGATCCAGATGAACCCGCCGGTGCGCGACGCCTCGCACCGGGCGGGCGTCTGGGACGGGCTGCGGCGCGGCGTGATCGACGTGCTCGGCTCCGACCACGCCCCCCACGAGATGGAGGCCAAGGAGAAGGTCTACCCGGCCACGCCCTCCGGCATGCCGGGCGTGCAGACGCTGGTTCCGGTGATGCTGGACCATGTGGCGAAGGGCCGGCTCAGCCTGCAGCGCTTCGTGGACCTGTCCAGCCACGGCCCGCAGCGGATCTTTGGAATTGCCGGCAAGGGGCGCATCGCGGCGGGCTACGACGCCGACTTCACCATCGTCGACCTGAAGGCCCGCCGCACCATCGAGAACGACTGGATCGAGAGCCGCTGCGGCTGGACCCCCTACGCGGGGATGGAGGTGCAGGGCTGGCCCGTGGGCACGATGATCCGCGGCCGTCGGGTGATGTGGGAGGACCAGCTCCTCGCCCCCCGCGGCGGCGAGCCGGTGCGCTTCCAGGAAGGGTTCTCGTGACGCGAGACCCCGGCGACGACCAGGACCGCCGCCCGGGCGCCGAGCCCGGACGCGAGGCGGCCGCCTCGGCGCAGCCGACGTCGGCTCGGCCCTCGACCCCTGCGCCGGACGAGGGCCGACCGCCCGCGCAGGCGCGCCGTCACGAGGTGCCGCCCGAGGCTGCGGGACGCTCTCCCCGCCCCTCGGGCATGGCGCTGGCCGCGGCGCGCTCGGACGCGCGGCCCCGCGGGGTGGACGAGGGCCGGACCTCGCTGATCTTCGTGGCGCTGATGGCGGCGCTGGGGGCGACCAACGCCGTGGCGGTGGACATCGTGATCCCCGCGCAGGGCCTGATCGCGCAGAGCTTCCAGCTCGCGCCCGGCGAGGGCGCGCAGTGGACCGTGTTGGCGATGTTCGCCGGCGCCGCCGTCTCGCAGCTGGTGCTGGGGCCTGTCGCCGACGCCTGGGGGCGGCGGCGCGCGGCGTTCCTGGGGCTGGCGCTGGCCTTCATCGGCGGGCTCGCGGCCGCCGCCGCGCCGACGTTCGAGACGCTGATCGCCGCCCGCCTGCTGCAGGGGCTGGGCGCGGGCGGGCTGCGGGTGGTGGGCCTCGCGATCATCCGCGACCAGTGCTCGGGCGACCGGATGGCGCGGGTGGTCTCGCTGCAGGCGCTGATCTTCGAGCTGATCATGTTCTTCACCCCCGTGGTCGGCCAGCTGATCGTCGAGTTCGCGCACTGGCGCCTCGGCCTCGCGCTGACCGCGGTGCAGGCGGTGGCCACGGCCGTCGCGTTCCACCTGCTGCAACCCGAGACGCTGGACCCCGCCCATCGCCGCCCGCTGGCCTTGCGCGCCGTGCTCTCGACCTATGCCGGGGTGCTGCGGATGCGCCCGGCGATGGGGGCGGCGATGGCGATGGCGGTCAGCTTCGGGGTGCTGGCGACGTTCCTCAGCTCCGCCCAGCCGATCTTCGGCGAGGTCTACGGCCTCGGCTGGGGCCTGCCGGCGGTGTTCGGAGCGATGACGGCGTTCTTCGTGATCGCCGCGATCGTCAACGCGCGGCTGGTGGTGCGGCTGGGGGCGCCGCGGATGGCGCGCATCGGGCTGACCAGCTGGGCCGTCTCGGGCACGGCCGGGCTGATCGTCTTCGCGCTGGCCTTCGAGGGCGTGCCGCCGCTGTGGCTGCTGCTGGTCTGGCTCTCGCCGACGCTCTCGATGTTCGCGATCCTCTACGGCAACCTGCTGGCGACCGCGCTGGCGCCTCTGGGGGATCGGGCGGGCTCGGCCTCCTCGGCGCTGGCGGCCTCGGGGACGCTGGCCGGCGTGGCGCTGGGGGCGCTGACGTCGGGGATCTTCAACGGCACGGTGCTGCCGCTGGCCGGGATGCTGGGTTTTGCGGGCGTCGCCGGACTGGCCGCGATGCGCTGGGGCGGCCTGGGCCGCGAGAGCCATGGGAAGGGCGAGGCATGAGCGAGCGGCCGCCCCCCCGCGCCGAGGCCGCCGGCCACGCGCCCCGCCCCTCGGGCCTGGGCGCCGCCACGGCTCGCCGGCAGCCGCAAGGCGGCCCCGCCTCGGGTCCCGAGAAGGCGGCGGCGGGCTTCGTGCTGCTGATGGCGGCGCTGGGGGCGATGAACGCCTTCGCCGTCGACATCGTGATCCCCGCCCTGGGCGCCATCGCCGCGGGCTTCGGGATCGAGGGCGGCAGCGATCCGCAATGGGCGATCCTGGCGATGTTCCTCGGGATGGCCTGCTCGCAGCTCTGCCTCGGGCCGGTCTCGGACCGCTGGGGACGGCGGCCGGCGATCTTCGTGGGCATGGCCGTGGCGCTGGCGGGCGGGCTGCTGGCCTCGCTGGCGCCGAGCTTCGGCTGGCTGGTGGCGGCGCGCTTCCTGCAGGGCTTCGGCACCGGCGGGCTGCGGGTGGTCAGCTATGCGATCATGCGCGACCGGTTCTCGGGCGATGAGATGGCGCGGGTGGTCTCGCTGACCAACACGGCCTTCGTGCTGATGGTGTTCACCGCCCCGATCTTCGGCCAGCTGATGGTCGAGTTCGCGCACTGGCGCTGGGTCTTCGCGGTGACCGCGCTGCAGGCGCTGGCCACGACCGTGTGGTTCCACATCGCCCAGCCCGAGACGCTGACCGAGGCCGCGCGGCGCCCGATCTCTCCCGCCGCGGTGGCGCGGACCTTCCTCGAGATCCTGCGGATCCGGGCGATGCTGGCCTCGGTGATCGCGATCGCGGCGGTGTTCGGGGCCTTCGCCACCTTCCTCAGCTCGGCCCATGCGGTGCTGGGGGGGATCTACGGGCTGGACTGGGGTCTGCCGCTGGCCTTCGGCTGCATCTCGGCCTGTTTCGGAGTGGTGAGCTTCGCCAACTCGCGGCTGGTGACGCGCCTGGGGGCCGAGCGGCTGACCCGCGGGGCGCTGACCCTGTGGGCGGTCTCGGGGCTGGGCGGGGCCGCGGTCTTCGCCACGGTCTTCGACGGGGTCCCGCCGCTGGTCCTGTTCATGCTATGGCTGGGGCCGACGCTGGCGCTGTTCGGGATCCTGTTCGGCAACCTGCTGTCGATGGGGCTGACGCCGATGGGCGACCGGGCGGGCTCGGCCTCCTCGGTGCTGTCGGCGTCGGGGACCTTGTGCGGGGTGGCGCTGGGGGCGGTGATGGCGGAGCTTTGGGACGGCACGGTGCTGCCGCTGGCGGGGATCATCGGGGCGGCCGGGCTGGCGGGCCTGGCGGCGATGCGCTGGGGCCGGGTCGGCTGATGCCCGCGCCGCTGTCGATCGTGATCCCCACGCTGGAGGCCGCGGACGAGCTGGGCCCCTGCCTTGGCGCGCTCGCCACCGCCCTGACCGAGGGGCTGATCCGCGAGGTGATCCTCACCGACGGCGGCTCGCGCGACGCCATCGCCGAAGTGGCCGACGCCGCGGGGGCCGAGCTGATCGTGGGTCCCCCGGGGCGCGGCGGCCAGCTCGCCCGCGGGGCCGAGGCCGCGCGCGGCGAGTGGCTGCTGTTCCTGCACGCCGACACGGTCCTCTCCCCCGGCTGGTCCGAGGCGGTGCGCCGCCACATGGAGGCCGCCCCCGACCGCGCCGGCTTCTTCCGCCTGCGCTTCGACGCGCGCGGCGCGCCGGCCGCCCTCGTCGCCGCCTGGGCCAATTTCCGCGCCCGGCGCCTGGGCCTGCCCTATGGCGACCAGGGGCTGCTGGTGCGCGCCGCGGTCTACCGGCGCGCCGGCGGCTATCCCGACCAGCCGCTGATGGAGGACGTCAGCCTCGCGCGGCGCCTGCCCCTGTCGCCGCTGGGCGCCGAGGCGACCACCTCCGCGCGCCGCTATCGGGCCGAGGGCTGGCTGCGCCGCGGCTGGCGGAACCTGAGCACCCTCGCCCTCTACTTCCTGGGCGCGAGCCCCGAGCGGCTGGCCCGCCGCTATGCCCGCTAGGCGGGGCGCTCCGCCCCCCGGCCCCGCGCGCGTGCGTCCCGGCGCCCCGCGCCCTACGGTGATCGTGTTTGCCAAGACCCCGCGGCCGGGCCGGGTGAAGACCCGCCTCGCCCGCGGCGTCGGCCCGATCGAGGCGGCGCGCTGGTATCGCGCGCAGACGCGGGCCTGCCTGCGCCGGCTGGCCCGCGATCCCCGTTTCGACCTGGCGCTCGCCGTCTCCCCCGACGCCGAGGGGCTGACCACCCGCGCCTTCCCCCCCGGCCTGCGCCGGTTCGCGCAGGGGCCGGGCGACCTGGGGGCGCGCATGGCGCGCGCGCTGCGCGGACCGGGTGCGGGGCGGGCGCGCTGGCGCGGCCCGGTGCTGCTGATCGGATCCGACATCCCCGGCGCGACGCCCGCCGTTCTGGCCCGCGCCCTGCGCGCGCTGGGCGGGGCCGAGGCGGTGTTCGGCCCCGCCGTCGACGGCGGCTTCTGGCTGGTGGGCGCGCGCAACGGCGCGGCCCTGCCCGCGGGCCTTTTCCAGGGCGTGCGCTGGTCCGGCCCGCACGCGCTCTCCGACAGCCTCGACACGCTGGGCGGGCGCCGCGTGGGCGTCGCCGACACGCTCTGCGACGTGGACGAGGCCGCCGACCTCCCCCGTCGCGCGTAGGGCGCATTTCAATGCGCCATGCCGGCACGAAAACGGCCGCGGAGGGCGCCCCTCCGCGGCCGTTTCGCGATCCGGCGGGGCCGTCTCAGGCGCCGCGCATGTTCTTGGCGCTCTCGGTCAGGCGGGAGTACTGGCCCTGCGGGCGGTAGGCGTAGAGATAGCTCTCGAGGATCGCCTCCATCGAGGTCGGGTCGATGCCGAGGTCCTTGAGGCCCTTGGCGTCGTCGGCCACGACATTGTCCACGCCCAGCTGCGCGATCTGGTCGTCGGTCAGCGTCTTGTTGACGTAGAGCCCGCCGGTCAGCGACTGCGCGAAGCCGAGCATCGAGGCGGGGATGCCGGCGAGCCCGGCCGGCAGGTCCACGATCATCCGGCGGCGGCGGGTGATCTTGAGCATCCGCTCGATCAGGGCGCGCAGGGTGGCGACCTCGGGGCCGCCGAGCTCGTAGATCCCGCCCGGCGCCTCGCCGGCGGCGGCCTTGGCGGCGGCCTCGGCCACGTCGCCCACATAGACCGGCTGGAACTTCGAGGTCCCGCCGGTGATCGGCAGCACCGGGGACATGCGGGCCATGGCGGCGAAGCGGTTGAAGAACTCGTCCTCCATCCCGAAGATCACCGAGGGCCGCAGGATCACCGCGCCGGGAAAGGCGTCGAGCACCGCCTTCTCGCCCGCGGCCTTGGTGCGGGCGTAGTCGGACGGGCCCTGCGCATCGGCGCCGATGGCCGAGATCTGCACGAAGCTCTGCGCCCCGGCCTCGGCCGCGGCCTTCGCCACCCGGGCGGCGCCCTGCGCCTGCACCGACTGGAACGACTGCTTGCCGACCTCGGCCAGGATGCCCACGCAGTTGACCACCGCGGTTGCGCCCCTGCAGGCCTTGGCCACCGAGGCGTCGTCGCGGATGTTGGCCTGCACCGGCTCGACCTGGCCGACATCGCCGTAGGGGCGCAGGAACATCGCCTCGTTCGGGCGGCGCACCGCGGCGCGGACCCGCCAGCCGCGGCGGGCCATGCGCTGGGCGACATAGCGGCCGACGAAGCCGGAGCCGCCGAAGATGGTCACCAGAGGGGCGGACTGGGTCATGCGCCTGGCTCTCCCGATGCTGCTGCGGACCGGACCTCCGCCCTGGGGGGGAGACGGTCGGAAATTCACGCGGCGCGCGGGCGCGGGCGCCCGGACGCGGCCACGGTTTTCCTCTAGTCTCCGGGGCGCGCCGGAACAAGGCGGCAATTCGACGAATCCGCAGGGGACCTTCATGGCAGATCGCGCGATCCTTCCCCCCGAGCCTCCTGAATCCGGCGACAGCCCGGGCGCGAGCCTGCTCCTGGCGCTGGGCGACGGGGCCTGCGGGGCGCTGGCCGCGGCCGGACGGCCGGGCGCAGCCCCGCTGCGCGACGAGCTCTCCTGCGGGCCGCTGGGCGGGCTCGAGGGGCCGGGCGAGGACGCCGCCTGGGCCGAGGCGCGGGCCGGGTTCTGGACCGCGACGCTCAAAGGCCCGCCCGTCTCCGCCCCCGGGCCGCAGGTCCCCGAGCCGGGCGCGGCGATCCCCGCCGACCTCGCCGCCCTGCGCCGGGGGCTGGCCGGCGCCGAGCAGGCCGAGTTCGCCATGGCCGCCTCGTTGCAGGAGATCCTCGCCCTGGCCTTCCTCGCCCGGATCGCGGCGCAGGAGGGCGCGCTCGCGCGGTTGAGCGTGCGCGTCCACGCGGGCCCCGAGGCGATGGACCCGGCCGTGGAGGGGGGCGGCGTCTCGCAGGGGCTGGCCGCGCTGCCGCGGGCGACGCTGGCCGCCCCGCCGCCCGCGCGCCCGGCGGCCCCGATGGCCGAGGCGCTGGACGAGATCTGGACGGCCGTGACGGCGACCGACCCCTCGGACCTTGCGCGGCTGGCCGCCCGCCCGCCCGGCGCCTGGCCCCTGCCCGGCGTCGCCGCGGCGCTGGCCGCCCGGCTGGCGCGTTTCCCCGACGCCGAGTCGGGGCTGGCGCGCGAGGATGCGCTGCTGCTGGCCGCGACCGGCGACGACTGGACGCCCGCCGCGAAGATCCTGGGCGCGGCCCTGCGCGCCAACGTCGGACCCGACCGGCTGGGCGACCTGTGGCTGGCCCGGCTGCTGGGCGAACTGGCCGATCCCGAGGTCGCCCCCGCGGCGGTCGAGTGGAAGGGCGCCGCCCGCAGCCTGCGCGGCGCAAAGCTGCGGCGCACCGAGCAGGGCCGCAGCCTGCTGGCCGGCGAGGCCTTCCGCCTGACGCAGGGCCGTTTCCGGCGCGAGATCGGCGGCGTGAAGCTGGACCTGCCCGAGGGCCGCCTGTGGCTGCGCGAGGGCCGCGACCTTCGCCCCCTGCGCCGCTGACCCCCTGCCGAGCCGGCCGCCGCACCCCGGCGCCGGGCCGGCCGCCGTCCCTCGGGCCGAGTCGGTCGCTCCCCTCGTCCGAACCCGCGCCGGAGCCTCGGAGGACGGGCGCCGCAGCGGCCGCAGGGGCCCTGCGGCGGGAGAGCGCGGGCCGGCTCGCGCCTTGCTCGGAAAATCCGTGCGCACCCTGTTGACACCCCCCGCGCCACCCAATAAATCCCCGCTCCACGACACCTGCCCAGGTGGCGGAATTGGTAGACGCGCCAGCTTCAGGTGCTGGTTTCTGTATGGAAGTGGAAGTTCGAGTCTTCTCCTGGGCACCAGTCGCTTCCGCCCCGCCGAGGTCACCCTCGGCGGGGCGGTCGCGTTTCGGGCCCCTGATGTCTCCTCCCCCTCTCGCTCCGAAGCGCCCCCGCCGATGGCTCCGACGCTCAAGGTCGTCGCCGTCGCGAGAGAGGAGCCCGGCGCCCGCCGCGAGATCCTCGCCTCCACCCCGCTGGACCACATGGGCGTCGAGGGCGACGCCCTGATGGAGAGCTGCTCCGCGCGTTTCGGCGTCAGCCTCGAGCGCTGTCGGCGGCCCTTCCACACGGGCGACGAGGGCTCTCACCCCGGCAGCTCCGAGACCGCCCCGAATCGCCGTCCCGGTTGATCTTCGCGCCGCCAGCGGGCATGACCGGCGCCGACGCGGGCCGGGGTGACGGCTCGGAACGCCGGAGGCGCGCGATGACCGTCCATTCCCACGAAGGCGACCTTCCCGACGGGCTCGACCTGGGCCCCGTGGTGGCCATCGACACCGAGACCATGGGCCTGCGCCCGCATCGCGACCGCCTGTGCGTCGTGCAGCTCTCGGCCGGCGACGGGGACGCACATGTGGTGCGCATCCCCCTCGACGCCCCCCGCGCGCCGAACCTCGAAAAGATGCTCGCCGATCCGAACGTGCTGAAGCTGTTCCATTTCGGGCGCTTCGACATCGCCGTGATGGCGCATCGCTGGGGCGTCCTGGCGCGGCCCGTGTGGTGCACCAAGATCGCCTCCAAGCTGGTGCGCACCTACACCGACCGGCACGGCCTCAAGAACCTGTGCGCAGAATTGCTCGACGTCGACATGTCCAAGGTCCAGCAGAGCTCGGACTGGGGCGCGGAGGCGCTGAGCGCGGCGCAGCTCGAGTATGCGGCCTCCGACGTGCTGCACCTGCACCGGCTGAAGGCGGAGCTGGAAACCCGGCTCGAACGCGAGGGGCGCCTTGAAATCGCGGCCCGCTGCTTCGACTTCCTGCCGGACCGGGCGGCCCTCGATCTCGCGGGCTGGCCGGAAGAGGATATCTTCGCCCACTGAGCCCCCCGGAGAAGGCGGACCGCCCGTGACCCAGACCCAGAGCCGCCCGCCCGCCGAGGCGCGCGCCAGAGACATGGAGATCGGCCGCCGCGTCCTGCGGCTCGAGGCCGAGGCGCTGACGGGCTTCGCGCAGACCCTGGGCGACAGCTTCGCCGACGCGATCGAGATGATGCTGGCCTGCGAGGGCCGGATCGTGGTCTGCGGCATGGGCAAGTCGGGGCATGTGGGGCGCAAGATCGCGGCCACCCTGGCCTCGACCGGCACGCCCTCGTTCTTCCTGCACCCGGCCGAGGCCAGCCACGGGGACCTCGGGATGCTGACCCGCGCGGACGTGGCGCTGGTGCTGTCGAACTCGGGCGGCACGCCGGAGCTGGCGGACGTGATCGCCCACTGCAAGCGCTTCGCGATCCCGCTGATCGGGATGGCCTCCCGCCCCGAATCGGCGCTGCTGACCCAATCGGACGTGGCCCTGCTGCTGCCCCGCGCGCCCGAGGCGTGCTCGGTCGGGCTCGCGCCCACAACCTCGACCACGCTGGCGCTGGCGCTGGGCGACGCGCTGGCCGTGGCGCTGATGGAGCGCCGGCAGTTCACCGCCGAGGGCTTCCGGGTCTTCCACCCCGGCGGCAAGCTGGGCGCGCAGCTCATCAAGGTGCGCGACGTGATGCACGCGGGCGCCGAGATGCCGCTGGTGCCCGAGGACGCGGCGATGTCCGACGTGCTGCTGACCATGAGCCAGAAGGGCTTCGGCATCGCCGGCGTGACCGGCGCCGACGGCGCGCTGATCGGGGCGATCACCGACGGCGACCTCCGGCGCAACATGGACGGACTGCTGGAGCGTCGGGCCGCCGAGGTCTGCTCGCGCGATCCGCGCACGATCCGGCCCGACGCGCTCGCCTCCGAGGCGCTGGCGCTGATGAACCGGCGCGAGCGTCCGGTGCTGTGCATCTTCGTGGCCGACCCCGCCGCGGGCCCCGCCCCGGTGGGCATCATCCACGTCCACGACTGCCTGCGCGCCGGCGTCGACGGCGGCGCCGGCGCGGGGGGGTGAGGCCATGCCCCCCGCCCCGCGTCGCGACGTCTCGGCCTACTCGCGGCTGGTGCGGCGGCTGAAGATCGGCCTGCCGCTGCTGGCGCTGGCGCTGTTGTCGGCGATCTTCCTGCTGCCCGGCCGCGACAATCTGGACCTGGGGCTGGTCTATTCCTCGGCCGACCTGATCAAGCTGGGCGAGGGGCTGTCGGTCTCTCGCCCCCGGTTCGAGGGGTCGACCGCGCAGGGGGAGCCCTTCGTGGTCGAGGCCGAGATGGCCACCCCCGACGGCCCCGACCCCACGCGGGTCGAGCTTGACGCCCCCCGCGCCGCCTTCACCCAGGCCGAGGGTCGGCGGATCGACATCGCGGCCCTGCGCGGCGCCCTCCACCCCAAGTCCCAGGCGCTGGCGCTGGAGGGGGCGGTGAAGATGACCACCTCGGACGGCTACGAGGTCACCACCGAGCGCGTCGAGGCCGACCTAAAGCGCGGCGAGGCCGAGGCCCCCGGCCCGGTCAGCGCGAGCGGGCCGGCCGGCTCGATCGAGTCCGGGTCGTTCCGCGCGCGGCGGGTCGAGGCCGCGCCGGAGGCGGGGTCAGGGACCGGATCCGGAGCCGGCGCGGACGGCGAGACGGAAACCTCCCGGTCGGAGACGCTTGGCGGGCTCCCTCCGGGCGACTATCTTTGGTTCGAGAACGGCGTCCGGGTCACCTGGAAGCCGGCGGCCGAGGTCGAATGAGACCGCGAGGCCAGGGGGAAACGGGCCGCCGCCGCGCATCCTGCGCGCAGGCCCCGCGATACGGGACGTCGAGCATGAGCTTCGAATTGGCGCCGCGCCATCGGGTCGCCGCCCTCGCCATGGCCGCCACGCTGGCCGCAAGCGCCGCAACGGCCCAGTCGGGGGACAATCCCTTCGGATCGTTCAAGCACGATTCCAACCAGCCCATCGAGATCACCGCCGACAGCCTGGCCGTGAACAACCAGGCCCAGACCGCCACCTTCACCGGCGAGGTCGTGGCCGGCCAGGGCACGCTGCGCCTGACCGCAAACAAGGTCACCGTGAACTACGGCGGCGGCGCGGGAGGCGGCGGAGAGGCCGCGCCGGGAACCGGCGAGATCGACAGCCTGCGCGCCGAGGGCGAGGTGTTCCTCAGCTCGGGCGCCGAGACGGCGAGGGGCGAGTGGGCGGAATACGACGTCTCGGGCGGCGTGGTGACCATGGGCGGCAACGTGGTGCTGACCCAGGGCGAGAACGCCATCTCGGGCGAGAACCTGCGAATCGATCTTAACGCCGGCGTCGGCGAGATCTCCGGCGGGCGGGTCAAAAGCGTGTTCTCGCCCCCCGCGCAGAACGGCGGCTGAACGTCATGGCCGACGGCGAGACCGGCTTCCGCGCGACCTCGGCCGGCTATGCGGCCCATCCGGCTGGGGGCGAGGTTGCGGCCCCCCCGGCTGCGGGCGAGGTTGCGGCCCGCCCGGCTGCGGGCGAGGTTGCGGCCCGCCCGGCGGCGGGCGGGCTGACGGTGCGCTCGATCGGCAAGGCCTACCGGCGGCGGCCGGTGGTGCGCGACGTCTCGCTGTCGCTGTGCCGCGGCGAGGTCGTGGGCCTGCTGGGCCCCAACGGCGCCGGCAAGACCACCTGCTTCTACATGATCACCGGCCTGGTGCCGGCGGACTCGGGCGTGATCGAGATCGACGGCTCGGACGTGACCGAGCTGCCGATGTATCGCCGCGCCCGCCTCGGACTGGGCTATCTGCCTCAGGAAGCGAGCATCTTTCGCGGGCTGACGGTCGAGGAGAACATCCTCGCCGTGCTCGAGCTGCATGTCGCCCACCGCGCCCAGCGCAACACCCGCCTCGACCAGCTGCTGGCCGAGTTCTCGATCACCCACCTGCGGCGCACCCCCGCCCAGGCGCTGTCGGGGGGCGAGCGGCGGCGGGTGGAGATCGCCCGCTGCCTCGCCTCGGATCCCGCCTACGTGCTGCTCGACGAACCCTTCGCCGGCGTCGACCCGATCGCGGTGGGCGAGATCCGGACGCTGGTGTCGCACCTCAAGGACCGGGGCATCGGGGTCTTGATCACCGACCATAACGTGCGCGAAACTCTGGGCATCATCGACCGGGCATACATCTTGCATGAGGGTCACGTCCTGATGAGCGGCGACCCCGACGAGGTGGTCGCGGACGCGGATGTCCGCCGGGTCTATCTCGGCGAGGGGTTCCGCATCTGACGCGACGCAGGGACCTGCCCGGTCCTTGATCGGCGCCCCCCGGGGGGCGCCGCGAGGGGAGAGACCGGGGTGGGAGCGACGGCCGCATGATCGGACCGCGCCTTGAACTGCGCACGTCGCAGCAGCTGGTGATGACGCCCCAGCTGCAGCAGGCGATCAAGCTGCTTCAGATGTCGAACCTGGAGCTCGGCCGCTTCGTGGACGAGGCGATCGAGCGCAATCCGCTGCTCGACCGCGCGCCGGAGGCCGAGACCGGGCCCGAGACCCCCGATCCCAGACGCGAGACGACCGAGCGGCTGGCCAGCGCCGACACCGCCCTGCGCGACGGGGCCGCCGACAGCTCGACCCAGTACGAGACCGGCGCCGAGCAGCTCTACGACGCCGACGCCTCGGGCCGGCGCGAGGGGCTGGGCGAGGCCGCCCCCGCCTCCACCTGGACCGCCCCCGTGGCGCGACCGGGCTCGGGCGGCGCGGCCGCCGAGCTGCCCCCGCTCGAGGAGACGCTGGGCGCCGAGACCACGCTGATCGAGCATCTGGCCGCCCAGCTCTCGCTGATCCGGGCCCCGCGCACCACCACCAACGCCGCCATGGCGCTGGCCGCCGACATCGACGAGGCCGGCTACCTGCGCATCGAGGCCGACGAGGCCGCCCGCCGGCTGGGCGTCTCGGAGCAGGTGCTCGAGGACGCCGTCGCCCTCCTCCACCAGTGCGAGCCTGCGGGCATCGGGGCGCGCAGCCTCGCGGAATGCCTCGCCCTGCAGCTGGCCGAGAAGGACCGGCTCGACCCCGCCATGCAGGCGATGGTCGACAACCTGCCGCTGCTGGCGCGGGCCGATTTCAAGGCGCTGAGCCGCCTGTGCGGCCTCGACGAGGGCGAGGTGCGGGAGATGGCGGCCGAGATCCGCGCCCTCGACCCCCGGCCGGGGCGCGAGTTCACAGCCCCCCCCGCGCTCGCCGCCGTGCCCGACGTCTTCATCAGGCGCAGCCCCGAGGGCGGCTGGATCGTGGAGCTGAACACCGACACCCTGCCCCGCGTGCTGGTCGACAACGCCTATGCCGCGACGCTGGCCCGGGGCGACGAGAAGGCCCGCGCCTTCGTCTCCGAATGCCGCCAGTCCGGCGGCTGGCTGGTGCGCAGCCTCGAGCAGCGGGCCCGCACCATCCTGCGCGTCGCCATCGAGATCGCTCGCCGCCAGGAGGCGTTCTTCGAGGAGGGCGTATCGGCCCTGCGCCCGATGACCCTGCGCATGGTCGCCGACGAGATCGGCATGCACGAGAGCACGGTCTCCCGAGTCGCCGCGGGCAAGCACCTGGCCTGCGAACGGGGGATTTTCGAGCTGCGCTGGTTCTTCACCCAGGCGCTGGCCTCGACCGACGGAGGGGAGGCGCACTCGGCCACCGCGATCCGCGACCGGATCAAGGGGCTGATCGACGCCGAACCGCCGCACAAGACCCTTTCGGACGACCGATTGACGGCAATTCTCCGCAACGACGGGGTAGATATTGCGCGACGTACTGTCGCGAAATATCGTGAGGGCATGAACATCCCGTCGTCGGTGCAGCGCAGACGTCTCAAGACCGCGGCCGCGGCCTCCTGATCAGGGGGCGCGGCGGTCGGGAGGCGACGGGAAATCCACCCCGCGCCGCTCGCAAACGGACCCCGCGCACCCCACCTGAAGGTCACGGCCGCTACGGCGCGGCGCAGCCGATCGCCCGGCGGCCGGGATGGCCGGAGGGGGCTTCCCGCCCCCCTCGGCGGCCAAGAGTGGAGGTCGGCCAGAATGCACATCCAGGTGAACGGCAAGCAGATCGACGTCGGCGAAGCCCTGCGCGGGCACGTCGAGGATCGTTTTCTCGCAGCCGTCGGAAAATACGCCGAGAATCCAATCGACAGCGTGGTGACCTTCTCGCGCGACGGGCACGAGACGGTGTGCGACGCGACCGCCCACCTGTCGACGGGGATGGTCGCCAAGGCCAAGGGCAAGGCGGTCGATCCCTACGCCGCGGCCGAGAGCGCGTGCGACCGGCTCGAGAAGCAGCTGCGCCGCTACAAGCGCCGCCTGAAGGACCACCACAAGGAGCGGCCGAACCCGATTCCGGCGCTCGAGGCGACGGGCTACGTGCTGCAGAGCTCGGCCGACGACGCCCACCACGACGAGACCTGGGAGGAGCCCGAGAGCCTCGATCCGATGATCATCGCCGAGATGCGCCACCCGGTTCAGGACCTTACGGTGGGCGAGGCGGTGATGGCGATGGAGATGGCGGGCGAGCCGTTTCTGCTGTTCAAGAACAATTCCCATGGGGGGATCAACGTGGTATTCCGCCGGCCCGACGGAAACATCGGGTGGATCGACCCAGCGAATCTTCCCGACAGCTGAATAAACCGGAACGTGAGCGAGATCGGGTCGAACCCGGCGGAGGCCGGCGCAGGGAGCGCCGGCCGCCTGCAGTTCCCGGCAGACCGAGAGACAGGCTTATGACCCTCGAGCAACTGATCGGGCCGGAGGCGCTCGCGCCCGCCCTGCGCGCCTCGAGCAAGAAGCAGCTGCTTCAGGAGCTCGCGGCCCGCGCGGCGGACCGCTTCAACCTCGACGCGCGCGAAGTGTTCGAGGCGCTGATGGACCGCGAACGCCTGGGCCCCACGGCCATGGGCCGCGGCGTGGCGATCCCGCATGCGCGGCTGGCCTCGGCCCCGCGGATCATGGGCTATTTCGCGCGGCTCGAGAAAGGCGTCGACTTCGACGCCGCCGACGGCGCGCCCGTGGACCTGGTGTTCCTGCTGCTGGCGCCCGAGGACGCCGGCGCCGACCACCTGCGCGCGCTGGCCCGCGTCTCGCGCCTGCTGCGCGACGAGGGGCGCTGCGCCAAGCTGCGCTCCACCCAGGACTCGAACGCGCTCTACGCGATCCTGGTAGAGACCCTGACCACCGACGCCGCCTGAGAGGCGCCGCAAGCCTTCCTGTTTCCTCGGCCGGCCAACCTGCCCCCCGTGCGCGCCCGTTTCGCGCGCGCCGCGCCCCCGCTCGCGCGCCCGTCGCGGGCCGGGCGCCGGCGCGGCGGATCCGGCGAGGGTCGCGCGTGGCGGGCGGGCGCCGGGCGCAAGGGGCGTCCCTGATGGCCAGGCGCGGCGCGTGTTGGGCTGAGCGGCGCGGGTGCGCGGGGGTCCGACGTCCCGACTGGACGAAGGCCGGGCCGCGGATCGCCTGGACCGGGCGGAGGGCGCTATGGAGTTCCTGACATCGATGGGGATCGCGCTGGCCGCCGGGGTCGCGATCTTCGCTGCGCTGGCCGCCGTCGCCTGGACCTGGGACACGGGTCTGCCCAAGGACAGCGCAGCGAGCTTGGCGCGGGCGCTCGCCCGCCCCGGACCTGCCGACGAGGCCCCCGCGCGGGAGGCGAGCGCGGCGTTCCTGCGCGCGGTCCTGGGCCCCGAGGCGCCCTTCGCTCGTTTCGCGGGGCGGGCGGCGGCGGCCTCGGCCGGGGCGCTGGCGGCGATGACGCTGATCTGGTTCCTTTCGATCCCCGACCTGCCGGCGAGCTTCCTCACCGACGGAGCCTCGCTGCGGCTGGTCCTGCGGCAGGTGATCCTGAACGGGTTCGTCTCGGCCTTCGCGATCACCTGGGCCTCCTGGACCGTGGCGGGCGCGAGGATCGGGCGGCTGGCGGGCGCGGGGCCGGGGCGCCTCGCGCTGCATCTCGCGCTCGACCTTCTGCTGAGGCTGGCGCTGCTTATGGCGCTGAGCACGGTGATCTTCGCCCTCTTCGCCCGGTTTGCGGGCAGTTTCGGCGGCTCGGTCGAGACGGCGGTCGCGGTGGTCCCCGAGACGCTGGTCTCGGCGCTGGCCTTCCGGGCGCTGTCGGGAGCGCAGGTCTATGCCGCGCTGCTGACCGGGTTCCCGTGGCTCCTGCTGCTGACGCTGCGCCTGGCGCCGCGGCCCTGGACGGGGGCGCTGTGGCGGCAGATCGCGCGGGCGCTTCCGATCGAGGACAAGCCGTTCCGGTTCCTCGGGATCCTGCTGGCGGGGGTCCTGACCCTCTGCGGCCTGACGGCGGCGCTGTTGCTGCGCACGCTGCGCGACGCGGCTCTCTGGTAGGCGCGCGGAGCGTGTGGGTGGCGGGCGCGGGGCGGGAGAGCCCGACCCCTCAGATCCCGACCGGAGAGGTCGCGCCTCGGCGCGCCCTCTCGCGTTTCAGCGCCCCTCGAGCGCCGGGCCGAGGAAGTCCCGGCTGATCGCAACCGGCAAGGTCCAGGCGTCGGGGCGATTGTAGTTCCCCGCCAGCACGATCATCGCCAGATCGAGGCCCCGGTTGATCGACAGACGCTGGCCGCCGTTGCCGAAGCCCGCGGCCCAGACCGGCGCCTCGCCCGGCGCGGTCCACCAGAAATAGCCGTAGCCGGGGTCGAACGCCTCCGGGCCGGTGGCGATGCGGGGGCGGAACGACTGCTCGATCCACGCCGCCGGGACAAGTTGCCCCCCGTCCGGCCCACGCCCCTGCGCCAGCAGCATCCGGGCGAGCCGCGCCAGCCCCCGCGCGCTCATCCGCAGGCCCGAGGCGGCCGAGGGCGCGCCGTCGAACCCCCGCGTCCAGGCCCAGTCCTCGATGCCCAGCGGCGCAAACAGGCGGGCCTGCGCGTAGGCGTCGAGCTCCATCCCCACGCCCCGCGCGATCACCGCCCCGATCAGCGCCGTGGCGCCGCCGGAGTAGGTCCAGACCTCGCCGGGCGGATGCGCCACGGGGCGGTCGAGCGCAAACCGCAGCCGGTCGGGCGCGAGCTCCATCGCGATCTCGCTGTTGCGCGGGTCGGAGTAGGGCAGGCTCTCGTCCCACTCGAGCCCGGCGGTCATGGTCAGCGCGTGGCGGATCAGGATGCCGCGGCGGGCCGGGTCCTGCGCGAGGTCGGGATATTCGGGGAAGGCCTCGACCAGGGGGGCGTCGAGCGGGGGTACGCGCCCCTCGGCGAGGGCGACGCCATAGAGCAGTCCGACCACGCTCTTGGTCACCGAGCGGAGGTCGTGGAGGGTGTCGGGCCCATGCTCGACCCGACCCAGGTCCTCGCCCCAGGCCTCGTCCTGACCGGGGAAATAGGCCTCGGCGAAGATCTCGCCGTCCTTGAGGACCAGAACGCCGTGCAGCCCCGCCAGCTCTCCGGCGGCGTGGGCCTCGGCCAATCGGTGTTCCATGCGCGCGCCCTCCGGTTCCGCGGCGGCGGGAGAGGCGAGAGCGAAGGCCAGCGCCGCGACGCGGATGGCGGGGCGTCGGGCGTGCGTCGTGCCTCGGCCTCACACCTCGGCGACCAGCATGCCATGCGGTCGCGACAGGCGCATTGCCGGAAAGACGCCGACGCCGTTGCGGGCGCAAGGGGCTCGCCAGGCCGCAATGCGCCGCGCCCCGGGGACGGGCCCCGGGGCGCGGATTGTCTCAGCGCGCTCGCGCCCCGCTCAGTGGACGCTGAGCGGCTGCTTGTCATGCTGGCGGGCCAGCGCGAAGGCGAGGTCCCGGTCGTCGGTCAGCGCCAGACGCGCGCCCTCGGCGTCGTGGATCGCGAACAGGCGGCGCGGCTCGCCCGCATCGTCGGCGGTGGCGCCGTCGGGCAGGCTCTCGGTCTCCTCCGGGCGCAGCTCGCGCACGTAGACGATGTCGCTCGGCAGTTCGAGGCCGGGCGCGGAATGGGTCTGGTCGCTCATGGCTGTCTCCTTCTCCTCGGCCCTGATCGCCCGCGCGGGCGATCTCGACGGCGTCACCCGCGGGTGATCTCGATGGTGCGCACGACCGTCTGCGGTTCGGAGCGCACCAGGTCGACGTGCAGCAGGCCGTTCTCGAGGCTTGCGCCGTCGACCTCCACACCTTCGGCGAGCACGAAACTTTTCTGGAACTGGCGCGCGGCGATGCCGCGATGGAGGAACACCCGCTCGGAGATGTCCTCGGTCTGCTTGCCGCGGATCACCAGCTGGGCGTCCTCGACGGTGATCTGGAGGTCCTCCTCCCGAAAACCGGCGACGGCCAGGGTGATCCGATAGGCGTTCTCGCGCCGCTGTTCGATATTGTAGGGCGGATAGCCGTCGTTCGACGCCTTTGCGGTGCGTTCCACGAGCCTGTCCAGTTGCTCGAATCCCAGCAGGAAGGGATGCGAAGCGAAGGTCATTCGCGACATTGCCAGTCCTCTCGCAAGCGACGTGACGGGCGGGCCCCGATCAGGCGACCCGCAGTCATCGATATGGGAGAGGGCGCGGGGAAAATCAATCGCGCGCAAGCGCGGTCCTAGCGCCCGGCCCCGTCCCCGCCCGAGCGCCGCTGGTTGGCCATCTGCGAGAAGGTCGAGGCGAAGAGGTCGCCGAACCCCGGCGAGGACGGTCCCAGCACCGCGCGCGAGGTGACCCGCGCGCTGCCCCGCGCCTCGCCCTCGACGCACCAGGCGACGGTGGCCGAGAGCGCGTCGGCCGAGGACCCGCCCACGCCGCCGCCCCCGTCTGCGCACAGCGCATCGGGCGAGGCGGCGCCAAAGCCCAGCGCCAGGCGCGGATCCTGGCCCGGCCCGGCCAGCGCGAACGCCGCGCCGCCTTCGGAGGCCGGCGCGCGCAGGGCGGCCGCGACCGCGGCGGGGGCGGCGCCGTCGGGCGGCGAGCCGGCCACCGAGATCACCGGCCGGCTGGCGAGGAACGCCTTGACCTGCTGGGCCGAGCCCGGCGAACGGTCGACCTGGCTGACCACGCCCGCCCCGGCGCAGCCGGCGAGCACAAGGGGGAGAAGCAGGCAGGCGGCGCTACGCGAAGTCATGGCGGCATCTCGGAAATCTCAACGGGGACGGCCAGCATGCGCCGCCTCCCTCACACCGGCAAGAAAACCGGAAGCACGGCTTCGTGAAGCGCGGCCCCGGCCTGCGGGAGGGTCGGCCCCGGGGTCCCGGACCGCGCGCCCCTGCGCCCCTCATGCGCGTCGCGCCGCCACGGCACTGGATCGCGGGCCCGTGGGGCGCTAGGTGAGGGGAACCGGCCCGACCTGCCGGGCGCCAGCCGACGGGAGCAGGGATGAGCGGACTTCTGGCCCTTCTGGACGACGTGGCGGCGATCGCCAAGCTCGCCTCCACCCAGATCGACGACATCGTGGGGCAGACCGCCAAGGCGGGCTCGAAAGCCGTCGGCGTGGTGATCGACGACGCCGCGGTCACCCCCAAGTACATCCACGGCATCCCCGCGGCGCGCGAGCTGCCGATCGTGATGCGGATCGCGCGCGGCTCGTTGTTCAACAAGCTGGTGATCCTGCTGCCCGCGGCTCTGCTGCTCGAGGCGTTCCTGCCCTGGGTGCTGACGCCCCTGTTGATGCTGGGCGGGTTCTACCTGTGCTTCGAGGGGGCCGAGAAGATCGTGCACGGCCTCAGCCCGCATGCCGACTCCCATGCGCAGGAGGCCCGGTCGCTCGACGCCGCCCACCTGGAAAAGACCCGCGTGGCGGGCGCGATCAAGACCGACTTCATCCTCTCGGCCGAGATCATGACCATCTCGCTCGCCGCGATCGAGACCGACACCCTCTGGGTCGAGGCGGTGGCGCTGGCGGTGGTGGCCTTCGGGATCACGGCGCTGGTCTACGGCGCCGTGGCGCTGCTGGTGAAGATGGACGACATCGGCCTGCGGATGGCCCAGGAGGGCGGGGCCGAGACCACCCGCGCCCTCGGCCGGCGGCTGGTCCAGGCGATGCCGGGCGTGATGGCCGCCATCGCCACCATCGGCACCGCGGCGATGCTGTGGGTGGGGGGCAACATCCTGACCCACGGCGTGGCGGCCCTGGGGTTCCCCTGGCTCTACGACACCATCCACCACCTGGGCGAGGGCGCGGCCGCCTCGCTGGGCGTCCTGCCGGGCCTCGTCGCCTGGTCGACCGCGGCGCTGGTCGACGGGGTGCTGGGCCTGGTCATCGGCCTCGCGCTGATCCCCGCCGCGACCCATGTCATCGGCCCGGTGGCCGAGCGGGTCGCGGCCCTGCTCCCTTCCCGCGGCGGCGAGGCCGGCTGAGCGCCTCGCCGGCGCGCCCGTCAGACGACCCCCTGGCCCCGGCGGCGTCGGGGCGCGGGAGACTCCGGGTCGGGCCCGTGGCGCGGGGCTCGAAGGCGCGCGCCTCCCGGGGACCTGGCTTCGGGGCCTGGCTTCGGGATCGGGACCGGGACACTGCGCGGGCCCGCCGCGGGCAAGGCGGCCAGACCGCGTGCTAGCCTGCCGCCGCACTCGCAGCGGAGCCCCCGATGACGTTCGATCTCGCCCTGGTCCTCGGCCTGCTGGTCGCGGCGACCGCCATGTTCGCGCTGAACCGGCCGCGCATGGACATCGTCGGCTTCCTGGTGATCGTCGCCCTGCCCTTCACCGGCGTGATCTCGGGGGCCGAGGCGGTGACCGGCTTTTCGGACTCCACCGTCCTGCTGATCGCCGCCCTGTTCGTGGTCGGCGAGGGGCTGGTGCGGACCGGCGTCGCCGCACGGATGGGCGACCTGCTGGCCGTGGGGGCCGGGACCTCGCCGTTCCGGATGCTGGCGCTGGTGATGATGGCCGGCGCCTTCGCGGGGGCGGTGATGAGCTCGACCGCCATCGTCGCGATCCTGATCCCGGTGGTGCTGCGCCTGTGCCGGATCCGCGGCCAGGCGCCGGGCGGGCTGATGATGCCGCTCAGCATGGGCGCGCTGGTCTCGGGCATGATGACCCTGATCGGCACGCCCCCCAACATCGTCATCAATGGCGAGCTCGCCCGCCGCGGGCACGAGTTGCTGGGCTTCTTCTCCTTCACCCCCATCGGCCTGCCGGTGCTGGCGCTGGCCATCGCCTGGATGTGGCTGATGCGCGGCACGCTGGCGCGCAGCGGCGCCCCGGCCGAGGCGGCGCGCGCCAGCCTCGAGGGTTGGGCCTCCGACTACGGGCTTACGGCCCGCGCCCGCCGCCTGCGGGTTCCCGCCGGCTCGCCGGCCATCGGCCGGCCGCTGTCGCAGATGGGGTTCAACGCCCGCCAGGGGATCACGCTCCTCTCGGTCGAGCGGCAGGCCCGCCTGTTCCGCCAGGTGGTCATGCCCCGGCCCGAGACGCTGCTGGCCGCGGGCGACGTGCTGACGCTCGACCTCGCGGAGCCTGCCTTCCCGCTGGACTCGCTGGCCCGGGCCGACGGGCTGGAGCCGCTGCCCGGCCCCGCATCCCTGCGCGAGTCGCTGGGACCCGAGATGGGCCTTGTCGAGGCGCTGGTCGCCCCGGCCGCCGACCTGATCGGCCGCTCGCCGGTCGAGTCGGCGTTCCGCAGCCGCCACGGCCTCTCGGTCGTGGGGGTCAGGCGCGGGCGCGAGATCGTGCCCGGCCCCGCCGCCGAGGCCCCCCTGCGCCCCGGCGACATCCTGTTGCTGGCCGGCCCCTGGACACGGATCGGTGAGCTGGCGCGCCCCGGCGGCGATCTGATCGCGCTGACCCTGCCTGCGGAGTTCGACGACGTGGCCCCCGCCGCCGACCGGGCGCCGTGGGCGATCGCGGCGCTGGCCGGGATGATCCTGCTGATGGTCACCGGCTGGACCAGCAACCTGCAGGCGGCGTTCCTGGCCTGCCTCGCGATGGGGGTGGCGGGCGCGATCACCATGGACGCGGCCTACCGGGCGGTCTCGTGGCGCACGCTGATGCTGATCGTGGGGATGCTGCCCTTCGCGCTGGCGCTGGAGCGCACGGGCGGGGTGACGCTGGCGGCCCAGGGCCTGGCGAGCGTCGCCGCCGACATGGGCCCGCGCGGCTGCCTGGCGCTGCTGTTTCTCGCCGCCGCGGGCCTGTCGATGTTCATCTCCAACACCGCCACCGCCGTGTTGATGGCGCCGGTGGCGGTGCAGCTGGCCGAGCGTCTGGACGCCTCGCCCCTGCCGTTCGCGATGATCACCGCGCTGGGCGCCTCGACCGCCTTCATGACCCCGGTCAGCTCGCCGGTGAACCTGCTGGTCACGGGGCCCGGAGGCTACGGGTTCGTGGATTTCGTGCGCGTCGGCGCGCCCTTTGCCGCCGCGGTGCTGGCGATCTCGGTCGGGCTGGTCCCGATCCTGCTGCCGCTGTGAGCGGGGGGCGCGACGCCCCCCCCTCGCCTCATTGCAGGTCGGAGAACGCCTCGGCCAGCCGCTCCACCGCCAGCTCGACGCGGGCCCGGGGGCAGGCGAAATTGAAGCGCAGGAAGCTCTCGCCCCCCTGCCCGAAGGCCGGCCCGTGGTTGGCCGCGATCCGGGCGCCTGTCTGGACCCGGTCGGTGAACTCGGCCGTCTCCATCCCCGTGCCCGAGAAATCCACCCAGCTCATGTAGGTGCCCTCGGGCCAGATCGAGCTCAGCCCCGGGATCGCCTGCACCCCCTCGTGGAACACCTTCCGGTTGCCGTCGAGATACGCCAGCAGCGCATCCAGCCAGGCGTCGCCATGACTGTAGGCGGCCGTGGTCATCTCCGGCCCGAGCGAGTTCGGCGAGGCCCCCGCCGTGGCATGTTTGGCCGAGACCTTGGCCCGCAGCTCCGGGTTGGGAATGAACAGCCCCCCGGTCATCCCGCCCGCCAGGTTGAAGGTCTTCGAGGCCGCGGCCGCGATGATCGTGCGGTCGGCGTGCTCGGGCGCGGCCAGCAGCGCCACGGTGTGCTTCGCGCCGGGCAGCACCAGGTCGTGGTGCACCTCGTCGCTCAGGAAGATCAGGTCGTGCTCGGCGCAGAACTCGGCCACCGCGCGCAGCTCATCGCGCGACCAGACCATGCCGCCGGGGTTGTGGGGCGAGCAGAAGATCAGCATCCGCTCGTCGCCCGTCAGCGAGGCCGCCAGCCCCTCGAGGTCCAGCCGATAGCGCCCGTCCTCGAGGACCATCGGCGACTGGTGGATGCGCCGGCCGTTGGCGGCGATGATCTTGTGGAAGGCGTGGTAGACGGGGGTGAACAGGATGATCCCCTCGCCGGGCTCCGAGACCGCCCGGATGCAGTGGCTGACGCCCGCGACCAGCCCATGGGTGGTCAGCATCCAGTCGGGATCGACCTCCCACCCGTGGCGGCGCCGCATCCAGCCCTGCACGGCGGCGAGATAGTCGGAGGTGTCGCCATAGTAGCCGAAGACGCCATGGGCGACGCGGGCCTGCAGGTCCTCGATCACCGCGGGGGCGGTGCGGAAGTCCATGTCCGCCACCCACATCGGGATGCCGTCCTCGGGCGAGACGCCATACAGCGCCTGCATCTTGTCCCATTTGGCGCAGTGGGTGTCGCGGCGGTCCACGGGGGTGTCGAAGCCGAACGGATCGGCGGGGGCGGCGTCGGCCATGCGGGGAAGCTCCATCCTAGCGTGGGGCGAGGCTAAGCCCGGGCGGCGCGCTCGGCAACCGCTTGACCCCTCCGCGGGGGTCGCATAACTGCGGCGGAATGAGCCTGCGACCGATCCTGATCCACCCCGACCCGCGCCTGAAGAAGGCCGCCGAGGCCGTGCCCGAGCCCGACGACGCCCTGCGCCGCCTGGTCGAGGACATGCTCGAGACCATGTACGACGCCCCCGGCGTCGGCCTGGCCGGCCCGCAGGTGGGGGTGATGAAGCGCCTGTTCGTGATGGACGTCGCGGGCAAGGAGGAGGCGCCCCAGCCGCTGGCCCTGATCAACCCCGAGATCCTGTGGCGCTCGGACGAGACCTCGACCTACGAGGAAGGCTGCCTCTCGATCCCCGACATCTACGAGGAGGTCACCCGTCCCGCCCGCGTCGCGGTGCGCTGGATGGACCCCGAGGGCGCCCCGCGCGAGGCCGAGTTCGAGGGCCTGGCCGCCACCTGCGCCCAGCACGAGATCGACCACCTCGACGGCAAGCTGTTCATCGACTACCTCGGCTCGGTGAAGCGCGGCCTGATCACCCAGAAGATGAAGAAGCTGAAACGCGAGCGCGCCAAGTCCGGCGAGTGACGCAGGCGCCGCGACGCCGGTCGCGCCCCTTGCCGCCCGCTCTCCCGCGGCGCGTCCCCCCCTCTGCGCCGTTCGCCACCGTCTCTCCGCCTCAGGCCACGCGCCGGGGCGCAACGCCCCCACCCCCTCGGCAAGCGCCTGTTCTCCGGAGCCGTCTCTCGCTGATGCCGGAAAGAGC
>NZ_CAXBOD010000063.1:0-25350 GCF_963977235.1 uncultured Albimonas sp.
GCCGCCTGCGCCAGGCGCCGCGCCCGAAACGCGCCGCGGGCGGGACCGGCCCAACCGGGCGCAAGGCCCGACGCGGCGCCTCGCGTCCCGCGCGCGCGCCCTTCGGCGCGAGCGACCCATCGCCGCTGCCTGCGCATCCCGCAGCCGGCGCGACGCGGCTGCGGGCGGGCGCAGGCGCGCGCAACTCCGGGCCGCGGCGACGGAGCCCTAGGACGCGGGGTTGGCTTGCCCTGTCCTCCCCCATATTTTCGCCGCCACGCCGGCCGAATCGAGACGTGGCGCCCGCAGAGCGTTCTTGAGGCCGCAGAACGCGGCGCCGGCGCCGGGGCGGACCCCCGGCCTGGCCCCACAACAGGATTGGAAGATGCTGAGCAGCCTCTTCGGGATGTTCTCGGCCGACATGGCCATCGACCTCGGGACCGCGAACACGCTGGTCTACGTGAAGGGCCGGGGCATCGTGCTGAATGAGCCGTCAGTCGTCGCCTTCGCGACCAAGAACGGCAAGAAGGAGGTTCTCGCCGTCGGCGAGGACGCCAAGTTGATGCTGGGCCGCACGCCGGGCTCTATCCAAGCGATCCGGCCGATGCGCGACGGGGTCATCGCCGACTTCGACGTGGCCGAGGAGATGATCAAGCACTTCATCCGCAAGGTGCATCGCCGCGGCAGCTTCGCGAGCCCCAAGATCATCGTCTGCGTCCCCTACGGCGCGACGCCGGTCGAGGAGCGCGCCATCCGCGAGAGCGTGATGGCCGCCGGCGCCCGCAAGGCCGCCCTGATCCCCGAGCCGATCGCCGCGGCCATCGGCGCCGGCATGCCGATCACCGAGGCCACCGGCTCGATGGTCGTGGACATCGGCGGCGGCACCACCGAGGTGGCGGTGCTGAGCCTGGGCGACATCGTCTACGCGCGCTCGATCCGGGTGGGCGGGGACAAGATGGACGAGGCGATCATCTCGTATCTGCGTCGTCAGCAGAACATCCTGATCGGCGAGAGCACGGCCGAGCGGATCAAGTGCACCATCGGCACCGCGCGGATGCCCGACGACGGGCGGGGGCGCGCGATCGAGATCCGCGGCCGCGACCTGCTCAACGGCATCCCCAAGGAGATCGAGGTCACCCAGGGCCAGATCGCCGAGGCGCTGGCCGAGCCGGTGATGCAGATCAAGGAGGCGGTGATGTCCGCGCTGGAGGCGACGCCTCCCGATCTCGCGGCCGACATCGTCGACCGCGGCGTGATGCTGACGGGCGGCGGCGCGCTGCTGGGCGACCTCGACCTCGCGCTGCGCGAGCAGACGGGCCTTGCCATCACCACCGCCGAGGAGCCGCTGAGCTGCGTGGCGCTGGGCACCGGCAAGGCGCTGGAGCATGAGAAGGACCTGCTCCACATCCTCAACTACGACCGCTGAGGTCCGGGCGAGGTCTGGCCGCTGATCCCGGCGGGGGCGCCCCCGCCCCCGCCCCGCCTCCCGCCCTGCCCCGCCTCCCGCCCCGGCCCGCCGGGCGCGGGCGCGTCGCCCGGCCGGGCGAAGCGCTTCGGTGCTGGCGGAACACGCGCCCCTCGGCGGACGGAGGCGGCCCGGGCGGGTCCCGGCGGCGCCGACCGGCCGAGGCCGCAAACGTGGCGCTTGCGCCGGAGACAGATGGGCGAACCCGGACGACGACCCGCGCCGAGGATCGCCGCCCGCCCTCAAGGCGGCGCGGACGCGCCCCGGGCCTGACCCGGGGCCTCCTGCGGGACGCGCGGTCGGCGAGGTCGTGATCGCGAGGGCTGTTGGAGGCGCGGGAGCTTTGGGTGTATGGCTCCGGCCCTGTCCCCCGCCGTGCGGAATCGGCCCGGGACAGGACCCCTGCACGCGTTGACCGCGGGCGGCGGCGGCGTCAGGCTCAAGCGCCGGGAACGGGGCAGGTCAGGCTGGGCCCCGCGAACGGGGCAGGTCGGGCTCGGCCCCGGGAACGGGGCAAGTCGGGCTCGACCCCGGGAGCGGGGTCTGGCGGAGCCGGCGGGCGCAGGGCGCCTCAACTCGCGAAGGGACCCGCGACGCAACCATGGCCAGGGACGACGGCATCGCGGAAGGCGGAGCGGCGCGCACGCTGCGGCGGATCCTGTTGGCCTGCCTGTGCATGGCGCTGCTGGTCCTCTTCGTGTTCTGGCGCATCGACAACCCGCGCGCCGAGCGGATGCGGATGGGCGTGGTCGACGCGCTGGGGCCGCTGGTGGAGCGGGTCTCGGGGCCGCTCGACTTCCTCGCCGAGGCCACCGTCGACTTCGAGAACTTCGTGCGGGTCTATGAGCAGAACGACGCCCTGCGCCGCGAGATCCAGCGCCTGCGGGCCTGGCGCGAATCCGCCCTGCAGCTCGAGCAGGAGAACGCCCGCCTGCGCGCCCTGAACCATGTGCGCCTCGCGCCCACGCTGGGCTTTGTGACCGGCGAGATGATCGGGGATTCGGGCGGGCCGTTCCTGGCCACCGGGCTCGCCAACGTCGGCGCCCGCGACGGGGTCGAGGACGGGGCGGCGGTGATGGACGGCTCGGGCCTCGTGGGGCGCGTGGTGGGGCTGGGGCGGCGGGCCTCGCGGGTGCTGTATGTGACCGACTATTCCTCGCGCATCCCGGTGCTGATCCGGCCCTCGGGGCGGCGCGCGATCCTCTCGGGCGACGGGGCGCGGGCGCCGCGGCTCGATTTTCTCGAGGACCCCGAGGGCGTGCGGCCGGGCGACCGGATCGTGACCTCGGGCGACGGGCAGGTGTTTCCGCCCGATCTCGCGGTCGGCATCGCCGTGGTGGGGCCCGACGGCACGCCGCGGGCGCGGCTGGCCGCGGACCTCGAGCGGCTGGAGTTCGTGCGGATCCTGCGCTACCGGCCCGACACCACCATCGACCGTCCCGGCGGCCTGATCCGCAACGGCCCGCTGGAGGACCCCGAGGGTCCGGAGAGCGAGGCCGGGAACGAGACCGGGGAAGAAACCGGGGACGAGACCGGCGGCGGGGCGGAGGGCGCCGGGACGGAGGCGCCCGGCCCCGAAGCCTCGGCCGGACCGGAGGGCGCGGGGGACAACCCCCTCGCCTCGGCCCAGCGATGAGCGCGCAGGCGGCGGGTCCCGTCGCGGCGCTGCGCCGGCTGGGCGCGATGGCGCTGTTTGCGGCCCTGGTGCTGGGGGCGCTGCTGTTGCAGGCCGCGCCGATGGGGCCGCTGCCCGACGCGCCGATCCCCGATCTCGCCTGGTGCGTGCTGGCCTTCTTCGTGCTGCGCCGCCCGCAGGCCGCGCCGCTGGGGCTGGTCGCCGCACTGGTGGCGCTGCGCGACGCGCTGCTGGGCGGGCCGATGGGCGCGGGCGCGCTGTCGCTGCTGCTGGCCCTTGAGGCGCTGCGCTGGCGCGCGCGGGAGCTGCCGCCCCCCCGCTCGGTCTGGGGCGACTGGGTCTGGGCCTCGCTCGGCTATGGCGCGGCGCTGGGGCTGCAGTGGCTGCTGATGGCGATCTCGCTGGGGCATCCGCCCTCGCTCGTCGCGCTGGGCCCGCACCTCTGCGCCACGGCGCTGGCGATCCCGGTGGTGGCGGGCGTGCTGCGCTATGGCCTGCGCATCGGCGCGAGCCCCCGGCAGGAGGAGGAGGGGCGCCGCCTGCCCCGCAGCTTCGGGAGGAGCGCGTCATGACCCGCTGGCGTCCTGCGCCCACGCCCCGCTCTGGCCGGCTGACGCGCCGGGCGGCGATCCTGTTCGCGCTGCAGGGGGGCGTGATGGCCACGCTCGCCTGGCGGATGCGCAAGCTGCAGGTGGACGACGCCCAGCGCTATCGCCTGCTGGCCGAGGAGAACCGGATCAACATCCGGCTGATCCCGCCCGCCCGCGGCCAGATCTTCGACCGCGCCGGCCAGCCGCTGGCGGTCAACCGGCAGAACTACCGCGTCACCCTGGTGCGCGAGCAGGCCGGCGACGTCGAGGCGGTGCTCGACCGCCTGTCGCGGCTGATCGAGATCCCCGACCACGACCGCGAGCGGGTGCTGCGCGAGATGGCGCGCAAGCCCGCCTTCGTGCCGATCCCGGTGGCCGAGCATCTGAGCTGGGACGATTTTGCCCGCGTCAACGCCAACGCTCCCGCCCTGCCCGGCATCGACGTCGAGGTCGGTCAGACCCGGTTCTATCCCCATGGCCCGGCGCTGGCGCATACCGTGGGCTACGTGGGCCGGGTGAACGAGCGCGAGCTGGAGGCCGACGAGGGGCGCACGCCGCTGTTGCAGATCCCCGACTTCCAGATCGGCAAGACCGGCGTCGAGACCCGGGCCGAGGAGGTCCTGCGCGGCGCCGCCGGCCTGAGCCGCATCGAGGTCAACGCGCGGGGCCGCAAGGTGCGCGAGCTGACCCGAGAGGAAGGCCAGCCCGGCGCCGACCTGCAGCTGACCCTCGACCTCGACCTGCAGCGCTATGTGATGGAGCGGCTGGGGGGCGAGAGCGCCTCGGTCGCGGTGGTCGAGATCGCGACGGGGGATGTGCTGAGCTCGGCCTCCTCGCCGGGGTTCGAGCCCAACCAGTTCGTGTTCGGCATCAGCTCGAAGAACTGGAACGGGCTGCTCACCGATCCCTACCGGCCGTTGTCCAACAAGACCGTGGCGGGGGTGTATCCGCCGGGCTCGACCTACAAGATGATCGTGGCGCTGGCCGCGCTCGAGCGGGGGGTTCTGGACGCCAATGAGAGCGTGTTCTGCAACGGGCGCTACCAGTTGGGGGAAAGCTACTTCCACTGCTGGCGGCGCGGCGGCCACGGCCACCTGGGCCTGCGCGACGCCCTGAGCCAGTCGTGCGACGTGTTCTTCTACGAGATCGCGCGGCGCACGGGGATCGACGCGATCTCGGACATGGCCAGGCGGCTGGGGGTGGGGGTGCGCCCCGACCTGCCGGTGCCCGCGGTCTCCGAGGGGCTGGCCCCGACCAAGGACTGGAAGCGCGCCTCCTACGACCAGAGCTGGCAGGTGGGCGACACGCTCAACGCCGGCATCGGTCAGGGCTATGTGCTGGCCTCGCCGATGCAGCTGGCGGTGATGACGGCGCGGATCGCCTCGGGGCGGGCGGTGGCGCCGCGGATGATCCGCGGCCAGGGCGGGCGGCCCCTGCCCGACCCCGAGCCGCCGATGCTCGACGTCAACGGGACCCATCTGCGGCTGGTGCGCGAGGGGATGTGGTCGGTGATGAACGACCGCCGCGGCACCGCGCGCAAGAGCCGGATCGAGGCCGAGGGGGTCGAGTTCGCGGGGAAGACCGGCACCAGCCAGGTGCGCCGGATCACGGCGGCCGAGCGGGCGGCGGGGGTGTTCCGCAACGAGGACCTGCCCTGGAACCGGCGCGACCATGCGCTGTTCGTGGGCTACGCCCCCTACGACGCGCCGCGCTTTGCGGTCTCGGCTGTCGTCGAGCATGGCGGCGGCGGCAGCGCGGTGGCCGCGCCGATCGCGCGCGACGTGATCATGCGGGCGCTGTGGGGGGGCGAGCCGCCGCTGTCGGCCTATCCCCCCGGCGCGCGCGAGGAGGAGATGGAGCGGCGGATCCGCCCCCCCGCCCCGCGTCCCGACGACGCCCTGCCCGAGGCGCCCTCGACCACCGGCGCGGCCCCCGAGGGCGGCGGCCCATCATCTCCTTCGACGGGTCCGGCGGACGCGCCCGCCAGCGGCCGGCGCGCCTGAGGCGGACGGGGGCGCCGCGTCGGCGGTTGCGCGCGTTGCCGGCGGGCGGGCTCGCGGCGCGTTGCGGGCGGCGGGCCCGGGACGACGGGACCCCGTGGCGAGGGAGGCGACGGGGTTGGCGATCGCGGCGCCGGGGATCGGCGTGGGGCGCCTGTGGCCCGGGCGGCGCGGAGCTCGGGGGGCGGCGGAGATCTGCCGGGCGCGCTCTGGCGCGCGTTGCCGCCGACCGCGCATCGCCGCGGGAGCCGAGAGAGGCGCCCGGACGCCCCGGCGCCTTGCCCCTGCCGCCTTGCGCGCGTCGCCTGGCCCCTGCTCCCGCGGCCTGTGACCTCCGCACCGGTTGCGCCCCGCCTCCTTGGCGGGCGAGGCTGGGGGTCGGCGAAACCCAACCGGGATGGCAGGATGGCGCAGCGGGTCGGACGGCTGGCGGGCGTGCTGCGCGAGGTCGTCTACGGCGGCAACGACGGCATTGTCACCACCTTCGCCATTGTCGCGGGCTTCGCCGGCGCGGGGGCCGAGGGCGCGGCCGCCGGCATCGGCCCGGCGGCGGTGCTGCTGTTCGGGCTGGCCAACCTCTTCGCCGACGCCACCGCGATGGGACTGGGCTCGTTCCTCTCGGCCCGCTCGGCCGGGGCGGTCGCCGCCGCCCGGCGTCGCCTGCAGGGCGCCGTGCCCGCCGAAGCCGCCCGGGCCGCAGACGCCAAGGCCCTGCGCCGGCGCGGCCTGGACGAGGCCGACGCAAGCGCCATGGCCGAGATCCTCGCCCGCGCGCCGAACCTGCGCGCGGAGTTCGCCGCAGGCGCTCTGGGACCCGAGCCCGCCGGGACCGCCGAGCGCCCGGTCCGCGGCGCCGTCGCCACCTTCCTCAGCTTCGTGATCTTCGGGGCGGCGCCGCTGGCCCCCTACCTGCTGCTCGCCTCGGACGCGCGCGCCTTCGCCCTGTCGCTGGCCGCCTCGCTGGCGGCGCTGGCGGCGCTGGCCGCGGTGCGCTGGCGCGCAACGGGCGAGCGGCTGGCGATGTGCCTCATCGAGACGCTGGGCGTGGGCGGCGCCTGCGGGGCCGTGGCCTTCGCCGTGGGGCTGGCGTTCCGCTGAACTGCCCGGGACGCGGCCCACCGCCGCGCGCCGCCGACCCGCGCGCGACCGCCGATGGCTCCGGGCCTGAGGGCGGCGCCCGCCCCACCCCGCCACGCGCGCGCCGTCCCGCAGCGGGGTCGGCGGGCGGGCGTTGCGTCCGCGCAGCGGGCGCGAGAGCCGACCCCGACCCCGACCCCGACTAGAAGTGCAGGGTCCGGCCGAAGGCCGCCAGCACGCCCTCGTGCATCATCTCCGACAGGGTCGGGTGCGGGAAGACCGTGGCGATCAGCTCGGCCTCGGTGGTCTCGAGCGTCTTGCCCACCACGTAGCCCTGGATCAGTTCGGTCACCTCGGCGCCGATCATGTGGGCGCCCAGAAGCTCGCCGGTCTTCGCGTCGAAGATCGTCTTCACCAGCCCCTCGGGCTCGCCCAGCGCGATGGCCTTGCCGTTGCCCACGAAGGGGAAGCGGCCGACCTTGATCTCGTGACCCGCCGCCTTGGCCTTGGCCTCCGTCAGGCCGACCGAGGCGATCTGGGGGTGGCAGTAGGTGCAGCCGGCGATGTTCGCAGGGTCGGTCGCGTGCGCGTCCTCGCCCTTGATCAGCTCGGCCACCATCACGCCTTCATGCATCGCCTTGTGCGCCAGCCAGGGCGCCCCGGCGATGTCGCCGATCGCCCACAGGCCCGGGACCCCGGTGCGGCAGTGCTTGTCGGTCGCCACATGCGAGCGCTCGACCTTCGCGCCGGCCTCCTCCAGCCCCAGGCCCTCGACGTTGCCCACGATCCCCACGGCCGAGATCACCGTGTCGAACTCCATCTTCTCGGTCTTGCCGTCCTTCTCGATATGGGCGGTGACCTTGCCTTTCCCACGATCCAGCTTCGCGACCTTGGTCCCCTCGAGGATCTTCATCCCCTGCTTCTCGAAGGCCTTGCGGGCGAAGGTCGCGATCTCCTCGTCCTCGACGGGCAGGATCCGGTCCATCACCTCGACCACCGTCGTCTCGGCGCCGAGCGTGTTGTAGAAGCTCGCGAACTCGATGCCGATGGCGCCTGAGCCGATGACCAGGAGCTTTTTCGGCATCCGCGTGGGCTGCAGGGCGTGCTTGTAGGTCCAGACCAGGTCGCCGTCGGCCTCGAGGCCCGGCAGCTCGCGCGCCCGCGCCCCGGTCGCCACGATGATGTCCTTGCCCTCCAGCGTGCGCTCGCCCTTGTCGGTCTTGACCTTGACGCGGCCCTTTCCGGCGAGGGTCGCCTCGCCCATCACCACCTCGATCTTGTTCTTCTTCATCAGGTGGCCGACGCCCGAGGTCAGCTGTCCGGCCACCTTGCGCGAGCGCTTGACCACCGCCTCGAGGTCGAAGGAGGGATTCTCGACCGAGAGCCCGAACTCCTTGGCCCGGTGGAACAGGTGGAACACCTCCGACGAGCGCAGCAGCGCCTTGGTGGGGATGCAGCCCCAGTTGAGGCAGATGCCGCCCAGGTGCTCGCGCTCGACCACCACCGTCTTCAGGCCCAGCTGGGCGCAGCGGATGGCGGCGACGTAGCCCCCCGGTCCCGCCCCGATCACCACCACGTCGAACTTGTCCCCGGCCATGGCGCGTGCCTCCCATGCGGTTTCGGTCTGGTTCGGCTTACCCTACGCGCAGGCGGACGGGAAAGCGAAACCCCGGCAAGCTTGTTGCGAAGTGGCCTGCGCGGGGGACCGGATGCTGTCCCGCGCGCAGGGGCCCGAGGGACGGGCCGGCTCGCCTTTCGACCGCCCGGGCGGCGGACCTCGCCTTCCGCCGCCGAAGCGGCGGACCTCGCCCGCAACCGCCGGAGCGGCGGACCTTGCCCTCAGCCGCCGAAGCGGCGGACTTCGCCTTCAGCCGCCGAAGCGGCGGACTTCGCCCATGTAGCCGACATCCTTCAGCCAGGCGGCCTCGGCGGGCGTCGTCTCGCGGCCGAGGGCGTCGTTGCGGAACGGGAAGCGGCCGAACCGCTCGATCACCGCGCGGTGGGCGAGCGCGTGGGCGCGGTTCACGCGGCGGTCCTTCAGGCCGAGGCGTCGGGTGAACAGCGCCACCGAGCGGTCCTGGTCGGGCATCCGCTCGGAATGGCAGAACGGCAGGTAGAAGAAGCGCCGCGCCTCGATCGGCATCGCCAGGTCCTGCCCGCGGGCCAGCGCCCGGCGCGCCGTGCGCAGGCCGCGCGGATCGGTGGCGAAGCTGAGCCCCGAGCCGCGGTGCAGGTGGCGCGAGAACTGGTCGAGGATCACCAGCAGCGCCAGCGAGCCCTCGGGCGTGGCCTGCCAGCGCTCGAAGGCGCCGCCGCGGGCGGCGCGCCAGGCGCCGGCGAAGCGGGCGCGGATCGCCTCGTCCACCGCCGGGCCGCCGCCGAACCAGGCCGAGGGGCCGAGCTGCTCGAACCAGAAGTCCAGGACCTGGGCGGGCGTGGTCGTCATGGCGCTCTCCGATGCTCGCGATTGGGGGCGGAGGATCGGCCGGCGCGACGCGCGGGGCAAGGGGGCGCGTGGCAACGCGAGGGGCAAGGGGGCGCGTGGGAACGCGAGGGGCGAGAGGGCGCGTGGGAACGCGCGGGGCGAGAGGGCGAGGCCCCGATCAGACCGAGCGCCAGCGGGGATCGGGCTTGCCGGAGGGGTCGGGCGTCTCGTCGGGCCCGGTCTGGTCGGGGGCGGTCTCGTCGGGTGCGGTCTCGTCAGGCGCCGTCTGGTCGGAGGGGGCGGCCGGGGTCGCGGCCTCGGGAGGGGCGCCGTCCTGCGCCCTCCCGGCCTCGGCCTCGTCGGAGGCCGCGGCGGCGGCCTCGGTCAGCTCCTCGGACAGCTCCATGGCGTAGTCGGCCGCGACCGGCGTCGCGCCGGGCGCGACGAGCGTGTAGGCGACCGTCTCGTCAGGCGCGACGGAGGGGCGGCGCGTCATCCGCCAGGCGGCATAGACGGCGATGATCGCGAACATGGTCAGCACAAAGCCGAAGAAGGCCCAGGGGCCGAACGTCTCCATCAACGCGCCGACCGCGAGCGGGCCGCCCACCGCCCCGACCCCGTTGAGGAACAGGAGACCGCCCGAGGCGGCGGCGCGGTCCTCGGCCTCGAGATAGTCGTTGGTGTGGGCGATCAGCAGCGAATACAGCGGGTTGGCGATGCCCCCGATCACCGCGGCCATGCCCAGCACGACGATCACGTAGTCGCCCGCCATCGCGCCTGCGAGCCCCGCGGCCGCGCCGAGCGCGGTCATGATCAGGATCAGCCGGCGGCGGTCCATCCGGTCCGAGAGCCAGCCCACCGGGAACTGGCTGATCAGCCCGCCCACATAGATCAGCGCCACGAAGATCGAGATCTGCGCCACCGACAGCCCCTTGGCGGTGCCGTAGACCGAGGACATGCCGAAGATCGCCGAGAACACCGCGCCGAGGAACACCGTCCCCACCACGCCGAGCGGCGAGGCCACGAACAGCGCCCGCAGGCTCATCGGCTTGGTGGTCTGGTGGACCGGCGCGGGCGAGACCGACAGCAGGATCGGCGCGAAGCTGAGCGACACCGCCACCGAGATCAGCACGAACAGATCGTAGCCCCCCGGATCGGCGAGGTTCAGCAGCGCCTGGGCCGAGATCACGCCCAGCATCTGCGTGGTCATGTAGAGCGACAGCGCCTTGCCGCGGTTCTCGTTGGTGGCGGAGTCGTTGAACCAGCTCTCGGCGACCACGTAGACGGCCGCAAAGCAGGTGCCGACCGCGACCCGCATCAGCCCCCAGGCCCAGACATTGGGGAACGCGGCGTAGAGGATGAACACCGCCGAGATGATCGAGCCCATCGCCGCGAACACCCGCACGTGCCCCACCCGCCGGATCATCCCCGGCGCCGCGCGCGACATGATCAGGAAGCCGAGGAAATAGCCCGACATCACCAGCGACATCTCGCCGGCCGAGAATCCCTCGATCGCGCCGCGGATGCCGAGCAGCGAGCCCTGCATGCCGTTGCCCATCATCAGCAGCAGCATGCCGAACAGCAGCGCCCAGGTGTTGGAAAGCAGGCTGAGCATCGAGATCTCCAGGCGGTGAGGCTGCGGTAGGGCGACCAAGGGCCGCCCGGCCCGCGACTCGCCCGGACTTCCCCCGGACTTGCGACGGGCGCACCCTGCGCGGACCGTCGGGCGAGGTCTTGGCAATGCGCGACATCGCAGGTCGGTTTCTGGCGCCCGCGGCGTTCGGGCAACGCCGATATCGGCGCCGGCGGCGGTTTCGATTTCGTTGGCAGGAAAAGGTTGCCTCACTCCGGAGGAGCGGCCTCAATATCGCGCGTGGGGGGCGGCGTCCGGGGGGCCAGACGACGCCCGAGGATCGCGCCCATTCGCGGTGCGCGGCAGACGCCCCGCGCCAAGGGAGTGCAGCATGGAACCTCAGTACCCGTTGTCCACCGTCACGGTGACGATCCAGAACCACTGGTTCGGGCCGAACTTCGTCAACGGCCTGGCGCTGAACAGCGCCGAGTACAAGATCAAGTCCGACACCAAGGCGGTGCTGACCTTCAAGGGCGGCTTCGACGCCGGGGTCACCTTCAAGCAGACGCTGACCGGGACCGGCTTCGGCGTCGATCCGGGGACCGGGCGGATGACCGGCGTGGTCACCTCCTGGACCGCCTTCGAGAAGGAGGCGCCCGAGAACCGCTGGACCTTCGAGGGGCTCAACAACCCGCTGGCGCGGATGAACGACCTCGCCTCGAACCCCGACGTGACCTTCGACTCGCTGCTGCTGATCCCGCTGCAGTACAAGTTCATCGGCGACCGGTTCGAGGATTTCTACATCAACGGCTCGTTTGACGACATCGCCATCGGCAAGGCCGGGGACGACTGGTTCTACGGGCTCGAGGGCGACGACACCCTGCGGGGCGGGGCCGACAACGATCATCTCGACGGCGGCGACAACGACGACCTGGTCAAGGGCGGCTCGGGCGAGGACGAACTGCTGGGCGGCTCGGGCGAGGACCTGCTGCTGGGCGGGACCGGCGCCGACGAGCTGCGCGGGGGCGACGACCGCGACATCCTTTACGGCGGCCGCGGCGCGGACCTTGTGAAGGGCGGCGAGGGCCTGGACGCGATGTGGGGCGAGGCCGGCGACGACCGCCTGGTCGGCGGCGCCGGCGGCGACCTGATGAACGGCGGCGACGGCAACGACCGCGCAGTCGGCGGCGACCAGTCCGACGAGATCCGCGGCGGCGCCGGCAAGGACCGCCTGAAGGGCGGCGCCGGGGGCGACGAGGTGTATGGCGGCAAGGGCAAGGACAAGGTCTTCGGCCAGGGCGGCTCGGATCACATCGAGGGCGGCGCGGGCGACGATCTGGTCAAGGCGGGCGCGGGCAAGAACTACGCCTACGGCGGCGCGGGAGACGACAAGGTGGTCGCGGGCGACGACATCGACCAGGTGTTCGGCGGCGACGGCGACGACATCGTCAAGGGCGGCGGCGGCGCCGACTTCATCTTCGGGGGGGCGGGGGACGACGTGCTCTCGGGCAACCTCAAGGGCGGCAAGGCCGACGCGGCGGTCGACAACTTCCTGTTCGAGGGCGCGTTCGGCGACGACGTGATCACCGACTTCGAGATCGACCAGGACGGCATCGTGCTGCTGGGCGGCGTCGACCCCACGCTGGTCACCGCCACCGAGGTCGGCGACGACGTGCTGATCGAGGTCGCGATCGGCGGCGGCCAGTCGATCCTGGTCGAGGGGGTCGCGGGCGTCTTCAACATCGACATCGACATGATCATCGCCGCCTGAGCGGGAGAGCCCGCCCGAGGGGCCGGAGGCGGAACGGGCCCGCCGGCGCGACGCCGGCGGGCCCGTTGGCGTTCGCCCCCCTTCCCGCGCGCCCCCCTTCCCGCGCGCCCCCCTTCCCGCGCGCCCCCCGTCCCGCGCGGCCCCGTCCCGCGCGGCCCCCGCTCAGGGGAACAGCAGCGAGGAGTCGCCGTAGGAGTAGAAGCGATAGCGCTCCGCGATGGCGTGGGCGTAGATCGCGCGCGCCCGCTCGACCCCCACCAGCGCCGAGACCAGCATCAGGAGGGTCGAGCGCGGCAGGTGGAAGTTGGTCATCAGCCCGTCGGCGACGCGGAAGCGGTGGCCGGGGCGGATGAAGATGTCGGTGTCCCCGACCCAGGGGACGAGGCGGCGGTCCGGGGTCCCGGCCGTCTCCAGGAGCCGCAGCGCGGTGGTGCCCACCGGGATCACCCGGCCGCCGGCCTCGCGCGTGGCGTTGACCGCCTCGGCCGCGCTCTGGGGAACCTCGCCCCATTCGGAATGCATGCGATGGCTCTCGACGTCCTCGACCTTCACCGGCAGGAAGGTGCCCGCGCCCACGTGCAGCGTCAGGCGGGTCGAGCGCACGCCCGCCGCCTCGAGCGCCGCCAGCAGGGCCGCGTCGAAATGCAGCGAGGCGGTGGGGGCGGCCACCGCGCCCGGACGCTCCGCGAACACGGTCTGATAGTCGGCGTCGTCCTGCGCGTCGGCGGGGCGGCGGTGGGCGATGTAGGGGGGCAGCGGCATCACCCCGGCCTGCGCGATGGCGGCGTCGAGCGCGGGCCCCGCGACGTCGAACGCCAGCCGCACGGCGCCGGCCTCGCCCTTGCCCGCCACCGAGGCGCCCAGCTCCGCGCCCGGGGGGCCGAAGACCAGCCGGTCGCCCTCGCGCAGGCGCTTGGCGGGGCGGGCCAGCGCCTGCCAGGCGTCGGGACCCTCGCGCGAGAGGAGCGTCGCCTCGATCCTGGCCACGCCCGGCCCGTCGGCGCTGTCGCGGCGACGCTCGCCGAACAGGCGGGCGGGGATCACGCGGGTGTCGTTGAACACCAGCAGGTCGCCCGCGCGCAGCAGCGAGGGCAGGTCCGAGACGCGCCGGTCGGCCAGCGTCCCCCCCTGCGCATGCAGCATCCGCGCCGAGCTGCGCGGGCGCACCGGGCGCAGGGCGATCAGCTCTTCGGGCAGGTCGAAGTCGAAATCGTCGACGCGCATCGGGGCCTCGGGGGATCGGGGGCGAGGGAGGGGCGGGCTCGGCGCCCCTCTGGCCCCGGCCTGCGCCGAGGTCAAGGGCGGCGCGCGCGGGCCGGGAGGGCCGCGCAGGGGCGCGCAGGCGCCCTGCGGGCGGGCCTGGCAGGGGCGCCGCGGCTTGCCGGTCCCGTCTTCCGCCGGCGGGCCGCGGCCGGCGGGGGGGAGGGACCGGGCGGGGCGATCACGCGCGGCTCACGCGCGGCTCGCACGGGGTCGCGAGGGGCTCTCGGCGGATGACCATCCCGGCAGATGGATGAAACAGGGGCTGCGGCGGCGCGCGGAAGGCGCCAGATCTGGCTCAGGCGACGCCGCGTCAGTGCGCCGCGCAGAGAGGGATCCCGAGACCATGACCGCCGCGAACCGCAGCTCGATCCACCCCCGCCCGCCGCAGGGCGCGGCCGGAGCATTCGCCGACCCGCTGTCTCCCGCGGGCCTCGCCGCCTCGCCCGGCCAGGCGGCGCTGATCGTGCTGGGCGCGGGCGCGGCGGCGACGGTGGCCTTCGACCTCTACGGCCAGGCGATCAGCCCGCTGCTGGGCGCCGCCGCCCTGGCGCCGGTGCCGCTGGCCCGCCAGACGCTGCAGACGACGTTCGGCTGGGACTCGGGCGCCGGCGCGCACCTGCTGCACTATATCGCCGGGCTCGTCGCCTACCCGCTGGGCTGGCTGCTGATCGCGCGCCCGCTGGCCCGCCGCCTGGCGCCGGGGCTGCCCGAGCTCGCGGCCGCCGCGCTGTGGGGGGTGGGCCTGTGGGTCTTCGCGATCGGGATCATGGCGAGCCTGGTGAACGGCAACGCGTTCTTTCTGGGCTTCACCGGCATCACCTGGGTGGCGCTCGCCGGCCACGTGCTGTTCGCCCTCGTCTGCGCCTGGGCGCTCAGGCGGATGAGCGGCGCCGGCGGCTGAGCGGCCGCGGGGCGGTCGAGCGGGGGCTAGACGCCCCCCCGAAACGAAAGAAGCCCCCGCGCGGGGGGCTTCCTGTCAGATCCTCGCCGTCACTTCCTGTCGGCGGCGATGTAGACGTCGACCATCTTGTCGGGATTGCGCGGCGGCTCGCCCCGCGCGATCGCGTCGACATGCTCCATGCCCTCGATCACCTGGCCCCAGACGGTGTACTGGCCGTTGAGGAAGCTGCCCTGGGCGAACATGATGAAGAACTGCGAGTTGGCCGAATTCGGGCTCTGCGAGCGGGCCATGCCCAGGGTCCCGCGCTCGAACGGCACGTTCGAGAACTCGGCCGGCAGGTCCTCGTAGTCCGAGCCGCCGCGCCCGGTGCCCGTCGGGTCGCCGGTCTGGGCCATGAAGCCCTCGATCACGCGGTGGAAGACGATGCCGTCGTAGAAATCCTCGCGCGCGAGCGTCTTGATCCGCTCGACATGCTTGGGCGCCACCTGGGGCAGGAGCTGGATGTAGACCGGGCCGTCCTTCAGCTCGATCACCAGGGTGTTCTCGGGGTCTTGCAGCTCCACGGCGTGGGCCTCCATCAGCGGCGCGGAAAGGGTCAGCGCGAGCAGCGCGGCGAACAGACGTCTCATCCTTGCAGGGCTCCTCCCAGCCTGGGACGCACCGGCCGCCGCCCTTGGGCGACGCCGGTCAGCGGGCCTAGCGCGGATGCGGATCGGGGTCAAATGAACCGCGCGGGAGCGGACGGGGCCAGAGCGCCCCGACCGCAACCCCAGCGCGAGCCCTTAAGCGATCCGAAACGTTTGAGGCGCTAGGGGTTGAGCCAGGCGACCGGCCGCCGCCGGCCGCCGACCGTCGACCCGCACGCCGCGGGAGCAACCTGCCGAAGGGAGGACGCGAATGCCGGCCGCGCGTCTTGCGGGGATCATGGGACTGCTGCGCCGACCCGCCGGGCCGGACGCGGCCGCGCCCTCCCTGACGGTCCGACCCTCGCCCGATTCCGCCGCCTCTGCGGCGCGCGGGAGGGCGCTCGCCGCAGCGCCGAGCGCCGGCCCCGCGCCTGCGTCCGGCGCCGCGCCCCGGCCGCCCTTCGCGCCGCCCCTCGCCGAGGCGTCCGGTCCCTTCGCCGTCGGCGCGGCGGACGACCCCGCCCCGTCAACCTCCCTCGAGCCGCCCTGCGCAGCCCCTGGCGCCGCGGTCGACCCCGCCTTGAGCGACGCGCCGGCGGCGCCGGACCTGCCCGGCCTCCGCCCTGCGCCGGAGCGGTCGCGTCCCGCCCGCCCGCCGCTTCGCGCCCGCCTCGCCCCGTCCCCCGCCGTGGTCCTGATCGGCGCGCTGCTGCTGGCGCTGGGCGTGGGGGCCGCCATGGCCTGGTCCAGCGGCCAGACCGTGCGCATCCACGCCCTGCGCCTGGTCGAGACCTGGTCGGCCACGATGACCGAGGCCGCCCCCGCCCTGCCCCGCCACCTGCGCGCCGGGCGCCTGCATGAGGCCGACCTCGATCCCCTGCGCGAGGCCGGGACCCGCGCCGACGCCTACGGCTTCCGCCTCTTCGACCTGAACGGCGCGCCGCTGGCCTCCGCCTGGCGCTGGCGCGGCCGCATGCTTGCCCGCCTCGAGCCCGCGCCCCCGGCCTCCCGCGCCGCGGGGGAGGTGCTGCCGGGCGAACCCGGCCCCCTGCCCCTGGGCGCCCCCGCCGTCTGGCGCCGGCTCTCGGCGGGCGAGCGGGTGGTCAAGCTCGACATCGCCGCGCCGGTGCTTGGCGGGCCCGCGCGTTTCGCCGAGGTCTACATGCCGATCCTCGATCCGCAGGGCGCGATTGCGGGCTACGCCGAGGTCTATGTCGACGTCGACGCCTTCGCCGCCCGGATCGAGCGGGTGCAGGCGCTCGCCGGGGCCGCGCTGGCGGCGGCGGGGGCGCTGGCCTTCGCAGGCCCCGCGCTCGCCTGGGTCGGCGCCCGGCGGCGCCGCGAGCAGGCCGAGGCGGGGGTGCGCCGCGCCGTGCGGCTCGACGCGCTGACCGGGCTGCCCAACCGCGCCGGCTTCGCCGAGGCCGCGGCCGAACTCGCCGCGGAGGCCGCCCGCGACGGCGTGCGGCTGGCGGTGCTGGCCATCGACCTCGACCGGTTCCGGACGGTGAACGAACTGCACGGCCCGGTGGTGGGCGACGCCGTGCTGCGCGCGGCCACCCGGGTGCTGCGCGCGAGCCTGCGCTCCGAGGATCTGCTGGCCCGCGTCGGGCCCGACGATTTCGCCGCGCTCCTGCGCCTGTCCGAGGCCGCCGACCTGCCCGCGATCCTGGCGCGGATTTCGGCCCGCGTCGCGACCCCGGTCTCGGACGCCGAGGGGCGGCCCCTGTCGCTGAGCGCCTCGGTCGGCGCCTGCCTGCTGGCGCCCGGAGAGCTGGCGGTCGACCCCGCGCTGCGCCGGGCCGAGATCGCCCAGCGCGAGGCCCGCGCCGCCGGCCACGGCCGCACCTGCCTGTTCGACCCCGCGATGGAGGCCCGCGTCCAGCGCCGCCGCGCGGTCGAGACCGCGATCCGCGAGGGCGTGACCCACGGCCGTTTCTCGTTGCATTACCAGCCGCTTGTCCGCTCCCGCGACGGCGCCACCCGCGGCTTCGAGGCGCTGATGCGCCTGCGCGACGGCCAGGATCGCCCGATCTCGCCCGCCGAGTTCATTCCCGCCGCCGAGGACATGGACCAGATCGGCGCGCTGGGCGCCTGGGCGCTGCACGAGGCGACCTCGGTGGCGGCGGGCTGGCCGGCGCCGCTCGCGATCTCGGTGAACCTGTCGGTGGCGCAGTTCCGCGACGGGCGGCTGGTGGACACGGTGCGCTCAGCGCTGGAAAGTTCGGGCCTCGATCCCTCGAGGCTGGAGCTGGAGGTGACCGAATCGATGCTGATCTCGGACGCCGACGCGGTGGAGCGGCAGCTGGCCCGGATCCGCGCGCTGGGCGTCTCGATCGCGATGGACGATTTCGGGGCGGGCTACTCGAGCCTCGCCTACCTGTGGCGCTTCCGCTTCGACCGGCTGAAGCTGGATCGCAGCTTCGTGCTGGCCTTCGACGCGCACCCCGCCCGCGCCCGCGGCATGATCGGGGGCATCGTGGCGCTCGGCCGTCGGCTGGGGATGAAGGTCACCGCCGAGGGGATCGAGACCCCCGAGCAGGCCGCCGCCATGGCCGACCTGGGCTGCGACACGCTGCAGGGCTACCACTTCGGGCGACCGATGCCCGAAGCCGACCTGCGCGAGGTGATGCGCTGGGAAGCCGATGCCACTGCGGAGCAGGAGAGCCATCCCCGCGCCCCGCTGAGCGACTTCGCCGCCTGCAACGACCGGCTCGACGCCTCCGGGCCGCGCCCCGAGGGGGTCGACCGTCGCGGCCGCCGCCCCGCGGGCCAGTCGGACACGCCGCGCCCGACCCTGAACGCCGCGCGCGCCTGATCGGCGAGGACCGAGGCGGGACGCGCGGCCAGGGTCAGAGGCGGGAGCGCCTGCCCCCCGCCCGCTCCGGGCCCCCTCGCGGGGACCCGGAGACGGTCCGCGGCGGAGGGTTCAGCGGCCGAGCCGCTCGAGCAGGCGCTTCTCGATCTCGCCGGGCACGAAGTTGGAGACGTCGCCGCCCAGTCGGGCGATCTCCTTGACCAGTTTCGAGGCGATCGCCTGGTGATGGGCGTCGGCCATCAGGAACAGGGTCTCGACCTTGTCGTTCATCGCGCGGTTCATGCCGACCATCTGGAACTCGTATTCAAAGTCCGAGACGGCGCGCAGGCCGCGGATGATCACCTGGGCGCCGACCTGCTCGGCGAAGTGAATCAGTAAGTTCTCGAAGGGCTCGGCCACGATCACGGTGCCGGTGTCGCGGGCGATCGAGGCCGTCTCCGCCTCGATCATCGCCGTGCGTTCCTCGAGCGTGAACAGCGGACCCTTGTCGCGATTGATCGCGACGCCGATCACCAGCTTGTCGACCAGCGTCGCCGCGCGTCGGATGATGTCCAGATGGCCGTTGGTGACCGGATCGAACGTGCCGGGGTAGAGCCCCGTGCGTTGCTTCGAGACCGTCATGTTCCTCCCCGCGCTTCCCGTCGTCGGGGTCGGCCGCGCAGGCGGCGGACCCGTCGCCCGCGCCGCCGCGTTCTTCGCGGCGATCGGCGGGCAAGCGACACCATCGGGACCGCAGGGTCAAGGTCACGCTAAGGGAACCCGGCGGAAACCGCGCGCTTTCGGCCCCCCCGCAGGCCCCGCGCGGGTCTTGCGGGGCAACCTGCCGACGGTCGGCGAGGGGACGCGCCCGGGCTCCGGGAATCGGCCGTCGGTCAGTAGCCCTTGATCATGTCGGCCAGCGCCTCGGTCTCGTGTTCGAGCTGGCCCATCCGGTACTTGACCACGTCGCCGATCGAGATCACGCCCGTCAGGCGGCCGTCCTCCATCACCGGCATGTGGCGGAAGCGGCCCTCGGTCATCCGCTCCATGATCGCCTGGACGTCGTCGCCGGGCGCGCAGGAGACGACTTTCGAGGTCATCACGTCGGCCACCACGCGGCGCAGGCAGTCGGCGCCCTCGCGGCCCAGCCAGCGCACCACGTCGCGCTCGGAGAGGATGCCCTCGACCCCCTTGCCGTCGGCCGAGACGATCAACGCGCCGATCCGCTTCTCGCTGAGCAGGGCGGCGGCGTCCGCGACGCTCCTGGAGGGGGCGATCGAGGCGACCTCGCCCGATCCCTTCTGCCGCAGGATTCGTGCCACGGTCATGAGTTTCCTCCCGGAATTCTCCTTCTGGGAGAACAAGCCTGCCGGCGCCGCAGCCCCTCCGTCAAGCGCCATGCGCCGGGCATTGCGCGGAGCGCCCGCCAGCGGCGCGCGCAGCGGAACGCGGGCCCGCCCAGCGAGGCGGGCCTACTCGGCCGCGACCCGGCCCTTGGCGCCCAGGATCGCGCGGAGGTAGTGGCCGGTATGGGAGCGAGGCTCCTTCGCCACGTCCTCGGGCGTGCCAACGGCCACGATCTCGCCGCCGCCGTCGCCGCCCTCGGGACCGATGTCGATCAGCCAGTCGGCGGTCTTGATCACGTCGAGGTTGTGCTCGATCACCACCACCGAATTGCCCTGGTCGACCAGGTGATGGAGCACCTCGAGCAGCTTGCGCACGTCCTCGAAATGCAGGCCCGTGGTCGGCTCGTCGAGGATATAGAGGGTGCGCCCGGTGGCGCGGCGCGAGAGCTCCTTGGCGAGCTTCACCCGCTGCGCCTCGCCGCCCGAGAGGGTCGTGGCCTGCTGGCCGACCTTCACATAGGTCAGGCCGACCTGCATCAGCGTGTCCATCTTCTCGCGGATCGCGGGGACGGCCTTGAAGAAGCCCTGGGCCTCCTCGACCGTCATATCAAGAACGTCGGCTATGCTCTTGCCTTTGTATAGAACTTCCAGCGTCTCGCGGTTGAAGCGCTTGCCCTGGCAGGTCTCGCAGGTGACGTGGACGTCGGGCAGGAAGTGCATCTCGATCTTGATCACGCCGTCGCCCTGGCAGGCCTCGCAGCGGCCGCCCTTGACGTTGAACGAGAAGCGGCCGGGCTTGTAGCCGCGGGTCTTGGACTCGGGCAGGCCCGCGAACCAGTCGCGGATATGGGTGAAGGCGCCGGTGTAGGTGGCCGGGTTCGAGCGCGGCGTGCGCCCGATCGGCGACTGGTCGATGTCGACCACCTTGTCGAGATGTTCGAGCCCGGTCAGCGACTTGCAGGGCGCGGGCGTCTGCTTGGCGCCGTTCAGGCGCATCGAGGCGGTCTTGAACAGCGTCTCGATGGTCAGGGTCGACTTGCCCCCGCCCGAGACGCCGGTCACGCACAGGAAACAGCCCAGCGGGAACTCGGCCGTCACGTCGCGCAGGTTGTTGCCCTGCGCCTGCTCGACCGTGATCGACTTGCCGTTGCCGGGGCGACGCTCGGCGGGGATCGCGATCTCGCGGACGCCGGAAAGATACTGGCCGGTCAGGGAGTTGGGGGCCGCGGCGATGTCGGCGGGCGTGCCCTCGGCGATGATCTCGCCGCCGTGGACGCCGGCGCCGGGGCCGATGTCGAGCACGTAGTCGGCCTCGCGGATCGCCTCCTCGTCATGCTCGACCACGATCACCGTGTTGCCCTGGTCGCGCAGGTTCTTCAGCGTCGCCAGCAGCCGCCCGTTGTCGCGCTGGTGCAGACCGATGGAGGGCTCGTCGAGCACGTAGAGCACCCCCGTCAGCCCCGAGCCGATCTGCGAGGCGAGCCGGATCCGCTGGCTCTCGCCCCCCGACAGGGTGCCCGAGCCGCGCGACAACGTCAGGTAATCCAGCCCGACATTGACAAGGAATCCAAGACGTTCGCGGATTTCCTTGAGAATGGCCCTGGCGATCTCGTTCTTCTGGACCGAGAGGTGCTCGGGCGCCGCCTCGACCCAGGCCAGGGCCTCGCGGATCGAGCGTTCGGCGACCTTGCCGATGTGGTCGCCGGCGATCTTCACCGCCAGCGCCTCGGGCTTCAGGCGGGCGCCGCCGCAGGTCGCGCAGGCGCGGTTGTTCTGGTAGCGCTCGAACTCCTCGCGCACCCAGTTGCTGTCGGTCTCCCGCCAGCGGCGCTGCATGTTGGGGATCACCCCCTCGAAGGGGCGGGACAAGGTATACACCCGGCCGCCCTCATCGTAGCGGAAGGCGATCTCCTCCTTGCCCGAGCCGCGCAGGAAGATCTCCTGGATGGGTGCGGGCAGGTCGCGCCAGGGGGTGCGGAAATCGAATTGGTAATGTTTTCCAAGCGCCTCGATGGTCTGCTTGAAGTAGGGGCTCTTGGACTTGGCCCAGGGCGCGATGGCCCCGTCCCAGACCGAGAGGTTCTCGTCGGGGACCACCAGCCGGTCGTCGAAGAACAGCTCCACCCCCAGCCCGTCGCACTTGGGGCAGGCGCCGAAGGGGGCGTTGAACGAGAACAGCCGCGGCTCGATCTCCGAGATCGTGAAGCCGCTGACCGGACAGGCGAATTTCTCGGAGAAGACGTGGCGCTCGGGCGCGGGGGGCTCCTCGCCCTCCTCGGCGCGGGGGGCGGTCTCGACCACCGCGATGCCGTCGGCGAGGCCCAGCGCGGTCGAGAAGGAATCCGCCAGCCGCTGCTCGAGCCCCTCGCGCACCACGATGCGGTCGACGACGACGTCGATGTCGTGGCGGAACTTCTTGTCGAGCGTGGGGGCGTCGTCGAGCTCATAGAACTCGCCGTCGACCTTCACCCGCTGGAAGCCCTGTTTCTTGAGCTCGGCGAACTCCTTGCGGTATTCGCCCTTGCGGTCGCGCACGATGGGGGCGAGCAGGTAGGCGCGCGTCCCCTCCTCCATCGCCATCACCCGGTCGACCATGTCCGAGACCTGCTGCGCCTCGATCGGCTTGCCGGTGGCGGGCGAATAGGGCGTGCCGGCGCGGGCGAACAGCAGGCGCAGGTAGTCGTAGATCTCGGTCACCGTGCCGACGGTCGAGCGCGGGTTCTTCGAGGTGGTCTTCTGCTCGATCGAGATCGCGGGCGAGAGGCCCGAGATATGGTCCACGTCGGGCTTGGACATCATGTCGAGGAACTGGCGCGCATAGGCCGAGAGCGACTCGACATAGCGGCGCTGTCCCTCGGCGTAGATCGTGTCGAAGGCCAGCGAGGACTTGCCCGAGCCCGACAGCCCCGTGATCACGACCAGCCGGTCGCGCGGCAGGTCCACGTCGATGGACTTGAGGTTGTGCTCGCGCGCGCCGCGGATCGAGATGGTCTTGAGTTCGGTCAATGGCTCGCTCCCGCCCGTGCTCGCGCCCAAGGGCCCTAGATAACGCGCGAGGGTCGGGGGGCGAGTCCCCGGCAGTGTAAACAAATCGAGAACATGCCTGCAAGGCGGCGCGGCGGCTGGTCGCTGCTGACAGCACGGTGGCAGGAGGCGCGCGGCGGCGCGCCATGGCAGGAGGGGCGCGGGGACCCCCGCGCGGCTCAGCTCCCCGGCGCGGGGCCGAAGCCGCCCTCGGCCAGGATCCGGCGCACGATGGGCGTGGTCTGCGCCCGGGTCATGCCCGAGCGCAGGCGCGGGTCGTAGATCAAGCGCAGCATCGCCTCGTCATGGTCGGTGAGATACAGGAACTCCTCGTCGTCGTTGAACATCGAGGGGCGCACGGCGTCGTGGTCGTATTGCGGCCCGAACATCTGGGTGACCTCCTCGTCGAGGCAGCTCATGCGCCAGTCGCGGGGCAGTTCGGAGCGGATCACGGTGACGCCGTAACTGGTCCACGTCTCCGGGTCGTCGACGTCGTACGCCACCTGGAACATGCACAGGTTGTTGTCGTTGCCGTGGGTCTCGGCGATCAGCGCATAGACGAGGTTGTCGCGCTCCTCGGGGGTCAACGGGGCCAGGACGGCCTCGCGCTCCTCGTAGTCGAGGAAGAGGATGTTGAGGTTGGCCTCCTCGCCCGCGTCCTCGTCGGCCTCGCGCACGCTCAGGCCGGTGGCCGCGGACAGACGCCGGGCCAGGTCAGCCATGTGCCGCCGCTCCTCGTCGCTGGGGCCGGCGTCGCCATAGAGGAAGCGGTAGCGCGCCGGCTGCCGCCATTTCTGCAGCGGCTGTTCGTCGAACCTGCGGTGGTCCTGCGCGTGCACGACGCGGGCGAAGTTGCGCGCCAGGTCCTCGGGGCCCCAGGGCGCGTCGGCGGGCGCGCTGTCGGCGCGGGCCATGCCCGCCTGCCTGAGGCTCTCGATGTCGCGGGAGTATTTCGCGGTCAGCTCGGCCGAGCTCTTGCCGCAGGCGGCGAGGAGGGCGGCGATCAGCAGGGGCGCGGCGCGGCGGAGGCAATGTCTTGAACCAGTCATGAACGAAACCTATCCGGCCGGGCCGGGCCAGGCAATCCGCGCCCCTGCCGAAGGTCCCCCGCGCCGCTCAGTCGGGGCCTGAGGGCGCGACGTCCTCCCCTGCCGGCGCGCGGGAGGCGAGGTGCTCGTCGCGGCGCAGCACATGGGCGGACTGGCCCACGATCAGCGGGTCGGGCGCGCGCACCGCCCCGCGGTCCTTGTCGGGGTAGGGCAGCCGCGAGAGCAGGTCCTGCATGCAGTTGATCCGCGCGCGCTTCTTGTCGTTCGACTTGACGATGGTCCAGGGCGCGTCGGCGGTGTCGGTGTAGAAGAACATCGCCTCCTTCGCCTCGGTGTAGGCGTCCCACTTGTCGAGGCTGGCGAGGTCGATCGGGCTCAGCTTCCACCGCTTCAGCGGGTCGGCGGCCCGGGCCTTGAAGCGCTTGCGCTGCTCGGCCTGGGTGACCGAGAACCAGTACTTGAACAGGCGCACGCCCGAGCGGGTCAGCATCCGCTCGAGCTCCGGCGCCTGGCGCATGAACTCGAGGTATTCGGCCGGGGTGCAGAAGCCCATCACCCGCTCGACCCCCGCGCGGTTGTACCAGGAGCGGTCGAACAGCACGATCTCGCCAGCGGTGGGCAGCTCGGCCACGTAGCGCTGGAAGTACCATTGTCCGCGCTCGGTCTCGGTGGGTTTGTCGAGCGCGACGACCCGGGCGCCGCGGGGGTTGAGATGCTCCATGAAGCGCTTGATCGTGCCGCCTTTTCCGGCGGCGTCGCGGCCCTCGAACAGGATCGCGATGCGCTCGCCGGTCGCCTTGGCCCAGCGCTGGACCTTGAGGAGCTCGACCTGCAGCTCGGTCTTGCGGGTCTCGTAGGCGGGGCGGCGCATCTTCGTCTTGTAGGGAAATTCGCCGGATTCGAAGGCGCGGCGGATCTCCTCGGGGTCGTGGCGACGCTCGGCGAGGGTGGGGGGATGGTCCTGCGCCGGCGCGGCCGGCCCGGCGGGCGCCGGTTTCGCGGCGGCCTTGCGGGACCGCCTGGCGGGCTCGGCCGCGCCGTTGGGCCGCGAAGCGTCGGGCGCCTCGATCGGGGCGTCGGGGTCAGCCTTGTCGGCCATGGTCCTTCCTCCTGTGGCGGTCCCGTCGGGCACGCGAGGGCGCGGGCGATGACGGTCCATGACGTCATCGGGGCCCCGTGAGGTCAACCGCCCGCGCCGCCCATGGCCTCTTTGGGCGCACGCCGTTAACGTCCGGCTAACCCGGATTCGACTCGAATGCGCGCACGGGGCGCGGGATCGGGCGACCCCCGGCGGGGAGACGAGGACCCGGGGCGCGCAAGACGGCCCCGGACGGACGGAGAGCGAGGGACATGGCGGGCAGCGTCAACAAGGTCATCCTGATCGGCAATCTCGGGCGTGACCCGGAGGTGCGGACGTTCGCGAACGGGGGCAAGGTGTGCAACCTGCGCATCGCCACCTCCGAGACCTGGCGGGACAAGAACACCGGCGAGCGGCGCGAGCGGACCGAGTGGCACTCGGTCGCGATCTTCGTCGAGCAGATCGCCAACAACGCCGAACGGTTTCTGCGCAAGGGCTCCAAGGTCTATGTCGAGGGCCAGCTCGAGACCCGCAAATGGCAGGACCAGTCCGGCCAGGACCGCTATTCGACCGAGGTCACCATCCGTCCGTTCCGCGGCGAGCTGACCTTCCTCGACGCGGCCGGCGGCCAGGGCGGCGCCGGGGGCGGCGGCGGCGGCGGCTACGACGACCGCGGCGGCGACTTCGGCGGCGGCGGCGGCGGCGGCGGTTATGGCGGCGGCGCGGGCGGCGGCCGCTCGGGCGGCGGGG
>NZ_CAXBOD010000064.1:0-24301 GCF_963977235.1 uncultured Albimonas sp.
CCCCGGACCCCGGCCGCTCCTGGGCGCCGCACCGGGTGTTCAACATCGGCAACTCGCGCTCCGAGAAGCTCATGGACCTGATTTCGCTGATCGAGCAGGCCACCGGCCGCGAGGCGGTCAAGGAGTTCCTGCCGATGCAGCAAGGCGACGTGCAGGCGACCTTCGCCGACGTCTCGGCGCTGGAGGCGGAGGTCGACTTCGCCCCCAAGACGCCCCTGTCGGAGGGCATTCCCCGCTTCGTCGAGTGGTATCGCGGCCGCAACGCGGGCTGAGCTGGCCTGTACGCCGGATCGGCCGTGGCTCTTGCCGCCGCCGATGGAGGCGAGACCGCCCCGATTCCCTGGCGGAATGCGACGGGCTTGCCATAGATCGTCTCCAGCCAGCGCAGGCGACGCTCAGCGGGAGACCGTGAAGCGGCCCACCGCCGGCGACAGGCGCCTCGCCGCCCTCATCGCCAGGGCCGGGAGCCCGGTGGCCGGCGGCGCCGAGAGAGCCAGGCGCAGGGCGCGCACGATCACGGCGTAAAGCGGATGCTCGCGCGCGCTCAGTTCCATCATCAGGGCCGAGCGGTCCAGGTTGCCCTGGTGACGATGCACCAGCCCCGCGATCAGGAAGCGCCGGGCGCTGCGCGTGGTGCGCGGGCGCATCCAGCGGGCGTCGTCGCCGAACAGCTCCACCAGGTCGGGCCGCCCGGCCAGGCGCAGCTTCGACATCTCGATGGCCATCGAGGAATAGAACGACTGCCGCAGCATCTTGTCCACGTTGCCGGTGATGCCGTCGGCGAAGATCCGCCGCTCGTAAAGCACCTCCTCGAGCTGGCCCAGCCGGCCCGTCTCGATCAGACGCAGCCACAGATCGGCGTCCTGGGAGTTCTTGAAGAAGGTCCGGTAGCCGCCGACGGCGTCGTAGGCCTCGCGGCGGAACATGGTCTCGCCCTGGGTGTAGGGGTTGCGCACGTGCAGGTCCCGCGGGCCGGCGGGGGCGGGATTGCGGTGGGTGGTCGCCACCTGCCAGACGCCCGAGGCGTCCTGCTGGCGGTCCTCGTACCAGCAGCCGGTCATGATCAGGTCCGGGTTGGCGTCGAGATGCGCCTTCTGCCGGGCGAGGCGGTCGGGACGGCAGACGTCCCCCGCCCCCATGATCGCCACATAGCGCCCGCGCGAGGAGTCGATCGCGGTGCGGATGGCGTTGACGAAGCCGCCGTTCTCGCGGTGGATCACCCGCAGGCGGGGGTCGTCCCAGCTGTCCAGGATCTCGCGCACCCGGGGGTCGGGGCTGCCGTCGTTGGCGACCACGACCTCGAAATCCTCGACCCCCTGCTGGGCGAGAAGGCTGTCGATCGAGTCGCGCAGGAACTCGGCCCGGTTGTACCAGGCGCAGACCACCGAGACGGCGACCGCGCCGGGATCGGGGACCGCCCGGGAAAGGGGATCGGAGAGGGAGGCGTCCTGGGGATCGGGCACGGGAATTCTCGTCGGTTCGGATACGGCGGCCGGCAGGCGGCGGGCCGGCCCGCGGGGGAAGCGCCCCCGCCGGATCCGCCCGCCGCCCGGCGCGTCAGTCCAGCCAGGCGCACTCGGCGCCGAGCGCGGCGAGCTTGTCGGCGAGGTTGTTGTAGCCGCGCAGGGCCATCTCGACGCCCTCGACCTGGCTCTCGCCCTGCGCGCACAGCGCGGCCATCACCAGGGTCATCGAGCCGCGCAGGTCGGTCGAGCGGCCATGCGCGCCCTTCAGGGGCGTGGGCCCGTAGGTGGTGATCCGCCCCGGCTGGGCCTCGAGCGCGTCGGGGGCGAAGCGGGCCAGCTCGCTCACATAGGCGATGCGCTCGGGATAGCGGTAGTCGAAGACCTTGGAGCGGCCGTTGGCGAACAGCCCCAGGAAGGTGAAGAACGACTGCATGTCGGTGATCACGCCGGGATGGGTGCCGCAGGCCAGCTCGAAGGGCTGGATCCCGTGCTTGCCGATGCAGTCGGGCGAGATCATCACCCCCTCGGCGTTGCGGTAGAGGTCGATGCCGCAGTCGCGCAGGTGGATCAGCGGCACTTCCATCGTGTCGAACGGCACGTTGGCGATGCGCAGCGTCCCCCCGGAGACCGCGCCCAGCACGATCCAGGTCAGCGCCTCGATGCGGTCGGGCATCACCGAGTAGGACGCTCCGCGCAGCGGTCCGCCGGCGCCGTGGACGCGGATGTGGCTGGCGCCCTCCAGCTCGATCCGCGCGCCCATCTCGCGCAGGAAGGCGATCAGGTCGTGCACCTCGGGGGTGACGTAGGCGTTGCGGATCTCGGTCTCGCCCTCGGCCACGCTGGCGCACATCAGCGCGTTCTCGGTGCCGCCCACGGTCGAGAGCGGGAAGTCGATCAGCCCGCCCTTGAGGCTTCCCTTGACCTCGATGAAGGGCTCGGTCTCGACGACCTCGCAGCCCAGCTTCTCCCAGACCATCACGTGCAGGTCGTAGCCGCGCGAGCCGATCTTGCAGCCGCCGGGATAGGGCACGCGGGCGCGGCCCTCGCGCGCCAGGGCGCCGGCGGCGAGCAGGTAGGTGGTGCGGATCGGCAGCTCGAAATCCTCGATCGGGTCGAAGGAGAGCGAGGCGGCGTGGATGTCGAGCTCGGAGATCTCGGGACGCTCGATCACCGAGGCGCCCATCTGGCGGATGAAGGCCATCTTGGCCTTCCCGTCCTCGAGCGCGAGGGGGAAGTTGCGCAGGCGCACCGGTTCGTTGGTGAGCAGCGAGGCGGCGAGCAGGCGCGTGGCGCTGTTCTTGGCGCCGCTGACCGCGACGTCGCCGTTCAGGACCTGGGGGCCGGAGGTGATCAGTTTCATGACGCAGGCCTATGCTGGAATCGTTCGGAGCGTGCGGAGGGCGCCGGCCGCCGAGGCGGGCGGAGGTCGGCGGGATCGAAGCGGATCGGGATTCGCGGACGGGAGCTCCGGCTTTCGGCTGACGGCCTCCATCCCAGGCAAGGAGAAGGCGGAGCCCCGCCGTCGCTCAGAGGGGTCATGTGGACCAACACCTCGCCGCCCCCTTCCGTGACGCCCGTCAGATCGCCCGCCTCGCGGTTGGGGGCGCAGGAGTGCCAAGCGCCGGCCGAGACGGAACTCCGTATGTATGCCCGAAACCGTCCGCGACTTGCCTGCGTCATCTTTGAGCGGGGCCGCTCCGGACCGGGCGCCTCCTCTGCGGGGCGCAGACGGATGCGTCCGAGCTTCAGGGCGCGCCAGAGGCGGGCGACGACGACGGCCTGCGTCCCTGCCGCCCCGCGCCCCACGGCGAACCGCCCCGGGTTGCCCGGCGGCGCCGCGCCTCACGGCGGCGGAGCCGCCGCGGCGCTCTCGTCGAGAGGCTCGCCTGAACAGCGCAGGCCCTGAAGCGCCAGGCCGATCAGCCGCGGCAAGCAGCGGCGGCCTCGTCCGCCTCCCCCGTCCCGGCCGCCCGTTCGGGCGCCCGGAGACGCCTCGACTGCGCCGGGCGGCGCGCGACGGTTGGACCGTGAGGGCCGCCGTGGCGCTTGGGGCGCAAAGACGATAATATTGATTCGTTAACTTTTCGTAAAAGGCAGATCGAATGTCTCTGACTATAGAGTCGGGCGTGTGGCTGAATACAATGCGCCGCTTTGCCAAGAATTTGGATGCGAAGCTCGCCACAGGTCTGGAGCCGGAAAGTCCAAACAAAATATATTTCGAGATCTGGTCGCGCTACGAGGACCCTCTCTACATCTTCACCGCCTACGGTGACTTCGACGTGGCGCCCGACGGGGCGGGAGGCACGAAAGTCGTCGGCACGATCGAGTCGGTCTACTATTTCGATCTGTTGATCCTGGACGGGGCGAGCCTCGACCTGGCGGAGTTCACCGGCCCGGAGGTCGACAACCCCCAGGATGCGCTGATCGCCTATCTCGAGGCGCAGGACGCCACCTTCAACGGCACCGACGATGACGACACGTTGATCTGGTATGATGCCGAGACCATCAACGCCGGCGCCGGCGACGACGAGATCACCAGCGACGCCGAGTCGGTTCTCGTCTACGCCGGCGAAGGCGACGACGTGATCACCGGCCTCGCCTCTTCGATGATCGTCCACGGCGAGGGGGGCGACGACCTGTTCGGCTGGCGGTCCCGCGCGGACGGCGCCACCTTCTACGGCGGCGAGGGCGAGGATGTGCTCGTCTACACGGGCAAGCGCAGCGACCTCTCGGTGGTCCTGCGCGAGGACGGCGGCATCGAGATGACCACGCCGGGCGATCCCGACGCCGGCCCCACCGTCCTCTACGACGTCGAAACCTTCCGCATCAACGGCAAGGACATCGCATTCTTCGGCCCGCCGCTCGCCCAGGGCGAGAGCGGCTCGACGGGGCAGGGGCAGCCGTTCTCCATCGCCATCGCGAGTCTGCTGTCCAACGATGTCAGCGCGCTCGACGCGATCCTCAGCCTCGTCGAGATCACGAACCCGAGCAACGGCACGGTCGAGATCCAGGGCGACAGGGTCGTCTTCACCCCCGATGAGGGCTTCCGCGGCGAGGCTGGCTTCGACTACGTGATCTCGAACGGCGCCGCCGAGGCGACGGCCCACGTTTCCATCGACGTGACCAAGGTCGGCGATCCGCCCGTCGCCCAGGACGACGCCTTCACGCTGCTCTACAACGGCACGGTTTCGGGGAACGTCTTCGCCGACAACGGCTCGGGGCCCGACACGGATCCCGACGGAGATTCTCTGCAAATATCGGGCTTGGAGTCCTATCCCGCCACGATCACGCTGCCCTCGGGCGCACGGCTCACGATCGCGCGGGACGGGACCTTCTCCTACGACACGAACGGCGCCTTCGACGACCTCGCGATCGGCAAGACCGCGATCGACCACTTCTCCTACTATGTCTCCGACGGGTGGGGGAACGCCGATCACGCCACGGTGCGCCTGACCCTGACCAAGAATCCCGACGAGGTGCCCGACGCGCCTCCGGTCACCGACCCGGAAGCGACGCTGACCCAGCGCGGCGTGGCCTCCGAAATCAGCGTCGCCATGCTGCTCGAGGGCGACGCCAGCCCCGGGGGCAGCGCGCTGGTCTTCGAGGGGGTGCGCAACGCCGTGCACGGCTCGGTCGAGCTGGACGGCGACGTGGTGCGGTTCACGCCCCAGGCCGGCTACGTGGGCCTGGCCACCTTCGACTACGTGGTCAGCAACGCGGCCGGCGAAACCGTCCAGACGGTCTCGGTCTCGGTGATCGACGGCAACCGCGCGCCGAGCGCGCAGGACGACGTCGCCTCGATCGCAGAGGACGAGATTCTGGCCATCGACTTTCGCGAGGCCAACGGCGGGGCGGCCGACTCGGATCCCAACGGCGATGCGCTGAGCGTGGTCGAGGTTGCGGGGATCCCGGTCTCGGGCCTCTCGCCCGTCACGCTGCCCTCCGGCGCCGTGCTGACGCCTCAGGCCGACGGCTCGTTCCTCTACGATCCCGCCGGCGCCTTCGACGCGCTCGGTGCGGGGGAGAGCGCCGTCGACACCTTCGACTATACGCTCTCCGACGCGCTGGGAGCGACCGACACGGCCTCGGTCTCGATCGAGGTCGAGGGGGCGCAGGCCCCGATCCGCGGCGGCGCGGGCGACGACAAACTGCGCGGCAATGGGTGGGACGACGAGATCTACGGCCACGCCGGCGAGGACGTTCTGCGCGGACGGGCCGGCGACGACATGCTGGTTGGCGGGCGCGGCGCCGACGTCGCGGGCGGCGGTCGCGGCGAGGATGACATCTCCGGCAATCGCGGCGGCGACCTGCTGCGCGGCGGCAAGGGCGCCGACACGCTGAGCGGCGGCAAGGGGTCCGACGCGCTCCTGGGCGGCGGCGGCGCGGACGAGCTTCGCGGCGGCCGCGGGCAAGACAAGCTCGTCGGCGGGGCTGGCGACAATCACCTGGCGGGCGGCAAGGGCGGCGACCTTTTCGTCATCTCGACCGGCGACGGCCTGGACGTGATCGAGGATTTCGGTCGAGGCGCCGATCTGCTGCACATCAAGGGGCTCGACGGCGGATTCGAGGGCCTGCTCCTGGTCGAGGACGGCCGCGATCTGCTGATCGGCGTCGATGGCGGTTTCGAGGCGCGGCTCTTGGGCGTGAGCCTCGAGGACATCGACGCCGCCGACTTCCTGTGATCCTGTTCTCGTGAACGCCTCCGGGCCGGGAATCTCCCGATCAGGATGACGAGCCGGGTCTTCGACCGCGGTTCGGCAGGCGGAGCTCAGCCCGGCGGCGTCCCGCAAGGTCGTCGCCGAGCAGGGCCGGAGCTGGACAAGGTCGTCATCCCGGGCGGCCGGATGCCGCCTCAGCCGGCTGCCCGGGCATTCGCATGCCATCCCGAGCAAACGGCCGCCCATGCAATCCGATCCCGAACACTGCCCCGACTCCTCCAAGACGTCTGCGGCCGAGCGCGCGGGCGTTCCGCCCGAGCCGAGGTCGGGGTCAGGGTCTGCCGAGAGGGCCCGACGCGTCGTCTTAAGGATATGGCAAGCTTGTCGTCGTAAGGTTTCGCCTCGCCGCTCGGCCTCGATCTCCTCGAGACGGCGCAGCTTCTCCGACGGCGGCGACGCGGCCGCCTTCCCCTCCGAGCCATTGCGAACGGTCCTGCCCGTTCAGAACCTTCCCGACTCCTCTGCCCGTGACCGGAAGGGCGAGGACAGGACCTTTCTGACGAGGTCCGACATGCTCCGTTTCCTTGCTCTTCCAGCCCTTGGCGCCGCGACCCCCAGCCGATCGCTGGCCGACGGCAGCTCCGGCACGCTGGGCCCCGACGCCGTGGGGGCTTTCGAGGTGCGTCCGGGCTCGCTGCCGCTCGACAAGCTGGTGGCCCTGAGCGGCGGCGTGATCCTGGGCCGCGCCGAAGGCGGCGGCGGCCCGCCCACGGCGCTGAGCCTGGAGGACACCCGCGAGATGCTGGCGCGGGTGGCGACGGACGTGGTGGTCTCGACCCGCGAGCTGGCCGAAGCGCTGGTCCCCGCCGCGGCGGCGCGCAGCATGCGTCTGCTCGGACACGGCTCCCCGGGGGACATGGGGGAGGCGTTCTATCTGCGGACGTCCTCGGAGCCCGCCCATCCGGGCAAGTTCCAGACCGCGGACGGCGCCTGGTGGGAGCTGAGCAGCCGGGAGGTCCCCCCCGAGGTCTTCGGCGCCCAGGGCGACGGGTTCGCCGACGACAGCTGGGCCTTCCGCCAGGCGGCGGAATGGTCCGCCCTGACGGGGGGCGTGGTGGTCGGCGCCCCCGGAGCCACCTATCGCCTGGTCTCGGGCGTCTCGGTCGCCGGCGGACGCTTTCACGGCCGCGGCGCCCGCATCGACTTCCGCGGTCCGGCGAGGGCCGTGATCTTCGAATTCGAACTGGGCGCCGAGCATGTCGAGGTCCTGAACTGGCGGATCGAGACCTCGCGCACCTCGCATGTGGCGGTGCGCTGCACCCGGGTGCGCGGCGCGCGGGTCGAGGGCATCCAGCTGACCCGGGGCTGCCTGTTCCACTGCTATCCGGAGTCTGGCAAGGACGCGAGCAACGTGACCGAGGCCGACCTCAATCATGACCTGCGCATCCGCGGCAACATCTGCCAGGGCGACGGCGCGGCGCCGGACGGGGGCGCCAACCTGGCGGTGGTGAGGTTGAGCTACGTGCTCGGCGCGGTGGCCGAGGGGAACGACATCCGCGGCTACACCGGCGAGTCGACCCAGAAGTTCTCGGGCATCGTGTGGTGGGGCGGAGATTCCAACCCCAGCAAGTCCGGCGGCGTGGGGTCGGTGCGCTGGGCGCGCAATATCCGCATTCAGGGCAACCGCGTCTCCGGCGTCTCCTCGGGGGGGATCTGGGGCAGCCAGGGGCGCGACATCACCTGCACCGGCAACACGGTGGAGGAGTGCGGCGACATCGGCATCCACGGCGAAGGGTCGGACGGAATAGCCGTCACCGGGAACACCATGCGCAACTGCCGCAACGGCGGCTTCAACCCCTATTTCATCGAGGAGCGCGCGGTCTATTCCAGCAACTCGGTGGTGATCACGGACGCGGCGACGTGGGGCGTGACCCTGGTCAAGCAGAACATGTCCTTCACCGCAGAGGCCTTCGAGATCGTCATGGCCAACAACGTGCTGGAGATGCTGGATCCTTCCGCCATCGGCCAGGTCACCCTGCAACGCGGCGGCTGCATCACCTTCGAGGGCAACGTCCTGCGCAACGTGGTGGTGAACGCGCTGAACGTGAACTGCGGCACCCGCATCTTCCGCGGAAACCACCTGCTGTTTCCCCGCGATCCCCAGACGCATGCCATCACCGCCGGCCGCCTGCGCCATCCCGGCTCGACCCGCTCGTCGGGCCTGTGGGTGGAGAACAACCTGATCGAGGCCTGGGACTGGACGCCCACCTCGCTGTTCGCGGCGATCTACGTGGGCCATACCGCGGCCAGCGCGTCGGAGCGGCCCTTCGCGGTGGTGCGCGGCAACGACATCCGCGGCTGGCGCGATGTCGACACCGGCGAGCCGCGGGGCTTCCTCGCGGATATCCTGACCGAGAGTCTGGACAACAACAGCCTGCATGTGACCGAGATCCTGAACAACCGTCTATGGGCCGGGGTCGTGGCCGACATCACCGACGGCAAGGTGGTGGATTCCGCGCAGCTCTACCGCCAGCGCATCAAGCATCATGGCAACCTGAGCTCGCGCTTCGACCGCATCACCCCCTATGACGACGGGCCCCGGTCCGGCGTGTTCATGAAGGGGTCGCGCGGCCTGAACAATGCGCCGGACGTCGGCCAGAGCGAAGGCTGGCTGATCACCGGGGCGGACAGTTCGGCCCCATCGCTGGGACCGTGGTCGAGCAGCGCAAGCTACGCTTTCCCCGACCAGGTCACAGGCTCCGACGGGGCGATCTATATCGCGATGCGGTCGTCCGGCCCCGGCGCGGGCGGGGCCCAGAACCCGACCACCGCCGACGGCGCGGTCTGGCGGCGGATCGCCCGGGCGGCGGCGAGCGTTGCAGACTTCGGGAGCGTCTCCGCCTGAGCGGCGGTCATCGGAGCCGGGGTCATCGGAGCCGGGGAGCGATCTCTGGGCAGGGGCGCGCCGCCGCGGGGTCTTCGCAGACCCTGCAGCGGCGCGACCGTCCCCCTCAGGCGGTCGAGCGCCTGTCGGAGAGGAGGTCCTGCGCCGCCTGCTCCTCCTCCTGCGAGTCGAGGACGTAGATGATCGCGAGAAGGATGCCGATGATGAAGGCCGTCGGCGTGGCCCAGAAGGCGCTCTCTCCAAACGACGAGATCATGTAGGCGTAAAACCCCGCCTTGTAGAAGCGGACCCGAAGCGGCCTCAGGTATATAAATATAAAGACAAGCATAAGAATCAGGACAATGGCGCCGAAGTTCTGCGCCACGCTGAACACGAAAACTTCCCGAATTGTGGGGCCGGTCTGGTAGATTTCGCCCACGAGCAGGGTCAGCGGCGAGTCATCCAGACTGCCGAACCAGTTGCTGACCTTGTCCCAGCGTTCATTCTCCGAGAGGTTGCGATTGATCGCGCGACTGGTCAGCAGATTGACCAGCGCGCAGTTCGTTGCGCCGCTGCAAAGCTGGCCGACATAGAGCCAGCCCCCCAGGGCGGCCGCGAGCACCATGGCGGGAAGATAGACGGCGACGCGGCGTTGATGGGTCACGAAGAACATGACGTTGATCACCAACGCGCCCACGTAGGCTGAAAAGCTGGCGGTGTAGACGATCACGATGTTGAACAGCGCCAACAGGATCAGTTTCTGAGGCAGGGTTCTCAGGCTGTGCAGGGCCAGCGGGAAAGTCAGGATGATGCCTATCGAGAACATGTTTCCGTTCTGATAGGTTGCAAAGATCTTGTAGGTATCCAGTCCGTGAAGAATGTTGTGCTTCTTCAGGACCTCTTCGAAATCTGCGCCATAAATCGCGGTCACGTAGTTGATCGCGACGGCGTCGGCGCCAAACGCGATCTGCAGCATCGCGTAGGCGAGCAGGAAGATCACCGCATAGCGGATGAAGCGCACAGAGCGGATCGCCGCCTCGGGCATGCGTCGCAACAGAGGCGCCAGGCCCAGGCCGAACACCGCGGCCATCGCGAACATCATCATCGCGATGTCGCGCAGCGGGATATTGTGATGGGTGATGGCGAACAGGAAGCCGCCCGTCCACAGCACCAGGGCGACGAAGATCAGCATCCCGCCGATCATGTCGATCGGGCGGCGCAGGTTGCCCAGCGCGTAGAGCCAGCCGAGCGCCGCCAGGGGCAGCCCGATCAGGGTCGAGAAATTGAACGGAATGCCGCCGGCCGGAATGCCCGCCTTGGGAAAGGCCACGATGACCACGGCGAGGATGACCGGAAGCACGGCCCCGAGCGTCCAGGCGCCGCGCCGCCGGCCGGTCCGGGCGTCATAGACGGCAAGCTCCGGGGGCCCGAGGTATCCGGACTGCGGCGTATAGGTCATTGCGCACGCTCTCCTAAGGATGTTCGGTCGGCCCACAAGGCCGGGCCCCCTTGGGTCCCTGATCCAGGGCGGCCGAGATCGCCATCGGGCTCTCAGCCCCACTGGGATCGAGTGCTAGCATGGGCGCCGCGGGTTGCGAAGGCGACCGAACGCCGTGGCCGCGCGGATCGTCGACCATCGCGGGAGGGCGTCCTTGACAGGGAAGATCATTCGCCTGGCGCTGCGCGGCCTCGCGGGCCTGGCCGCGGCGACGCTCCTGGCCGGGTTCCTGTCGCGCCTCCTGCCCGAGGCGTTTCCGGCCGGCTCGACGATGGACGGGATCTCGGCGCTGCGCGGGCAGGCGATCGCGCTCGCGCTGCTGGCGTCGCCCGCTCTGCTCGTCTCGCGCGACCGGGGCCTCGCCCTGGCCATGGGGCTGGGCGCGCTGGGGGCCCTGGCGGCGACGCCCGAGCTCTTCCATGCCGAGCCGGTCCCTCCGCCTGGCGCGGCCCTGTCCGCGCCGGCCGGTCGGGACGGGGAAAGCGGCGGCTGTCCGCCGCTGAAGGCGGTGACGGCGAACCTGTTCCAGTGGAACCGATCCGCCGAGGCGGCGACCCGGGTCCTGCTCGACCTCGACGCCGACCTTCTCGTCCTTCAGGAACCGCCGGCCCGCCTGCGCGCGCCGCAGGGGCCGCTGTTTCGCCGCTACCCCCACCGACTGCAGGTCGACACGGGAACGGCGGCGGCGGGGCCCCTGCTGCTCTCGCGCCGGCCGCTCCTGGCGCGCCATCTGGGGATCGGACCCAAGCATGCCGTCGCGACGCTGGATCCCGGCGGGCCCTGCGCGCTGACGGTGGCGACGGCGCATCTCGACTGGCCGGGAACCGGCGCGCAGGGCGCAGAGGTCGAGGCGCTGGCCGCGCGGCTGGCGGCGATCCACGGGCCGCTGGCGGTGATGGGCGATTTCAACGCCGCGCCCTGGTCCCGGACCCTGCGCCAGCTGAGCGATCGGGCCGGCCTGCGCCGCAGGCATCGCGCCCTGGGCACCTATCGGGGCGGGGCGGGGGGACGCGGCGGCGCGTGGTTCGTGCCCGGAGGCCTGCCGATCGACCATATCCTGACGCGCCCCGGGCTGGCGGCCGAGAGCGTGCGCACGATCGAGATTCCGGGAAGCGACCATCTCGGCCTGGCCGCCACGCTGCGCCTGACGGCCGCCCCGCCGCCCTGAGGCGAGGCCCGGAAGGGACGGATCCTGGTCGGGGCCATGCCCGCCGGGCGGGGGCGCCCGCCTCAGGCCTCGGCGGGCAGCAGGGCGGGGTGGAAGCTTCCGTCCTGGGCGACGTAGCGGGCCTCGACCTCCATCTCGTAGCCGGTGGAGGCCAGCACCGCGTCGCGGATCTCGGTGATCAGGGCCAGCGTGTCATGGGCGGTGGCCGCGCCGGTGTTGACCACGAAATTGGCGTGGTGGGGCGAGCACAGCGCCCCCCCGATGCGACGGCCCTTGAAGCCCAGCTTCTCGATCGCGGCGCCCGGCGGGCCGATGTCGTCGTACATCGCCGGGTTGCTCTTGAAGACCGAGCCGCAGTTGGGCTCCTTCTGGGGGAACTTGCGGCGGCGGTCGGCCATGATCCGGAGCATCTCGCGCCGCACCTCGGAGCGGGTGCGCCCGGCCTCCTCCACGGGCTCGAAGCGCAGGCGGGCGGCCGCAACCACCTCGCCGTTGTCCTGGAAGACCGAGCGGCGATAGGCGAAGCCGCAGTCCTCGGGGCGGCGGATCCCGATGGCGCCGGTCTCGTCGACGGTAACCGCCTCGACCAGCGCGCTTCCGATGCCCTTGCGCTGGCTGCCGCCGTTCATGCACACCAGCCCGCCGATGGTGCCGGGGATGCCGCAGACATGCTCGGCCCCGGTCAGGCCCATCTGCATGGCGACCCGGGCCACGCGCGGGGCCCAGGCGCCGGCCTGGGCGTCGATCTCGGTCTGCGAGACCGCCTCGATCCCGGCCATGCGCTGGTCGATCTGGATGCAGGCCGGGCGCAGGCCGGCGTCGGAGAACAACAGGTTGGTGGTGGCCCCGATCACCAGATGCGGCAGGCCCTCGCGGTGGAAGAAGGCGCGCAGGGCGGCCAGCTCCTCGATGCTGCCGGGGCGCAGCACCAGGTCGGCGGGGCCACCGATCCGCCAGCGGGAGATCTGCGCCAGCGGCACGCCCTGGAAGACGCCGCCGGGGCACAGCCGCTCCAGCTCCGACAGCAGGGCGGGGGCGGTGGAAGCGGGTTCGGTGCGCATGGCTCGCCCCTACAGGTCCGGGGTCCCGGAAGGGATCTTCCGGAGCGTGATCAGGATGCTGGCGGCGTAATGGGCCGAGATCAGCACGGAATACAGCAGGATCGTGTCGGTCAGCGCCATCTCCAGCACATGCCCCGCCCCGAAGGCGATCGCGACCAGAACCGCGCGCTGCACGTTCAGCGCCAGCAGCAGCTTCTGCCCGTCGAAGACATAGAGGATGTAGGAGACCGGCGTGCTCAGGAACTGGAACAGCAGGTAGATCGAGAGCAACGAAGCGAGCCGCCCCGCCAGCTCCCATTCCGCGCCGAAGACCAGGGCGAAGAGCTCGGGCCCGAAGATCATCAGCACCGCCGCCGCGGGCGCCGCGACCAGCGCCAGGCGCTTGAGCACGGCATGGGTCAGGGCGCGCACCTGCTCGGGGCGGCGGGCGCCGATGGCGGCGATCTCGCCGTAGAAGGCCCGGCCCATGGTATGGCCGAACAGGCTCATCGGCACCGCGAGCGCCATCAGCGCGAGGCCGAGCTGCCCGGTCTCGCCGGCCGCATAGAGCGCCGAGGTCAGCAGCAACGGCCCCTGCGCCGAGGCCGCCAGCAGGAACTGCGAGGGCAGCCGGTAGAGCGGATAGCCCTTGTGGCGGGCGGCCAGCATCCGGATACGGGGCCAGGTGACCTCGCCCGCCAGCGCCCGCAGGCGGCCGCGGAACGGGGCGATCAGGGTGAACGAGCCCGCCCCCCGCTGCAGGGTGTGGCCGATCAGCAGGCCCGCGGGCTTCAGCCCGGCGAGGCCCAGCAGGATCTGCGCCCCGACCCCCAGCAGCGTCTGCACCACCTGGGCGCGGGCGATGGCGCGGTAGGTGCGCGCGCGGGTGGCCCAGAAGGTCAGCGTCTCGAAGACGCTGGCCCCCAGCAGGGCGACGGGCAGCAGCCCCCACCAGGGGATCATCGCCTCCATCGAGATCAGGCGCAGGAACCACGGCCCCCCCGCCCACAGCGCGAGCGCGATCAGCGCCGTGCCGATCACCCCGACGCCCAGCGTCAGGGCCAGCAGGTTGACCGCCATCTCGTCGCGCTTGGGCAGCGGCAGGGCCATGCCGTAACACAGCGTGGTCAGCGGCGTGAGCATCAGCACCATCGCCGTGAAGGCCGCCAGCACCCCGTATTCGTCGGGCGAATAGAGGCGGGTCAGCAGCGGCATCGCCGCCAGCCCCACCGCGCGGGCCATGCCTGCGCCAAGCGCCAGCGTGGCCATGCCGCGCAGCACCCCCCCGGATCCCCCCCCGCCCAGGCGCGCGGTCAGCCGGGCGCGGATCCCGGCGACGCGCCGGGCGAAACGGGATCGAGGGACGGGCTCGCGCCGCGGGCTCTCCATGGGGGGTCTCGAACCTTTCGGGAACCGCGCGGCGGTCCGGTTGCGGATCAGGTGTCGGGCGGGGGTCGCGGACGGTCAGGATCGGAGTCGGGCGGGATCGGGGGGCCTCAGCCGGCGGCCTGCGACCCTGGCTGCGCCGCCCCGGGCTTCCAGGCCGAGAGGTCGCGGCCCAGCAGCGCCTCGACCTTCTCGACCTCGGGCAGGAACAGCACGCGCAGCTCGGCCTCGAACTCGGGGCTCAGCGCCTCGCGGGCCTGCTCCTTGCGCAGCGAGGCCTTGATCTTCTCGATGATCGGCGGGCGGGTGCGCACCATCCAGGACCGCAGGGCGTAGACCGGACGCTTCAGCGGCCCCGGCGGATCCAGCACCAGGTTGGCCAGCCAGGGGAACCGGTGCTTGCGCGAGGGGTTCACCGGCGGGAACTCGCTCCGCCCGTCGTCGGGCAGGCCGAGGAAGGCGAGCACCTTCGTCCAGGTCTCCCGCGGGGCGGTCAGCAGATCCTCCTGCAGCAGCACCAGGCGGCGCTCGGCGGGGACCGCCTCGAAGAAGCGCTCCAGCTGGTCGCCGATGCAGGCGGTCTCATGATACTGCAGGAAGGCCGGGATGCGGGCGTGGGGCGAGATCGCCTGCCCCGCGGCGCGGGCGTCCTGCAGGCGCCAGGCGGTCTCGAAATCCTCGATATCCTCGTTGCGGTCGTAGATCTGCTCCATGTGATAGCCATGGGCGATCTTCACCGGGTCGCGCAGCATGGCGATGAAGCGCGCCTCGGGCGACATCGCCAGCGCCGCGGGGATCGCGCGGGTCGAGCGCAGATAGGCGGTCGAGCCCTCGGCCACGATCGCGTGCCGGGCGGGGTCGGCCCCCTCGAACAGCTTCAGATAGGCCGCCTCGTCGGGCAGGAAGGTCATCTCGCGCAGGCCGGGGATGTCGTCGGCGAGGAAGAACGGCTCCTTGGGCGCGCAGAAGAACACGTCCTCGCGCTCCGAGAGATACTGCGCCAGCGCGGTGGTCCCGCATTTCGGCGCGCCGACCAGGAACAGGTTGGGTCTGGCGGTCATCTCAGAGGGTCCGGAAGGATGCGGCCGCGAGGGGCCGGAGGACGAGGGGCATGGATCTCCGCCGGTTCGGGGGGTCGGGAGCGGCCGCGGGCCTTGGCCCCATCATAGGCGGCGCGGGGCGCGCGCCCTCCGCGACCCGAGGCCGCGCGGCATGGCGTGATCGCCGTTTTCGGGGCCCCGGACCGCCTCTAGCGCGGCCGGCCCCGCTTTTCCGACCAGCTCACGCAGAACTTCAGGAAATGGCGGTCGGGGTGGCGGGGCTCGATCTCCTCGGCCTCGCACCAGCGGCGCCACTCGGCCTCGATGGCGTAGACGTCCCAGCCCGGCGCCAGCGCCCGGGCCTCGGGGTAGGTCTCGGGGGTCAGGCGGCCGACCTCGACCTCATAGAGGGGCGCCTCGCGGCGCAGGCGGAAGATGACCATGTCGTTCTCGGCGAGCTCGACCGCGTAATCGGGCATGTGGGCATGCTCGGCGTCGGCGGCCGCGATCCGGGCCACCTGCTGGCGGAACACCCGCAGATCCGAGGCCGAGCCGCACTTGAGATGCAGCTTGCCCAGCGAGATCCGCCATTCGGGCTGCAACCCGCAATGCTTGCGCGCGATCTCGTAAACCCGCCGCTCGAGCGGGCGGCGCAGGCGGAAGTAATCGCGATGCAGCGTCAGCACCTCATGGGCGCGGATCGCGTTCCAGGTCCAGTCCGAGAGCTTGGCCTCGACCTCGACCATCCGCCCGCCGTCGGTGCGGCGCACGATCCTCACCTGGTCGATCAGCGAGAACGCGGTGGTGATCTCCTGCCCGCCGGTGACGATATTGGTAACAATCTGAGTGCCCTGCAGCCGCGCGAACGCCGCCTGCAGCCGCTCGTAGCCCGCCCCGCCCCCGGCCCGGTTGGTGGCCCGCAGCAGATCCGAGGCGTTGAACCGCACATAGCGCGAGGGCTCGCGCCCGTCGTTCATCGCCGCCACCAGCTGGGAGATGCAGAAGATCAGCACGTCGCGGTCGTGGATCGTGGCCAGGCCCTCGTCGGAGGGGCGCACCTCGATCCAGTTGCGCCCGTTCTCGTAGCGCCGCCGCCGCCGCTCGGGCCGGGTCGAGAGCGAGAAGATCGGATGCTCCATCGGCGCCATGTCGCCCTTGGGCGCCGCGTCGAGGATATCGCAGATGAAGAAATCGCCCTGCGGATAGCGGTCGGGGTCGAGCGGGCTGGTCGCCGCCGGGATCGCGGGCGCGGTCATCGCGGGTCTCCCCTTGCGCGTCGCCGACCCCGGCGGAGCCGGGGCGGAGTGGTTCTTCGTCGCCCAACTGGTCTATCATCGCCCGAGTGGTTCATCAACGCCCGAGTGGTCTATCATCGCCCGACTGGTCCTTTGGAGTCGCTCGACTGGTGGTTTGGAGTCGCCCGACTGGTCCTTTGGAGTCACGGCCTCCAAAATTTTTCAACTAATTCAAAGACTTTCACATGTTATCCACAGGCGTAACACTATATTTAACCCATATATAACACCCAGAGACCGCCGCTCCGCTTCCCGCTTGCCCGGCCGAGCCCCCGAAGTTACGCTTTGCGCCGTAACAACGAACGACGGGCGTAACGGCATCGACCGGGCCCGCATCCGAGGCAGAGCATGGAGCAGATCCGCATCGACGCGCTGGTCGCGGAGCATGCGCGGGCGCTGTCCGCCCGGCTGCAGGCCCACCGCGCCCAGCTTTTCGCCCCCGACTCCCGCAAGACCATGCGCCGCTTCACCTCCGGCGAGGCGGCCAAGCTCCTCGGGGTCAACGACGCCTACCTGCGCAAGCTGCACCTCGAGGGCCGCGGCCCCTCGCCCGAGACCGGCAAGGGCGGGCGGCGCTCCTACTCGACCGAGGACATCCGGGCGCTGCGCGAGATGCTCGAGAGCGGGGCGAAGACCCCGGGCGCCTACCTGCCCGGACGGCGCGAGGGCGACCACCTTCAGGTGATCGCCGTCACCAACTTCAAGGGCGGCTCGGCCAAGACCACCACGGCCGCGCATCTGGCCCAGAAATGCGCGCTCGACGGGTTCCGGGTGCTCGCCGTCGACCTCGATCCGCAGGCCTCGCTCTCGGCCCTGCACGGGGTGCAGCCCGAGCTCGATCTCGGCGAAGGCGGCACCCTCTACGACGCCATCCGCTATGAGGATCCGGTTGCTTTACGCAGCGTCATCCGCCCCACCTACGTGGCCGGCCTCGACCTGATCCCCGGCAATCTCGAGCTGATGGAGTTCGAGCATGACACCCCGCGGATCCTCGCCCGCGGCGGCCAGCAGGCGACCCCGTTCTTCACCCGCATCGGCGAGGCGCTGGCCTCGGTCGAGGGCGACTATGACGTGGTGATCCTCGACTGCCCGCCGCAGCTGGGGTTCCTGACCCTCTCGGCGCTGTCGGCGGCGACCGCGGTGCTGGTGACGATCCACCCCCAGATGCTCGACATGATGTCGATGTGCCAGTTCCTGCTGATGACCTCCGAGCTGCTGGGCGTGGTGGCCCAGGCGGGGGGCGACATGTCCTACGACTGGCTGCGCTACCTGGTGACCCGCTACGAGCCCGGCGACGGGCCGCAGAGCCAGATGGTCGCCTTCATGCGCGCCCTCTTTGGCGAGCATGTGCTGGCCGCGGAGGTGCTGAAATCCACCGCCATCGCCGACGCCGGCATGACCAAGCAGACCCTCTACGAGGTGGAGAAGAGCGGCTTCACCCGCGCCACCTACGAGCGCGCGATCGAGAGCCTCGACGCCGTCAACGGCGAGATCGAGGGGCTGATCCGCCAGGCCTGGGGACGCTGAGATGAGCCGCAAGGACCGCAAGTCGATGCTCGAGGGGCTGATGGCCCCCCCCCCGCCGCAGTCGCAGCCGGCGCCGGCGCCGGAAACGTCCCCCGATCCCGCGGCCGGCGAAAAGTTGACAGCTGTCAACTCGGCGGCGCCGGGTCGGCCCCCGCGTCCGCGCTCGGGGGCCGTGGGGGCGATCTCCTCGGCGGTCTCGGCGCTGCGGGCGGGCGGGGTGATGGAGCTCGACCCCCACACCATCCACGCCGGCGGGCTGGAGGACCGGCTCGAGGATCTGCCCGCCGACGACGCGGCGCTGCGCCGCTCGATCGCGGCCCACGGCCAGCAGGTTCCGGTGCTGGTGCGTCCGCATCCCGCGATCGAGGGGGAATGGCAGATCGTCTACGGCCGCCGGCGGGTGCTGGCGACGCGGGATCTGGGGATCCGGGTCAAGGCGCTGGCGCGCGATCTGGACGACGACGCGCTGGTGATGGCCCAGGGGCAGGAGAACAGCGCCCGCCGGGACCTGAGCTTCATCGAGAAGGTCAGTTTCGCCGACCGGATGCGCGAGGCCGGCTATGAGCGCGCCGCGATCTGCGAGGCGCTGTCGATCGACAAGACCGTCGCCTCGCGGATGCTGTCGCTGGCCGACCGGCTGCCGCGCGCGCTGATCGGGGCGATCGGCTCGGCCCACGGGGTCGGGCGCCCGCGCTGGCTGACCTTCGCCGAGCTGTTCGAGGCCGCCGAGACCGCGGGCGTCAGCGGGGTCGAGGATCTCGCCGAGACGATCCCGGTGGTGGTCGAGCGCGGCCCCGAGGCCCCTCCCGACGCCCGCTTCGAGGCCGGGCTCGCGCTTCTGCGCCAGGCCCTGCGCCGCGGCCGCAGCCCCGCGCCCCGCCCGGCCCCCCGGGAGATCCGCGCCCGCGACGGCCGCCGCCTGGCGCTTGCCCGCCGCGGCGCACGGGGCACGACCCTGACCCTGCCCTCGCCGGACGGGTTCGAGGACTGGCTCCTCGCCCGCCTCCCCGACCTTCACGCCGCCTGGCGCGAAGAGCGCGGCGCGGCGCGGGAGGAGGCGCCCGACGGGCAGGCCGATCAGGACGCGCCCTCCGAAAGTTGACAGCTGTCAACTCGGCGTCGGTCCGGGCGCCTCGCTGGACCGGATGCCTCCGCGCCCGCGCCCCCGGTCCGGGCGGCCCGTCGCCTCGGCGGGCGAAAAGTTGACAGCTGTCAACTCGGGCCAGCCCCCTCCGCCCTTTCTCGCTTTCTCGCCTTTCCGGTCTTGCCGGGGAAGGATCGGCCTGCCGATGGGCGCAGGCGGGACGTTGACGGCTGTCAACTCTGATCCCGGGAGGGGGAGACGCGGGGCGGCCTTTGCCCTGCGAAAGTTGACAGCTGTCAACTCGGGCGCGCGGGGGACCTTGCGAGGGGCGCGGGCGAGGGGGGAGGCGGGAGAGTTGACAGCTGTCAACTTTGCTTGTCGGCCGGCCGGTCAATTGGTGGGCGGCGGCGCGCGGCGACCCGTTCGCTCCGGCCGCGGCGAGGCGGCGCGCCGCCGCGCGGTCCGGGCACAGCGCGCCGCCTTGCGTTCCCGTCGCAGCGCGGCGCCTTGCGTTCCTGTCGCAGCGCGGCGCCTTGCGTTCCTGTCGCAGCGCGACAAGGGGTCCGGCGGGGGGCGCGTGCGCGCGCTTGCCTGCCGCGAGGTCGCCGGCTTACCAGAGGGGGACTTCGGCGTCGGCTCGGGAAGGAACCCTGGAATGCGTATCGCGATGATCGGAACGGGCTATGTCGGGCTGGTGTCCGGGGTCTGCTTCTCGGACTTCGGCCACGAGATCGTCTGCGTCGACAAGCTGACCGCCAAGGTCGAGACGCTGCGCGCCGGCGGCGTGCCGATCTACGAGCCCGGGCTCGACGAAATGCTCAAGCGCAACGTCGAGGCGGGACGGCTGAGCTTCACCACCGACCTTGCCGAGGCCGTGAAGGGCGCCCAGGCCGTGTTCATCGCGGTCGGCACCCCCACCCGGCGCGGCGACGGCCATGCCGACCTGACCTATGTCTACGCGGCCGCCGCGGAGCTGGCCGACGTGATCGACCCCGGCACGGTGGTGGTCACCAAGTCGACCGTCCCCGTGGGCACCAACCGCGAGGTCGCCCGCGTCATCGCCGCCCGCCTCGCCGAGACCGGGCGCGAGTGCCCCTTCGAGGTCGCCTCGAACCCCGAGTTCCTGCGCGAGGGCGCGGCGATCGAGGACTTCATGCGCCCCGACCGGGTGGTCTGCGGCGTGGATTCCGAGAGCGCCGAGCAGGTGATGCGCGAGATCTATCGCCCGCTGAGCCTGCGCGAGGCGCCGGTGATGATCACCTCCCTCGAAAGCGCCGAGATCATCAAATACGCCGCCAACGCCTTCCTCGCGACCAAGATCACCTTCATCAACGAGATCGCGGACCTGTGCGAGAAGGTCGGCGGCGACGTCAAGGCGGTGGCCAAGGGCATCGGCATGGACGGGCGCATCGGCTCGAAGTTCCTGCACGCGGGGCCGGGCTACGGCGGCTCGTGCTTTCCCAAGGACACCTCGGCGCTGGCCCGCATCGGGCAGGATCACTCGGCGCCGATGCGCATCGTCGAGACGGTCATCGACGTCAACGACCGCCGCAAGCGGCGGATGATCGACAAGGTGCTGGACCTGCTGGGCGGCAAGGCCAACGGCAAGAAGATCGCGGTGCTGGGGGTGACCTTCAAGCCCGAGACCGACGACATGCGCGACAGCCCTTCGCTGACCATCGTGCCCGCGCTTGTCGGGGGCGGGGCGCAGGTCTCGGTCACCGACCCCGAGGGCCGCAAGGAGGGCGAGACCCTGCTGCCCGGCGTGACCTGGGCCGAGGACGCCTATGCCGCCGCCGAGGGCGCCGACGCCGTGGTGCTGCTGACCGAGTGGAACCAGTTCCGGGCGCTCGACCTCAAGCGCCTGAAGGCCGGCATGCGCGGCGACGGCTTTGCCGATCTGCGCAACGTCTACGACCCCGAGGATCTGGCCGGTCTGGGCTTCCGCTACGTCTCGATCGGGCGGGCCGACGCCGCGCCCGCAGCGGCGGCGCCGGCCGGGGAGCTGACCCCCTCCAGTTAAGCGGCGCCCGCAAGGCGGGCATTCCCCCGCCTCGGCCCTGCGGGCCTCAGGAGGCCCCGCTTCGGCGGGGCCTTTCGCGTCCGGGGCGGGCGTCGCGGGGCGGGTGAGGGGCGGGGAGGGCGAGGGGCGGCCGGCGCGGGGCCGCTCAGCGGACCAGCCGGGCGATGGTGGCGAGGGCCGCGGGGGTTTCCGCCTCGGCCAGGCGGGCCTGGATCGCGCGCAGGCTGGCGCCCTGGGCGCGCAGGGCGCGCATCCGGGCGACGACGGCCTGGCCGGCGGGATCCTCGACCAGGAAGCGGGCGGGGCGGCCCTCCTCGTCCTGGCCGTCCTCGACCCGCCAGCCGAAGGGGATGCGGCCGCCGACATAGCGGCCGCCCTCGCGCAGGCGGGCGCGGCTCTCGGCGATGCGCTCGGCGATGCGCTCGCGCTCGAACTGGGCGACGGCGGCGAGGATCGAGAACACCAGCGAGGCCACCCCGGTCCCGGTCACGTCCCCGCCCATGTCCTTGAGGAACAGCCGCACCCGGCGGGCCTTCAGCGCCTCGAGCGTGGTCAGCGCGTCGGAGGCGGAGCGGAACATCCGGTCGAGCCTGGCGCAGAACACCGCGTCCCCGGGGGCGAGGGCCTCCAGCAGCGCCCCGCCCGCCGCCCGCTCGGCCAGCGGTTTCGAGCCGCTGACCCCGCGGTCGGTGAACATCCGCTCGAGCGCCAGGCCCTCGGAGATCGCGAACCCCTCCAGCGTCTGGCGCTGGGTGGCGAGCGAATGGCCGCCCTCGGCCTGCTCGATCGTGCTGACCCGGGCGTAGCCGTGGACCGTCATCGGGGCTCCTGTTCGCCGTTCGCTTGAGGGCTGGCATAGCAGGCGGGGCGGGGCCCGTTCAATTGCTGTAGGAAGCGAACGGCGGCCGTCCTGAACCTGGCCCTGCGCGGGCCCTCGAAGCCAGCAGGGCGGCAGGCCGGTCCGGGCGCGGGCGAGAGGCGCGGCGCCTTCGGATCGGGCGCATGAGGCGCGCGTCGGTGACCTCTCCCCGGATTTGTGCTTATAGAGAATGCAGTTTCTGAAGAATCCGTCTGGTTTGAGAAGAGAGATCGATGAAGACGCCGAACATGCTCGCCGCGGGCGCCTGCGTCCTGTCGCTGGCCGGGTGCGAAGTGGACCCGCTCGAGACCAAGGTCGCCAATCCCTCTCACCGCGCTGCGCTCGCCGCGGGCGCCGGGGTCGTCGCGCCCGGAGCAAGAGTGGACCAGGGAGAGCTGGTCGAGATCCATCTGACCGACGGGGGATACCTCGGCTCCGGCCCGGCGACCGACATGAACAGCTTTCGGGCGGTGACCTGGTCCCTCTGCGAAGCGAAGTCCTGCGCGCCGATGCCGGGCGCCGAAGCGGCGGTGACGAGCTGCCGCCGCGTCTCCGGCGGCGCGACCGCCTGCGAGGATCGGCCGGACGGCGAGGCCCTGCTCGGCCAGGCCAGTTTCTACGACGATCAGCGCGTGAGCATCGAGGCCACCGGCAGCGGGCGCTTCATGAGCGGGGTCTGGCATCAGACCCCTGAGCAGCGGCGCAATGCCGAACGCCTCTACGCCTCGATGATGACCGCGTTCGAGGGCCGGCTGACCGAGGTCTACACCGAGGTCGCCGACGCCCGCCGCGCCCCGCTCGACATCTTCCAGGCGATCGGAGAGGCGGGCTATGCCGGGACCGAGCCGGCTGCGGCCGCGCCCGCCCCGAGCCCGGCGCAGGGCGGTCTGGCGCAGGGCGACGCGAGCGACGCGATGGCGTCGCGATCCGTCTCGGTGCAGCAGGGTTACAATATCGGCGACCATCCCTACGAGGTTCAGTCCCGCGAGGTTGCCGCCCGCTATGACTGCGAGTCGGCGCAGGCCATTCCCCACGTGACCGGGGCGAGCTGCGAGTCCTTCCGGGCCCTGGTGATCATCGAGGCCTGCCGGGCGCAGATCCCGCCCGAAGCCTACAACAAGGATCAGCCCGAATTCCTCAGGGTGGTGGACGCCTTTGCCAATCCTGGAAGCGACTTGAGCAACGGGGTTTGCGGGTTCTGACCGGTCGCGGGGCAGGCGCCGCCCGCCGGTCTCGAGGATTGGCCGCCGGGCGGGGGGGCGAGGCCGTCCGCGAAGGGCGAAGGTCTGCGGGGCGTCGCCAGGCCGCCTGACGCGTGGTCCCGGGCGCCTGGACTGCGGGGCGGTCCTGAACTCCTGGCCGGGCGCCCGCGGGTCCGGGGGGCCGCGCCGCATCGACGGGCGCGGGGCGGGGGGTATGATCGGAGCCTGGGGCCCCGCCGCCCGCGCCTCGCCCCCGCGCCCCGCCCCTCGCACCCCCGCCCCCTCCCGCCGATCCGCGACAGACGCCACGAGGACGCCGCATGACCCCTCCCCGGACCGCCCTTCCGCCCCAGCAGTGGGCCGATGCCCTGCCCGACGACCGGCCGGTGCTGGTCACCGGGGCGGCGGGCTTCGTGGGGGCCTTCGTGGCCGCGCGGCTGCTGGCGGCGGGCAAGAAGGTGGTGGGGCTCGACAATCTCAACGCCTATTACGATCCCGCCCTCAAGCACGGCCGGCTGGAGTGGCTGCTGCCCGAGGCCGGCTTCGACTTCCGCCGCCTGGACCTGGCCGACCGCGAGGGGATCGCGGCGCTCTTCGCCGAGCATCGCTTCGCCCATGTGGTGCATCTGGGCGCGCAGGCCGGGGTGCGCTATTCGATCGAGAACCCCCACGCCTACGCCGACAGCAACCTGACGGGCTTTCTCAACATCCTCGAGGGCTGCCGCGCGGTGGGGACGCGGCATCTGGTCTATGCGTCCTCGTCCTCGGTCTACGGGGGCAACCGCAAGACGCCGTTCCGGGTCTCGGACAGCGTCGATCATCCCGTCAGCCTCTATGCGGCGACCAAGAAGGCCAACGAGCTGATGGCCCATTCCTATGCCGACCTTTACGGGCTGGCCTCGACGGGGCTGCGCTTCTTCACCGTCTACGGGCCCTGGGGGCGGCCGGACATGGCCTACTGGCTGTTCACCGAGGCGATCCTGCAGGGCCGCCCGATCAAGGTGTTCAACAACGGCGACATGCTGCGCGACTTCACCTATGTCGACGACATCGTGGAGTCGGTGCTGCGCCTGGTCCCGCGCCCGCCGCGGCCCGATCCCGATTTCGACCGGATGGCCCCGGACCCCGGCCGCTCCTGGGCGCCGCACCGGGTGTTCAACATCGGCAACTC
>NZ_CAXBOD010000065.1:0-22829 GCF_963977235.1 uncultured Albimonas sp.
TCAGGCTCATAACCTGAAGGTCGTAGGTTCAAATCCTACCCCCGCAACCAAATCTTCCTTACAGCGCAAACACTTGAACGCCGCCCCCAGGCGCGGCGTTCGCGTTTGGATCTGGCGTGTTCGAACCGTGTCCGATCAGCTCTGACGGGACCCCCTCGCTCTCCGCCAAACGGAGCTAGAATCCGGCCCAGGAGAAGGCGCCGGACATGAAGCGAAGCAGGTTCAGCGAGGAACAGATCATCGGGTGCTGAAGGAGCACGAGGCCGGAGCCGCGGTGGCCGACCGGTCCCGGAAGCACGGGATGTCGTCGGCGACGTTCTACGCCTGGAAAGCGCGGTTCGGCGAGCTTGAACCGCGCCGGGTTTGTCGAAGGCTCCCATTCCTGAGAAGGTCGGAGCACCACGAACAAGACCACCGGCAATTGCAGTTCCGAGATCCGGGCGCGCGCAGTGCGGCTCTTGTTGAAGCGTGAGGGCGATCACCCATCGCGCTGGCAGGCGATCCTCTCTGTCGCGCCCAGGATCGGCTGTTCGGCGCAGGCGCTGAACGAGTGGATCAAGAAGTCGGAGACCGACAGCGGCCACCGCGCCGGCGTCCCCTCCGACATGGCCGCCAAGCTGAACGCCCTGGAGCGCGAGAACCGCGAGCTGCGGCAGGCCAACGACATCCTGCGCAAGGCCAGCGCATATTTCGCCCAGGCGGAGCTCGACCGCCGGTCGAAGTCATGATCGCCTTCATCGACGATCATCGCGCGGAACATGGCGTCGAGCCGATCTGCCGGGTCCTGCCGATCGCGCCATCTACGTATTACGACCACGTGGCCAAGCGCCGTGATCCCGCACGCCGGTCGGACCGGGCGCGTCGGGACGATGAGCTGCGCCCGCAGATCGACCGCGTGTTCGATGAGAATTGCCGCGTCTACGGTGTGCGCAAGATCTGGCGGCAGATGCAGCCGAGGGGCAGGACGTCGCCCGCTGCACCGTGGCCCGTCTGATGAAGGACATGGGCCTGCAAGGAGTTATCCGCGGAAAGCGGCCCAGGACCACAGTCCCCGACAAAGCCGCGCCGCGCCTGCTGGACCGGGCGAAGCGGGAATTCCGGGTCCCGGCGCCGAACATGCTTTGGGTCAGCGACTTCACGTATGTGGCCACCTGGCAGGGCTTCGCGCAGGTCGCTTTCATCATCGACGCCTTCGCCAAGCGGATCGTTGGCTGGCGCGTCAGCAAGACCGCCCACGCGGGGTTCGTTCTCGATGCCCCGGAGGAGGCTGTCCATCAGCGCAGACCCGGCGCCGGTCTCGTCCACCACTCCGACAGGGGATCGCAATACCTGTCCATCAAGTACACGGAGCGTCTCGCCGAAGCCGGTATCGAACATCCGTGGGCAGCGTAGGCGACAGCTACGTCAACGCCCTGGTCGAGACCATCAACGGCCCGTTCAAGGCCGAGGTCATACATCGGCGCGGACCGTGGCGAAGCTGCGAAACCGTCGAGTTCGCCACGCTCGAGTGGGCGGACTGGTTCAACAACCGCCGCCTGCTGGAGCCCCTCGGCCACATTCCGCCCGCGGAAGCCGAGGCTGCCTACTACGACGCGCTGGAAGCGCGCAACGTGGCCGCGAAACTAACGAACATCAGCCTCCGGCAGATCCGGCGCGGTTCACTCCGCGCCGGTCCACGCGTTGCTTTGTCCCTCGCAGCGCCGGGCCCGGCGTCTGACCCGCATCTTCTCGATCATGCGGACGAGCTTGCGGCGCCTGGCGTGATGGAGCGTCTGGACCACCTTGAACATGACGGAGTCGCGCAGCGGGGTGTCCGGGACCGTCAGATTGCGCTCGACCATCCCCCGCTCCGCCAGCTCCCGGGTCGTCATCTCGCCGTTCGCATCGAGGCGCCGGACGCAGATGTCGGCGACCTCGCCCTTCTTGATTGCTCTGCCCGGCTCAATACGCGCCGCGGCCCGACCGCACCGCCTTCAGCGTCAGCGCCAGCAACAGCAGGTCCAGGAGGGGGTTGCGGCCCCGGGCGTAGGCGGCGTCCAGGGACAGCATGCGGGGCAGGCCGATCTCGGCCCGGCCCGCCACCTGCCAAAGGCCGGTGATGCCCGGACGCACCCGCAGGCGCGCGGCGCCGGCCGCGCCGAAGGCCTCGGCCTCTTCGGGCAGGGACGGGCGGGGGCCGACCAGGGACATGTCGCCCTTCAGGACGTTGATCAGCTGCGGCAGCTCGTCGAGCGAGGTGCGCCGAAGCGCCCGGCCGACGCGCGTGACGCGCGGGTCGGCGCGCATCTTGAAGCAGGCGCCCTCCCGCTCGCTGGAGGCCAGCAGGGCCGCGCGGCGGGCCTCGGCGTCGACGGCCATCGAACGGAACTTCAGCATCCGGAACGGGACCCCGTCGCGCCCGACCCGGGTCTGCACGAAGAAGGCCGGCCCGCGGCTGTCGAGCCGGATCGCAGCGGCGATGGCCAGCAGCAGCGGCGACAGCGCGAGCAGGCCCGCCGCCGATCCGACAATGTCCAGCGCGCGGCCCGCCCCGCCGGAAAGACGCAGCGCCGCGGCGCCCGCGGCCCGGGCGAGGAATGCGCCGTTGCCGGCCAGGTAGCGCCGCGCCAGGCGGCGCGGCTCCATCGCCAGGCGCCAGGCCCATTCGCAACCCGCCCGGCGCACCGGCGCCGGCGCGCGGCGCACCCGGCCGGCGGCGAAGTCGAACAGGCCGCCGACCCCGAACGACAGCCGCGCCGAGAGGCGGGCGCCGTGCCGGGCCAGCCAGACGTCCTGCATCGGCACGCCCATCGCGACGAAGACCAGATCGGCGCCGCTGGCGTTGATCTCGTCGATCACGTCGTCGGTCTCGGCGACGTCGAAATAGCCGTGACGGGCTCCCGCCACCCGCAGGCCGGGGGCAAGACGCCTGGCGCTTTCGGCCGCGTCCTGCACGACGCCGGGGCGTCCGCCCAGCAGATAGATCGACAGGCCGCGGCGCGCGGCCTCGGCGCACAGGTGGGGGAACAGGTCGGTTCCGTTCAGGTTCGCGGTCAGCCGCCGCCCCTGCATCCGCGCCGCGATCGCCACGCCCGAGCCGTCGGGCAGCAGCAGGTCGGCGCTGCGCAAGGCGGCGCGATACTCGGGATCGCAGGCGGCGACGTTCAGGCAATGAGCGTTGACGAAGGCCACCCGCCGGCGCGCGCCGTCGAAGAGGCGGGCCATCGCCGCGTCGAGCGTGCCGTCGAACAGGTCGAGCCCCATCAGCCGCAGCGCCCCGCCCTCCGGCGGGGTGGCGCGGCCTGCGTGGCCGCGGATCTCGGCGTCGGGCCGATGCCGCGCGCGGGGCGCGGGGAAAACGGGAAGGCCGCCGGCGGTCAGCTCGGGGTGGTGAATGCTCATGGTTGATCCCTCGAAAGGCGCGTTCAGATTTCGTTGACCAAGAAATCGCCCGGCCGCGCTTTCGCCTCAACGGCGCGTCGGCAGCAGACGGCCGCCCATTCGGCGCCGCGGAGACGAGCCCGGAGGGGGCGGGGCGCCCCGAAAGCAGGGGGCGCCCCCTTTCCATCGGCTGCGGTCCGCGCGCGAAAGTATGTGCCCCGAGGCCGCCGGAGCCGACGCGGGGTTGGCGTTCGGGGGGCAAGCCGACATAGGTTCAGCGACGCGTCGCGCCGATCCGCGACTCGCGTGCAAGGAGAGGCGGAGCCCGCGCAAGATGATGAGAATCCTGATCGCCGACGACCACGACCTGGTGCGAGAGACCCTGGCCACCTTCCTCGAGAAGGACGGCGAGGCGCAGGTGGTCATGGCCTCGGGGCTGGACGAGGCGCTGGGGCTGTTGCGCGCCGAGGACGCCGAGCCGTTCGATCTGGTGCTGCTCGACTGGTCGATGCCGGGGATGAAGGGGCTCGACGGCCTGGCCGAGGCGCGCGCCGCGGCGGGGACGACGCCGGTGGGCATCATCTCCGGCACCGCCACGCGCGAGACGGCGGAGGCGGCGCTGGCCGCCGGCGCCGCAGGGTTCGTGCCCAAGACCCTGCCGGCGAAGTCGATGCGCAACGCGGTGCGCTTCATGGCCGAGGGCGAGCAGTTCGCCCCCGTGCGCTGGATGACCGAGGTTCAGGAGGAAGCGCCCGCCAATCCCCTGGCCGAGCGTCTGACCCCGCGCGAGAGGGACGTGCTGGGCGGCCTGTGCCGCGGGCTGGCCAACAAGGAGATCGCGCTGGAGCTCGACCTGCAGGAGGTCACGGTCAAGCTGCACGTCAAGACGATCTGCCGGAAGCTCGAAGCGCGCAACCGCACCCACGCCGCAATGATCGCGCGGGACGCCGGCCTGTTCTGACAGGCCGCCGGCTCGGGCCCCCGCCCGCTCCGACGCCTGTCCGGTGCGCTTGGCCCCCGGACAGGCCGGCGGCTTGGGCGGGGGGCGGCCCTGCGCAGGCCACGCCATTCGCTCGTCTGATCCTCCGGGCCTCTCTTTCGTATAGGCGCCCCCTCCGCCTGCTCGCAGGCGTTTTCGGCCGGTTGCGGTTAACAGACCGTTGCCGGAGGAACCGCCATGAACATGCGTATCGACATCGACCCCGAGCAGGCGCTGCACGCCCGCTTCACCCCCCCCGCGGAGGATGCCGCGGCCGAGCCCCCGTCCGCGGACGGGCCGGCGCGGCCCTCGCGCCTTGCGCGCGCCGTCAAGGGCGGGGCGCCGGGCGATCTGCGGCGGCTGCCGCGCTACCTGGCGCTGTTCGCAGCGCTGCTTGCGATGCTGTGGGGGCCGGTCATCGCCTATGTGACGTTCTCGCCCAAGAGCTACACCTCCTCCCTGTCGCTGATCCTGCCGGGGTCGGGGGCCAACGCCTCGGTCAATCTCGACGCCATCGGGCAAGCCTCGTCCTCGGCCAGCTCGGCCTATTCGTCCTCCTCCCTCAGCCCGACCGTGACCTACAAGGAGCTGATCGGGGGCGACCGGGTGCGCGGCGCCGCCGCCGAGCTGCGCGGAACCGAATTCGCCGAGGCGCCCGAGCCGCGGGTCAAGCTGATCGACCAGACCGGGCTGATCCGCATCGAGGTCAAGGGCGGCTCGCCCGAGGCGGCGAAGGCGTGGGGAGAGGCGACGCTCGAGGCCTTCCTCGCCCAGCTCGACGAGCTGCGTCGCGACGAGGTCGCGGCGCGCGAGCGCGGCGCCCAGCAGGCGATCGAGGAATACCGCCGCAGCGTCGCCGGCACGCGGGCGCGGATCTCGGAGCTGAAGGCCGAGACCGGGCTCGTCTCCTCCGAGCAATACGCGGCCCTGGTGGCGGAGGCCGACGCGGTCGACCGGCGCGCGCGCGACGCGGCCGCGGCGCTGGAGGAATCGCAGGCCGTGCTCTCCGGGCTGCAGGCCGCGCTCGGCGCCTCTCCGGCCGAAGCCGCCGCGGTGATGCGCCTGCACGCGGATCCCGAGTTCCAGATGCTCGCCGCCGAGACGGCAGAGCGCGCCGCCGACCTCGCCGTCGCGCGCGGCGCCTTCGGACCCAACCATCCCATGCGGGTCGCCGCCCGCGACGCCCACGCCGGGGCGCAGACCCGGATGCACGCCCGCGCGACGGAGGCTTCGGGCCTCGACCTCGCGACGCTGGAGCGACTGGCGAGTTTTGCGCCCGTCGGCGCGCGGGCCGAGCTGATGGCGCGCCTGGTCGCGGCCTCGGCCGATCACGCGGGCCTTTCGGCCGAGCACGACGTCCTCGCCCGGCGCGCCGCGACGCTGCGCGCCCAGGTGATGGAGCTGGTTCCCGCGGCCTCGGAGCTCGAGGACCTGGGCCGCGACTACAAGGTGGCCGAGGCGGTCTTCGCCTCGGCCCTGGCGCGCACCGACACCAGCAAGGCGGACGTCTACGCCTCCTATCCCCTGGTGCAGGTGCTGGCCCCGCCAAGCCTGCCCGATGCGCCGTCCTCGCCGCGGATCAAGCTCGCCGTCGCGGGGGGCGCGGCGGCGACGCTGCTGCTGCTGGTTGCGCTGGGCATGGCCTGGACCCGTCGGCCGCTGATCGACCGGCTGCTGCATCGCGCGGAGCCGGCGCGATGAGCGCCGCCGCCGATCCCCGCCCCGCCAACCCCGCCGAGACGGCGGTGCGCCGGACGATCACGCTGACCTGGGGTCTTTACCTGTTCGGCGCGCTCTACCTGGTCGGCCCGGTGCTGGGCTGGCTTCTGGGGGGGCTGGCGCTGGTCTCGCTCTACCTCGGTCCGGCGATGCGCGCGGATCTGCGCGCGGCGCCGATCCCGCCGGTGGTCTGGGCCTGGATGGCGGGCATGGCGGGCATGCTGGTCGCGCTGTGGATCGGTCACCTCGACTGGGGCCTGGGCGCGAAGCAGACGATCAAGTCGAGCGTCGGCTGGGCCAAGGGCTGGGCGCTGCTGGCGCTGTTCCCGCTGATCGGCGCGGTGCTGCCGATCCGACGCGAAGTGATCGCGCGGGCGCAATGCGTGGTGGGCCTGCACACGCTGATCCTGCTGCCGCTGTTGGTGGCCGCGCCCTACGCGGGCCTGCCCTCGCAGATCTTCGTCTCGCCGCTGAAGGCGGTGGGGGGGCCGGGGCCGGAGTACTTCACGGTCTATCTCTACACGCTCGACCCCGCCTCCTGGACCGCGCGCTGGCAGTTCTTCGCGCCCTGGTCGCCCTTCGCGGGGCTGCTGGGGGTGACCGCCGTGCTCTTCGCGCTCGAGGAGCGGGACCGCCGCTGGATGCTGGCGGGCCTGCTGGCGGGCGCGGCGATGATCCTGCTGTCGAAGTCGCGCATGAGCTTGGTCGCCCTCGTGGTCTGCACCCTGGGTCCGCGGCTGCTGGGGCTGATCGTGCGCAGCTGGGCCTGGGGCGCGGCGGCGGCGGTCGCGGCCGGCTTCGCCTTCGTCGGCGACCGCGTGCTCGACGCGGGCGCGGCGGCGGTGCACGGCTTCAAGTCCGCCCGCGCCGACAGCACCCGCGTGCGCGAGACGCTGCAGCGCATCGCCGAACAGCGCTGGCGCTCCGAGAGCGTGTGGTTCGGCCACGGCACGGTCCAGCCCGGTCCACATATCGTCGAGTACATGCCCATCGGCAGCCACCACACCTGGTTCGGCCTGCTGTTCGTGAAGGGGCTGGCGGGGCTGGTCTGCCTGCTGGTTCCGCTGGTCTGGACGGCCTGGCTTGCGGCTCTGGACGCCGCCCGCGGCCCGCGGGGCCGGCTGCCGCTGGGCCTGGTGCTGATGATGGTGATCCTGACCTTCGGCGAGAACATCGAGATCGAGGCCTACCTGTTGTGGCCGGCCCTGATGATGCTCGGCATTCACGCGCGCGAACTGCGGGAGGACGCCAGGACCATCGCGCCCGAAACCCCGTCGCGCCCCTGAGCCGCCGACGTCCCCTGATTGCCGAAGCCCGCCCCGAGCCCTCGGGGCGGGCTTCTTCGCGTCCGCAGAGGTGACAAGGGACCGGCCTGGCCGAGAGCGCGAGCGCCGGGCGCCGGGGCCAGGGGCGAAGGTCGGCGCCATCCTGCGGGGACGTGAAGGCGCGTCGCCTCGTCAGGCCGCAGGCGGCGCCTGCCCGGACGGCTCGCGCGGGGGCAATGAAAAGGGGTTCGTCCTTCCGGACGAACCCCTTGCGTCGAGGGTCGGTCAGGCTGGTTCAGGCGGCCAGCGGGATCTCCGCCTCCGCCACCGCGGGCGACAGCGCCCGGCGCCAGGCCTGCGCCGCGGCGTCCTGCTCGGCGAGGGCGGCGGCGCGGGCGAAGACGAGCTCCGCCGCGCCGACATGCGGCGGCCGGCGGAAGAGAGATGTCCAGCCGGCCAGTCCCCCGTGCACCGGGATCGCCCCGGCCGAGATCTGGTCGCGCAGCCCGTCCGTCGCCGCGGCCAGCAGCGGGCGGCCAGCGGCGCGGGCCTCGCGCCCGGCCAGGCCGAACGCCTCCCAGCGCGAGGGCATCGCCACGGCGTCCACGCCCGCCAGCGCCGCGGCCGGATCGTGGGCGAAGCCCGGGAAGCGGATCCGAACGTCGCCGGCGGCCAGCGCCTGCAGGCGCTCGCGCTCGGGCCCGTCGCCGAACAGGCGCAGCTCTGCATCGGGCGCGGCGGTCTTGCGGAACGCCTCGATCAGCAGGTCGAAGCCCTTCTGGCGGTCGAAGCGGCCCAACGCCCCGAAAACCCGCGCACGCCCCTCGGCCGCGGGGGCGAGAGCGGCGAGCGCCCCCAGCTCCGTCAGCGGCCGGGCGACCGTCACTTCGGTCGCCGCGACCAGGTCCTCGTGGCGCATCCAGGCCGCCTGCGCGGCGCTGACCGCGACCACGCCGTCAAACAGCGACCAGGCGGTGCGCAGCAGGGCGTGGAAGCGGCCGGTGGCGGTGACGTTGGCGTCCTGGAAACCCTGGCAGTAGCCATGCTCGACATGCACCAGCCGGCGGCGGGCGTTCTCGGCGCGCAGCGAGATCAGCATCGGCAGCGCGGTCCAGCGCAGCGCGAGGTGCGAGACGATGACGTCGGCCTCGACCCGCGGCGCGCTCAGCGCCCCGCGGCGCACGGGCACGCGGATGTGGACGGCGTCCGCCAGCGGGCCCTCGGCCGCCTCCAGCCGCGAGAGGTGACGCATGACGCCGCCGGGGCGGACGTCGTCGATCAGGTGGGCGATGCGCAGGGTCATGACGCGGGTTTCCTTGAGAACAGAGAAGAGCAGGTCAGGGCAGAGCGGGGCCGCGGCGGGAGACCGCGCGCAGCAGGGTCAGGGCGGCGGACTCTGCCGCGGCATAGGCGTGGCGACCGGCCAGGCCGAGGACGGCTGCCGCGCCGAGAGTGGCCACGGAGCGGGAGGCCTCGGACCACAGCGGCTCGCGGCTCTCGACGAGCGCGTCGCGCAGCAGCCGCAGCGCCTGCGCCCCGTCGCGAGCCGAGACCGCCCGCCGCGCGAGGTAGCGCAGCTGGTAGGCGCGCGCGGGCGCCGCGTGGCGGCCCGTGAAGTCGGGCGCGTAGCCCGCGGCCTTGGCGATCATCCGCTCCCAGCTCTCCAGCTGGGCGGCGCCGTCGGCCGACAGGCCGCCGGGGTTCACCCGGTAGAGGGTCAGCGCCTCGGCCAGCCCCTCGATCCGCCAGCTGGTGGTCAGGGCCAGGCGCAGCCAGCATTCGATGTCTTCGCTCTGGCGGAAGCTCTCGTCGAACCAGTGGGGACGGTCGTCGGGATCGGGGCGATGGGCGATGTCGTCCAGCGCCTCGCGCCGCATCACCGGGGCCGAGCCGTTGCCGATCGGGTTGCGCCGGATCACATGGGCCGCGTCGATGCCGACCAGTCGGCCGCGCTGCACCAGGCCCAGCTCCCGCCCGCGCGCGTCGATCATCGCAGAGGCGGAGAAGCTCAGCCCAAGGTCCGGGCGGCGATGCATGTGGCGCACGTGGGCGGCGAGCTTGTCGCGCCGCCACAGGTCGTCGCCGTCGAGGAAGGCGACCAGCCGGCCACGGGATTCGAAGATGCCGGTGTTGCGGGCGCCGGCCAGACCGCGGTTGGCCTGCCGGACGAGGCGCACGCGCGGGTCGCGGCAGGCGCGCACGATCTCAGGCGTGGCATCGCGCGAGCCGTCGTCGACCACGATCGCCTCAAGGTCGGCGAAGCTCTGCGCCAGCACGCTCTTGAGCGTTTCGGGAAGCGTCGCGGCGACGTCGAAGGCCGGAATGACGACGCTGACGTGGGGATGGGCGGGCATGTTCGGAGCTCCTGTCACAGGTCGGCGAGGGCGCGGCCGACCCGCGCGGGCGCGACGGCCCGCAGCAGCGCGGCGGCAAGGGTGGCGGCGCCCTGGCGGGGCGCGGAGAAGAAGCCGGCGGGCGAGGCGCGAAGGCCGCGCCAGGCGAACCCCAGCGCCGCGCCCCGTCCCTGCGACAGGCGCAGCGCCCGGCGGGAGAGGTAGCGAAGCTGGCTCGCCTCCGCCGCGCGCAGCGCCCGCGCGGACGGGCGGTGGCCGATGGATCGGGCGGCGCGCACGCATTCCCGCCAGCCGGCCATCATCCGCTCCAGGTCCGAGGACAGGCCGCCGGCGCTGGCGCGATAGAAGGTCAGCAGTTCGGCCTGGGGGACCAGGGCGCCGTGGGGCAGGAGGCGCAGCATCAGCTCCACGTCCTCGGCATGGCGCAGGTCCTCGCGGAAGCCGCCGGCGGCCTCGAAGGCCGCGCGCGCGACCACGAGGTTCGAGGCGGTGCAGGCCGGGTTGGCGCGCAGCAGGTCCGCCGCGCCCGGGTCGCGCCGCCAGAGGGCGGAGCGGGCCTCGATCCGGCCGGGATCGGTCGCGAAGAAGCCCACGCGGGCGAAGACGGCGGCCGCGTCAGGGCGCGCGGCGAAGGTCTCGGCCGCCGCCGTCAGCCGTCCGGGCGCCCACACGTCGTCGGCGTCGAGGAAGGCCAGCGCCAGTCCCCGCGCCTGCGCCGCGCCGAGGTTGCGCGCGGCGCCGGGGCCGCGGCCGGCGCCCGTCAGCGCCCGGATGCGCGGGTCGAGCGCCTCGGCCTCGGCCAGCAGCCGCGAGGTCGCGTCGTCCGAGCCGTCGTCGATGGCCAGGACTTCCCAGTCGGTGCAGGTCTGTTCCCACACGCTGCGCAGGGTGCGGGGCAGCGTGGCGGCGGCGTTGCGGCAGGGGATGACGATGCTGAAGGCGGGCATGGCGGGGACTCCGAAAGCTCAGGCGAGGGGGGCGACGCGGCGGGCGCGGGCGAAGGCGGGGAGGACGGCCGGCGCCAGCGCCCGGGCGGCGAGCCCGAGCTGCACGGCCGCGGCGACGCCGACATAGGTCCAGGCGGCGGCCTCCAGCCCGAAGGGCGCCGCGATCGCCAGACCCGCGCAAAGGGCGACGGCGGCGAGGCCGGTCCCGCGCGCCTCGGCGCCGGAGCGGTCCTGGGCGCGCAGCCACTGGGCGGCGGCGGACCAGATCACCAGCGGCGCGGCCCCGAGGCACAGGATCCCGACCAGCGGCGCGACCCCGGCCCATTCGGCGCCGAAGACCGCCGGCACATACCAGGGCGCGAGCAGCGCCTGGGCGAGGATCGCCGGCAGGATCAGCGCCAGCCCGACGCCCAGCCCCTGGCGCATCGCCGCCGCCCGGTCGCCGGCGGCGCAGACATGCGGGAACAGCACCGTGGCGAAGGCGGCGGCGAAGGAACTCGCGAGCCCCAGCCCGGCGTTGACGGCGAAATACCACACGCCCAGCGCCTCGGCCCCGAGCAGGGCGGCGACGATCAGCTTGTCGGCCTGCTGGCGCGCCGCGTCGAAGATGTGGGCGGCCATCACGCCGGCGCCGAAGCGCAGGAACGGCCGCGTCGGCGCGACCGGGCCCGGCGTCGCGCGCCAGGGCCGCAGGCGGCGCATGCCCAGGGTCCAGAGCGGGGCGCTCAGCACCTTGGGCGCAACGATGGCGAAGGGGCTCGCGAAGACCGCGACCAGCGCCGCGGTCGCGAGGTTCGCGCCCACCACCTGCGCGCCGGCCACCGCCGAGACGCCCTGCAGCCGCCCCTCGCGCATCGCCAGGAAGCACGAGACCAGGCCCGCGGGCATGAACAGGTATTCCGCGGCCAGCAGCGCCACCATGGCGAAGACCGCCACGTCCGCGCCCAGCGCCCACATCGCGGCCCCGACCCCGACCTGCAGCGCCGCGAGCCCGAGGCACAGGATCCGGAACAGGCGCGCGGCTGCGCGGCAGACCGCCTCCAGCTCCGCCTCGGGCGCGGCGATGATCCGCTGCCCGATCCCGGCCTGGGTGAAGGCCTTCAAGAGGTCCGAAGCGGCCAGCGCCGTCGCCGCCAGCCCGATGGCCAGCGGATCGAGGCTGCGCGCCATGGCGATCACCACCGCCAGGCGGCTCGCCTTGGCGGCGGCTTCCGAGACGCCGACGGCGCCCAGGTTGCGGACGAGACCGCCAAGCGAGGAGGGACGGGACATGGGCGAGGACCTTCAGGTTGGAGACCGGACCGCCGGAGCGGCGTTGACGGCTTGTTAGGTAAACGAAGCCTTTGCCCGGCGCTCGGGCGCGTCCGGCGAAGCGGCGCGCCCATACGCGACGCCCCCCTGTCCAAAAGGAGGGGGCGCCCGCTCCGAAAGCGCGCCCGCCGCTCTTCCGGTCCGCTCGCGCATACGGACGCGACATCGCTTTCCCGGCGGCGCGACGGCAGGGTCCGCACAGTTAACGAAACGTTTTCGCCGCCTGTCCGCGGCGTCCCGCACCGGAGATCCGCCGATGACCCGCGACACCGCCCGTCCCGCCCGCCGCTCCCGCCCCGGCCTCGTCGCCGCGGCCGCCGCCGTCGTCGCGCTGGGCGCCTGCTCGGCCACCCAGGCGCCGCAGAACGATCCCTCCGTCGCCGAGGGCGCGGCCTACCAGGCGCAGTATCGCGCGGCGACCGAGGTGGTCGTCGACGACCGGCTGCGCGAGGCGCAGGACCGTCGCTATCGCCTGGCCTCGGCCACGCTGAACGCGGCCCGCTGCACGGCGCCCGCCGCGCTCGCCCCGGCCTCCGCCTCGTTCGGCGCGGTCGAGGAGATCCTCTCGGCCGGCGATCTGCTGCGGCTCGAGGTCGGCGAGGACGGGACCTTCAGCGGCGACTTCGAGGTCGCCTCGGACGGCCGGCTGAAGCCGCCTTACATCACCCCGATCGCCGCCGCCGGCCGCGCCACCGACGCCGTCCAGCGCGCGCTGACCGAGCGCCTGGTGGCTGAGGGCTACTACCCCGCGCCGGGGCCGCGGATCTCGCTGCGGCTGGTCTCTCGCGGGCCGGCTCGGGTGCATGTGGGCGGGGCGGTGTTCGAGCCGGGCGCGGTCTCGGTGGGCGGCGTGGGCCGCGACGACCGCGACGCCGCGCGGGAGGCGGCCTCGGGCGCGGGCGACGCGCGCCGCAGCCTGGCCGAGGCGCTTCGCAACGCCGGCGGCATCCGCCCCGACGCGGATCTCTCGCGGGTTCGGATCACCCGCGGCGGCGTGGTGCGCGAGGTCGATCTGACCGGCGCGCTCGCCGGCCGGGCCTTCGACGATCCCACCCTGATCGCCGGCGACACGATCGAGGTGCCCAGCCGCGGCTGCTTCCAGGAGGCGCTGATGGCGCCCAGCGCCGTGACCCCGCCGGGGGTCAAGGTGTTCATGTCCAACCTGACCAGGCCCGCCGACGCCAACGCGCTGTCAGCCGTGGGCAAGGACGCGCGGGAGCTGCGCTACGGCGCACGCTTCACCCAGGCGGTGGTCGGGATGAACTGCGTCGGCGGCGCCAAGCTGACCAACGCCGACCGCACCGCGGTGCTGTTCACCCGCGACCCCGCGACCGGCGAGTCCATCGTCATCGAGCGGCGGATCGAGGACCTGATCCGCCGCGCCGACCGCGACGAGCTCGATCCCTTCATCCTGCCCGGCGACGCGTTGGCCTGCTACGACAGCGACGTCATCGACCTCGTCGAGGTCGCCAAGGCCGTGGGCGTCGCGGCGGTGATCCCGGCGCTGCTCGGCCTCTGAGCCGGCAAGCCGGGCGCCCTCCGCGCGCGGTGGGCGCCGTTCCGGCCCGCGCCCCTCCCGGGGGCAGGTCATTCGCCGAGGGAGACGCCCGCGTATTCCCGCAGGACGAGACAGGTCTCGTCCGCCAGCGTCTCGAGCCCCTCGGCGGCCTCGATCAGGCCCGGCCGGTCGCCCGATCGGCCGGCCGACTCGATCGCCGCCAGACGCTCGCGCAGCGCCTGCGCGCCGGCCAGGGCGGCGGACCCCGCGAGGCGGTGGGCGCGCGCGGCCAGGTCGGCGGGATCGGCGACCGCCTCCCGCGCCTCGGCGGCCAGGGCCGGGACCTCAGCCTCGATCTCCCCGCAGATGCGGGCGACGGTCCCGGCGAAGGCCTCGGGCGGCAAGCTCTCGGCCAGCTCCGCGAGGACGGCGGCGTCGATGGGGTCGTCGTCCTCCTCCTCCGGCGGGCCATCGTTCTCGGGAAGCTCGGCCACGGCGTCGGACACCGGCCCCGCGCCGCCGGGCGTGGCGCGAAGCACCGCGTCCAGGGTCTGCTGACGAACCGGCTTGACCAGGCAGTCGGCCATGCCCGCCTCGCGGAAGGCGCGGCGGTCGGCCTCGCCGGCATGGGCGGTGACGGCGACGATCGGCGTGTCTCGGTTGGGGCCCTCGCCGCTGCGGATCGCCCGGGCGGCCTCGGGACCGCTGAGACCCGGCATGCTGACGTCCATCAGGATCAGATCGAAGCGCCGGCGCGCCGCCGCCTCGACGCCGTCGCGCCCGTCATGCGCCTCGACCACCCTGTGCCCCGCGCGCTCCAGCATCTCGCGCAGGACGAAGCGGTTGACGTCGTTGTCCTCGACCATCAGCACCACCCGAGGCGTATCGGCCCTGGCCCCGGCCGCGCCGGACTCTGACGTCGTCGCGGCTTCGACCGCCGAGGCCGGAGCGAAGGGCAGGCGCAGGCGCAGGTGGAACCGCGCCCCCGCGCCGGGACGGCTGGCGACGCCCAGGCTGCCGCCCATCGACTCCGCCACGCGCCGACAGATCGCGAGGCCCAGGCCGGATCCGGACGTTCGCCGGGCGTAGCTGGAATCCAGCCGCACGAAATCCTCGAAGATGCGCGCCTGATCCGCTTCAGGGATGCCCGGCCCGTCATCCTTCACCGCCAGCTCGATCTCGACGCCGTCCGCGTCGCGCGACAGCGCCCGCGCCGTCACGTCGATCCGGCCGCCCTCGGTGAACTTCACCGCGTTGCCCACCAGGTTCACCAGCACCTGGCGCAGGCGGTTCGCGTCGCCCAGCAGCGCGCCGTCCAGGGGATCGGTCTCCACCGTCAGGACGTTGCCGGCGGCCTCTGCGGGGGCGCGGTTGATCTCCACCACCTCGCGCACCAGCCGATCCAGGTCGAAGGGCCGGTCGGCGACGCGGTAGCGCGACTCCAGCCGCGCGATGTCGAGCACGTCGCTCACGTGATGCAACAGCAGCTCGCCCGAGCTGGCGGCCGTTTCGACATAGCGGGCCTGTTGCGGGTCGAGATCCGTGCGCATCAACAGGTCGAGCAGGCCGAGCACGCCGTTCAGCGGCGTGCGCATCTCATGGCTCATCACCGCGATGAACTCCGACTTGGCGCGGTCGGCGGCCATCGCCTCGTCGCGGGCGCGGCGCAGCTCCTGCTCCGAGGCCTGCATCCGGGAGATGTCGCGAAGGAACCCCACGAAGATCGGCCCGGTCTCGCCCACCGCCGAGCCGACCGACAGTTCGGCGGGGAAGGCCGAGCCGTCGGCCCGCAACGCCTGCATCCGCACCTGTCCGCGGTCCACCACGGTCTTCTCGCCGGTCGCGAGATGGCGCTGCAGGCCCCTGCGGTGCTGCTCGCGCAGGACCGGGGGGATCATCACCTCGGCCATCTCCCGGCCGACGACGTCCTCGCGCCGGTGGCCCATGATCCGCTCCACCGCGCTGTTCACGCCCAGGATCCTGCCGCGATGGTCGATCACCACGATCGCGTCCTGCGAGGCTTCGACCATGGCGGTCAGCCGCGCCTGCTCGCGCCGGATGCGAGCGGCGCCTGCCTGGGAAATGGCGACCTGGCGCAACAGCACCGCCAGCGTCGCCGCAAGCACCACGATCAGCGTCGCGGCCGCCGCCGCGGTCCACAGCACCAGCGTCTGGAAGTCCTCCCGGCGGCGATCCGAGGCCTGGGAGAACAGGCGCACCGCGTCGAGCGACAGCTCGCGCGATATGCGCCGCAGGATCTCGCCCTGGCGGACGATTTCCGTCAGGCCGGCGCGCAGGGGCGCGTCCTCTCCGTCGATCAGGGGGATCATCGCGTCGAGCGCGGCGTCGATCTCCGTGAGGATCGCGCTCACCCCCGCCTCGGCCCGCAGCGCGTCGAAGGCGCGGCCCTCCCGCAGCGTCGAGACGCGGCTGTAGAGAAGATCGAACCGCGTGCGGACCTGGGCCAGCGGCTCGCGCCCTGTGCGCGCCCGCTCCGCCGTCAGTTCCAGCTGCAGGGCGTCGACCTCGACCTGCGCCAGCGTCCACTGGACGTTGTCATGGGGCGCCGAGCGCAGCGCGATGACCTCCGAGACGACCTTCCAGCCGAAGAAGCCGATGGCGGCGAGGGCCGCCGCCATCAGCAGGGTCATCCCGATCGAGGTGCGCCGGCGCCGCCGTCGCCGCGCCGCCCGCGCCGCCTCCATCGTCTCGCGGACGTCCGGGCGGGCGGCGGCGCGCGGCGGCGGCGTCGGGTCGGGCAAGGGCGTCTCCTCAGTCGTGGACCGTGATCCGCGTCAGCTGCCAGATGCTGCGCGAATAGACCTCCTCGGTCCGGAAGCGGCTGTCGGCATCATAGGGATAGACGATCCAGAGGGGACCCTTGTCGCGCACCGACATCGCGGCGCCGTCCATCTCGTAAGCGATGATCGGTCCGCCGGACACGGCGTCCGAGCCCGGCAGCTCGACCTTGTAGTCGTTGAGCGCATAGGCCGTGAGCTGCGAGGCGTCCTCGCCCCCCACCGCCTCGAGCAGATCCGCCACCAGGACCCCCGCGAATGCACGCTCTCCCTCGGTCCACAGGGTCGAGGTGGTGAATTCGGTCCGCGGCAGGGACTGCAACGCGGCCCTGTCGAGTTCGACCGGCGCCCCGTCGACGTCGCCGTCGACGACGAGAAGGACGGGACCGACCGGAGCGGGCGCCGGATCAGCCGAGGCCGGAAGCGACGCCAGTGCGGCGATCGCCACGGCGACGGACAGCGCAAGATGGCGAAGAACACCCATGTCGTCTCTCCTGTTGCGGCCGGGACGCCAGGCCGTCCCTCGCGGTAGCAGGATGCACGCCTATCCTGCGCCAGGGGAGCATGTCATGCGTGCATTCGAGAGCACCCCCATACTTTCGGATAGGTCCCGGTCGGTCTGAGCGTCCGTCGAAAGGCCTCGCCGCGCGGCGCGCAAGCGAAGGCCGCTGCGTCCAGGCGCGCGGGTCGCCCCTGCGACCTGCCGATCGCCAGTTCGACGACCGCGCCCGAGTCGCCCCTCGAAGCCAGGGCTGCGGATGGCCTGCTGCCGGTTCCGTGGACACGAAGACAAGATCGTGGCCAAGGAACCGGAGAGCGGACATGACCAGACGGAGGATCAGCCGCGAGTTCAGGATCGAAGCGGTGAAGCTGGCGACGGAGCCAAGCGTGTCGGTCCGTCGGGCGTGCCGGGTCATGGACTGGCCGAGAGCGCATAGCGGCGATGGATGCGGGAGGCGGCGGAGGCGCCGGCCTCGGCTTTTCCCGGGAATGGCCAGCAGCGGGGGAAGCGCCATGACGTTCGCTTGCGGCGCGGGGCCTGGGCGCATCTGGCCGTCAGCTGGATAGGCGAGGTGCGGGGCGTCTCCCGCTGGGGCTTCCACGCCTGGCTACGACGACCGGTCACTCGCTATTGCCATCGCCGAGAGGGTCAGGGCGAGCGATCGCGGCTGCGCCGCCCGCCGTGTCTGGCGCGACGGGCTCGAAGACGAGCGGTCCTGCGGGCTGCGCCGTATCGAACGGCTGATGCGCCAGAATGCAACGAGGGCGCGGCCAAAGCGACGCGGGAAGCCGAAGGGGGACGGCGAACGAACGGCCACCGCCGACAACATCCTCGCACACGACTTCGAGGCCGACCGACCGCCCGAACCGGCAGCGGCTGGCCGACTTCACCTGGATCTGGACCGCCCGGGAGGATCTTATGTGGCGGTCGCGCTGGATCTGTTGTCCCGCAGGGTCGTCGGCTGGTCCATGAAGGCGGACCGCGACGCCGCGAGGGTCATGGATGCGCCGATGATGGCGGGCCGGCGCGGCGGCAAGGCCGACGCGCTGTTGCATCGTTTGGACCAGGGTTCGCGATACACCAACGAGCGGTTCCAGCGTCCGCTCCTCGACAATTGCATCACCTGCTCGATGGGCCGGCCCGGCGATGTCCGGGACAGCTCGGCGAGGGAGAGCTTCTTCTCTTCGCGGAAACCCGAACGGACCGCGCGCAAGGTCTGCCGCAGGTCAACGGCATCGGGCAGGCCGCACAGGATAGGGCGACCGCCACTCGGCGTGACGGTCCTTGTGGCTCGTTCACGTCCCGAGCATTCGTTCGCTCATATCTCTGAACGCGCCCCGACCGAGGATCCCACCGGCATGTCGCAAGCGATTTTCGCGCTGCATTCGCTTCGAAGGCGGCAGGGCGCGTATGTCTTGAAAACTCGCATATAAGGGCGCTGTGCGGCCTGAAGGCCCCTCAAGGTCGCGCCTTCCGGGCGATGGCCACCTCTTGGTCGCCGGAATGGGCAGGAACCCCGGGGCAAAGGTCAGTTTACACTGGGCGGGGCAGTATGGCCCCGCCTCTCAGCCGCACTTGGAGTAGCCGCAGCTCAGGCAGGTCTCGCAGCCCTCCATCATCTGCATCGCGTACTCGCCACAGCTGGGGCAGACGGCGCCGGGGGCCTCGCCGACGGCCACGGCGCGGGCCTGGGGGTCGGTCTTCAGGCCTAGGCCCTCGCCCTCCAGGAAACCCGTCTGGATCATGTGTTTTTCGATCACGCCCCCGATGGCGGCGAGGATCGAGGGGACGTAGCGGCCCTCCATCCAGGCGCCGCCGCGGGGGTCGAAGACGGCCTTCAGCTCCTCGACCACGAAGCTCACGTCGCCGCCGCGCCGGAAGACGGCCGAGATCATCCGGGTCAGCGCCACCGTCCAGGCGTAGTGCTCCATGTTCTTGGAGTTGATGAACACCTCGAACGGGCGACGCCGGCCGCCGACAACCACGTCGTTGAGGGTGATGTAGATCGCGTGCGCCGAGTCCGGCCAGGTGATCTTGTAGGTGCGGCCCTCCAGCGCCTCGGGGCGGTCGAGCGGCTCGTGCATCCAGACCACCTCGCCCTCGCGGGAGGAGGGGCCGCGGGGTTCGGCCTCCTCGGGCGGGGAGGCGGCGGTGTCGGGCGTGGGGGCGGCCACGGTCAGGACCGAGCCGGTGACCGCGTTCGGTCGGTAGGTGGTGCAGCCCTTGCAGCCGCTGTTCCAGGCCTCGAGGTAGACGTCCTTGAACGCCTCGAAGCCGATGTCCTCGGGCACGTTGATGGTCTTGGAGATCGAGCTGTCGACCCATTCCTGCGCCGCCGCCTGCATGCGCACGTGGTCGGAGGGGGTCAGGGACTGCGCATCGACGAAATGCGCGGGCCAGGGGGCGTCGCCGTGGGTGGCCCGCCACAGGGCGAGGGCCTGGTCGACGACCTCCTCCTCGGTCCGGGTCCCGTCGCGCTGCAGGACCTTGCGGGTGTAGGCGAAGGCGAAGACCGGCTCGATGCCGCTGGAGACGTTGCCGGCGTAGAGGCTGATGGTGCCGGTCGGGGCGATCGAGGTCAGGAGCGCGTTGCGGATGCCATGCGCGCGCACCGCCTCGACCACGTCCTCGCCCAGGGCCCGCACGGAAGGCGAGGCGCAGAATTTCTCCGCGTCGAAGAGGGGGAAGGCCCCCTTCTCCTTCGCCAGCTCGACGGAGGCGAAATAGGCCGCCCGCGCCAGCGCCTTCATCCAGGCCGAGGTCTGCGCCACCGCCTCCTCCGAGCCATAGCGCAGGCCGGTCATCAGCAGGGCGTCCGCGAGCCCCGTGACCCCCAGCCCGATGCGCCGCTTGGCCCGCGCCTCGGCCGCCTGCTGGGGCAGCGGGAAGCGCGAGGCGTCGACCACGTCGTCCATCATCCGCACCGCCACGCCCACCAGCTCGGCGAGCTCCGCCTCGTCGACATGGGCGCCCTGCGCGAAGGGCTCGCGCACCAGGCGGGCGAGGTTGATCGAGCCCAGCAGGCAGGCGCCGTAGGGGGGCAGGGGCTGCTCCCCGCAGGGATTGGTGGCCGAGATCTCCTCGGCATAGGAGAGGTTGTTGCGCCGGTTGATCCGGTCGATGAAGATCACGCCCGGCTCGGCATAGTCGTAGGTGGCGCGCATGATCCGGTTCCACAGCTCGCGCGCGCGCAGGGTGCGGAAGGTGCGGCCCTCGAAGACCAGGGGCCAGTCGGCGTCCTCTGCGACGGCCTCCATGAAGGCGTCGCTGACCAGGATCGAGAGGTTGAAGTTGCGCAGCCGCGCGGGGTCCTGTTTGGCCTCGACGAAGGCCTCGACGTCGGGGTGGTCGCAGCGCAGCGTCGCCATCATCGCCCCGCGCCGGGCCCCGGCGGACATGATCGTGCGGCACATCGAATCCCACACGTCCATGAAGCTCAGCGGCCCTGAGGCGTCGGCGCCCACGCCCGCAACCGAGGCGCCCTTGGGCCGGATCGTGGAGAAGTCGTAGCCGATCCCGCCCCCCTGCTGCATGGTCAGGGCGGCCTCGCGCAGGGCGTCGAAGATCCCGCCCAGATCGTCGGGAATAGTACCCATCACGAAGCAGTTGAACAGCGTGACCGAGCGCCCGGTGCCTGCGCCCGCCAGGATCCGGCCGGCGGGCAGGAAGCGGAAGTCGCGCAGCACGGCCTCGAACCGGGGGGCCCAGGTCTCCGGCTCCGCCTCCTGCGCCGCGAGCGCCTGCGCCACGCGCGCCCAGGTGGCCTCGACGTCGGCGTCGAGCGGCGCGCCCTCGGGCGTCTTGAACCGGTATTTCATGTCCCAGATCTGCTCGGCGATCGGGGCGTCGAAAGCGGACATGCTGGGCCTCCGCACGCTGGGGTCCACCAGATATGGGAAGCGCAGAGCCTAGTTCTTAGGGGCGCCTGCGGCAAGCCGAACGAGCCGGAGACCTGCCGTTCGCCCGACGTTCCGCCCCCCGGGGCCCGGACCTGCGAGGGGGACGGCCGGGCGGGGCGTTGCGGCCGCGCAGCGGACGCGAGGGCCGCCCGCGCCGGCCCCTTGCCGCCGCCGCGCCGCCGGCCGATAAGACGCGCCCATGGCCAAGCTCTACTTCAACTACTCGACCATGAACGCGGGCAAGTCGACGCTGCTGCTGCAGGCGTCGCACAACTACCGCGAGCGGGGGATGCGCACCCTCCTGCTGACCGCCCGTCTGGACCAGAGGGCGGGCGAGGGGCGCATCGGCTCGCGCATCGGCATCGGATCGCAGGCCGAGACCTATGTGCCCGGCGACGACCTCTTCGCCCGGATCCGCGACCGGCTGGCCGAGGGCCCGCTCGCCTGCGTGCTGGTCGACGAGGCGCAGTTCCTCGACCCCACACAGGTCCGGCAGCTGGCCTGGGCGGTCGACGACCTCGACGTGCCGGTGATGGCCTACGGGCTGAGGGTCGATTTCCGGGGCGAGCTGTTCCCCGGCTCGGCCGCGCTGCTGGCGCTGGCCGACAGCCTGCGCGAGGTGCGCACCATCTGCCATTGCGGGCGCAAGGCGACGATGGTGGCGCGCATCGGCCCGGACGGCAACGCCGTCATCGAGGGCGCCCAGGTCGAGATCGGGGGCAACGACCGCTACGTCTCGCTGTGCCGGCGCCACTGGCGCGCGGCGGTCGGCGAAGGGCCGGAACCGGCCTGAGGCCCTGAGCCCCGAGGTTCCGCGCCCAGAGGCCCCGCGCCCCCGTGTTCGGGCCCGCTTCAGGGACCGACGTCGCGGATCGGCAGCTTGGCGACCGGCAGGCCCGAGATCCGCAGACCGTCGCGCAGACGCTTCCACTCCGCGTCCTGACGCCAGGGGAACACCTGCAGCACCCAGCGCGCCATGTTGCGCGGCGTGTCGGGCACGTCGCCCCACCAGCGCGCCGACAGCACCGTCAGCAGCTTGCGCGCCTCGGCCCGCGCTTCGGCCGTGCGGCCCAGATGCGCGAGCGAGGCCGCCCGCCAGCCGCCGTTGTTGGGATGGGTGTCGCCGGCGACCCGCGCCGCCTCCAGCGCGCCCTCGTAGTCGCCGGCGAAGAAGCGGATCGCGGCGTGATAGCCCCAGCGCGTGTGGTTGGGCAGCGGCGTCGCGTCCAGCGCCTGCCCGGCGAGCTCCGTCGCCTCCCCGTGGCGGCCCGCCACCGCCCAGGCCTGCGCCACCGAGGTCATCGTCCAGGGGTCGTGACCGTTCAGCTGCAGCGCCAGGTCGAAGTTCATCAGCGCATGTTCCCAGCGCTGGTTGTAGGCCAGCGCCCAGCCCAGCGCGAGCTGCGCCCGGCTGTCCAGCGGATCCAGCGCCACCGCCTTCTGCGCCAGCTCCAGCGTGCGCGCGTGCAGCGCCTCGGAGCGATACACCCCCGGCCGCGAGATATGCGAGGTGTTGCCCAGCTGCACGCGCGAGGAATAGGCCGGCGCGAACTCGGGCGCGAGGTCGGTGACCTCGGTCAGCAGCCGGTCGGCCTCCTCCCACGAGGCAGCGTTGAACTGCAGGATCAGGCTCTGCCCCCGCAGCCACAGGTCGTGGAGCGAGGCGGTGATCTCGGGCAGATGCGCCGTGCGCCGCAGCCGGTCGGCCGAGAGGTTCACGTTCAGCGCGATGGTGGCCTGGCGCAGCAGCTCTTCCTGGCGCAGGGTCCAGGTCTCGTAGGTCAGGGCGAAGGACTGGGACCAGACGAAGACGCCGGATTCCAGGTCGCGGATGGTCAGCGCGACGCGCAGCCCCTCCGCGCCCAGCGGCTCGGCGGTGGCGCGCACGCCAAAGCGGCTGCGGGCGGGGGAGTCGGGGCCCTCGTCCCGGGCCACGGGGGCGTCGCTCTCGGCCACCTGCCATTCGCGGAAGCGCACCAGCGAGCCGATCAGCGAATGCCGGAATCCGTCCAGCATCATCTGAGCGCCGGCGTCCTCGCCGCGCAGGTCGAAGCCGCCGATCACCAGCAGCGGCGGCAGGCGCGGCGGCGCCCGTCGGCGGCGGCGAGCCTCGGCGGGCGCGGGCGCGGAGGCCGCCGCGGGCCGCGCCGTGGCGGCCGAGGTCAGCGCCCGCGCCCCCGGCCCCAGGCTCCCGCCC
>NZ_CAXBOD010000066.1:0-21984 GCF_963977235.1 uncultured Albimonas sp.
GCGACGGACGGCTCCGGAGAACAGGCGCTCGCGCCGGGGGTTCGGGCGGGGCGCCGGGGGCGCTACTGGCGGGCGGGGCGCTCAGTAGAGGGGGTGGGACTTCTCTTCCATCAGGCGGGAATGGAGGAGGAGGTTGATCTCCCGTTTCAGGGCGGCGCGGCGGTCGTTCAGGCGGTAGACCGAGCGGGCGAGCGCCACGAAGCCGGGGCCGAAGTCGTGGCGCGACTCGCAGGCCCGCAGGTCGTCCTCGACGCTCCACAGATCCTCGTTGACTGCGCGCAGGGCGTCGGTCAGCTCGTCGAGTTCGGCCGGCGCGGGCAGGGAGGCGTCGCGGGCGGCGACCAGAAGCTCGAGCTCGGTGGTCACGTTGAAGCGGCGCGAGGGGTCCGAGAGACGCTGGGCCTTGATCTCGAGGATGGTGATCTTGTCGATCAGCTCGCCGGGCGAGACCTCGACCAGCACGGCGGTCTCGCCGATGCGGGGGGAGGGGGCGGTCATGGCCGGGCTCCTTTGCTGGCGGCGAGGGCGGCGAGGCCCTCGGCGACCGTTTGCATGGCCGCGTCCCAGTCGCCGGGACGGGGCTGGCGCACCAGGCGCATCGAGGGGTGCCAGGGCGTGGTCTCGCCCGCATGGCCGTAGAGCCAGAACGGCGAGAAGGCGAGCAGGTTCCACACCGGCCGCCCCAGCGCGCCCGCGAGGTGGGCGACCGCGGTGTCCATGGTGATCACCAGGTCCAGCTCGCGGATCGTGGCGGCGGCGTCGGCGAAGTCGCGCTCGTCCCCCGCCGCGTCCACGATCAGCGCCGAGGCCGGCGAGCGGCGAAACCCCTCCAGCAGCGGGCCCTTGTAGAGGCTGAACAGCTGCACGCCCGGGATCCGGGCGAGCGGCAGGAATCGCTCGGGCCCGAAGCTGCGCTTGAAGTTGGCCTTGTAGGTGACCGAGCCCGACCAGCACACGCCCACCCGCAGCATCCCCTCCCACGGCTGCAGCAGCGCGCGCGCGCGGGCGCGGCTGTCGGCGGGCACGCGCAGCCCGGGCGAGGGGGGCAGGCGGGCGGCGTCGCAGCCCAGCAGACCGGGCAGGGCCATCATGTAGGCGGCAAAGTCGGCCTGCGGGCGGGCGGCGCCGATCTCGACCAGCTCGTCGATGCACTCGGCGCCCTCGAACAGGCGCCTGAGGGGCGGCTTCACCGCCAGGATCACCTGGGCCCCGCGGGCCTTCAGCGCCGGCAGGAAGCGGCTCATCAGCAGGGTGTCGCCGAAACCCTGCTCGGGCAGGACCAGGATGCGGCGGCCTTCGAGCGGCTCGCCCGCCCATTCGGGCGCGGGGGACTCGCCCTTGGAGATCTCGCCGATCTCCCAGCGGGCCTCGAAGGCGGCGAAGCCCTGGGCATAGTCGCCGGCCGCCAGCATCGCCATGGCGCGCTGCACGCGCAGCTCGCCGTCGGCGGGGTGCAGGAGCAGGCCGGCCTCGGCGGTCGCCTGCGCCTCCTGCATCCGGCCGAGCGCGCGCAGGGTGACGGCGAGCATCGCGTGGGCGTCGGCGTCGCGCGGGCGGCGGCGCAGGACCTCGCGCCGGATCTCGAGCGCCTCGTCCAGCAGGTCGGCGTCGTGCAGGGCGTTGCCGAGGTTGTTGAGGATGGCCGCGTCCTCGGGCGCCAGGGCCTGGGCGCGGCGCTGGCAGGCGGCGGCGGCCTGGTGCTCGCCCCGCCGGCGGAGCAGGGCGCCGAGGTTGGTCCAGATCCCCGAATCCCGGGGCCGCCGCTGCAGGTAGGCGCGGTAGGCGAGGAACGCCTCCTCGAGCCGCCCGGCGCGCTGGGCCTCGATGCCCTGCTCGCGAAGCTCGCCCAGCGTGCGCCGCGCCGCGCCCACGCCCCCGGGGCGCGCGCCGACCCTGGCCTGCTCGCCGCTCTGGCTCATTCGCCACTCCCTTCGACCATCCGCTCCCGCACGTCGGCCTTCGCGGCTCCATGACGCAGGCCCGCCCTGCGACTGTCAACAGCGGCCGCCGTCCTTTGGGCGCCGTCCTTCGGGCGCCCGCGCGGCGGCGCTTCAAATGCCTGCGGCGGCACGCTAGAAGGTCAGGTCCCAGCCCTCCCGCCGCCGAGAGGACCGCCCATGACCGACGCCGGAAACGACCGCAAGACCGACGCCGAGGACGATCCGCGCGAAGCGGGACCCCGAGGCGCCGGCGACGAGGCGGTCGACGCGTCCGGCGAAGGCCAGGGAACCGACGCCCGCGGGGCCGGGGACGCAGGCAAGACGCCCGGTGCGGCCGGGGACGCCCCGCCCGCAGAAGACCCGCCCGCAGACGACCCGCCCGCCGAGGATCCGCCCGCCTCCGAGAGCTGGGAGGACGAGTGGTCGCTCGACCCCTCGCTGCCCGCCCGTGCGGCGGCCGCGGCGGCCGAGCGCGACCACCACGGCCTCAAGCGCCTGGTCGAGGACCTGCACGCCGCCGACCTCGCGGACCTTCTCGAGCAGCTCGGCCACGACATGCGCGAGGCGGTGGTCCAGGTGCTGGGCGCCGACCTCGACCCCGAGGTGCTGTCCGAGCTCGACGACGACGTGCGCGACGACGTGCTCGCGGCCATGGACCCCGCCCACCTGGCGAGCGCGGCCCGCGAGCTCGACGCCGACGACGTCGTCTACCTGATCGAGGACCTCGACGAGGATCAGCAGCAGAACGTCCTCGACGCGCTGGAGCCGGTGGACCGGACCGCGGTCGAGCAGGCGCTGAACTACCCCGAGTACACCGCCGGGCGCATGATGCGCCGCGATTTCGTGGCCGCGCCGCCGCACTGGACGGTCGGCCAGATGATCGACCACATGCGCGCCCATGACGACCTGCCCGACGCGTTCCACGACGTGGTGCTGGTGGACCCGGCGCTCAAGCCCGTGGGGCTGGTGCCGCTGAGCCGGATCATGGGCTCGGGGCGCGACCGGTCGCTGCAGGACCTCAAGCGCGACCAGATGGAGACGATCGAGGCCGAGGAGCCGCAGGCCGACGTCGCCTACGGCTTCAACCAGTATCACATGGCCTCGGCCCCGGTGGTCGACGAGGCGGGCCGGCTGGTCGGCGTGATCCTGATGGAAGACGCCATGGAGGCGCTCGACGAGGAGGCCGAAGAGGACCTCAAGCGTCTGTCGGGCGTCGGCGACGAGTCGCTCTCGGACAAGGTGTGGGAGATCACCAAGCTGCGCTTCCCGTGGTTGGCGGTGAACCTCGGCACGGCGATCCTCGCCTCGATGGTGATCAGCCAGTTCGACGCGACGATCGAGCAGGTCGTGGCGCTGGCGGTGCTGATGCCCATCGTCGCCTCGATGGGCGGCAACGCGGCGACCCAGACCCTGGCGGTGGCGGTGCGCGCGCTCGCCACCCGCGACCTGACGCCGGCCAACATGCGCCGGCTGGTCACGCGCGAAACCGTGGTGGGCTTCACCAACGGGCTGATCTTCGCGGTGCTGGTCGCGGTGGTCGAACTGGTCTGGTACGGCGATCACAAGCTGGCGGCGGTGATCGGCGTGGCGATGGTGATCAACATGCTCGCCGCCGGTCTGGCGGGGATCCTGATCCCCATCGCGCTGGATCGCGCGGGCGCGGACCCGGCGCTCGCCTCGGGCACCTTCGTGACCACGGTGACCGACGTGGTGGGGTTCTTCAGCTTCCTTGGCCTGGCGGGGATGGTGCTGCTGTAGGGCGCCTTTCAAGACGCCCTGCGGCGCTGTCTGCGCCCCTGCATGCGGGCCCGTGCAAATGGGCCCGTGCGTGTGGACCCGAGCCGGTGGCCGGAACGCAAAAGGAGGGCCCGACCCCTCGGCCGGACCCTCCCCACGCATACGGACCATGCTCCCCCAAAAGGGGGGGGATCATCAGGGAAGCATGTCGTGGTACACGCGGCTCACACGGCCGTCGGCATCCACCGCGACCAGATTCTCGCCCACGGCCAGCCACTCGGGTCCCGCGGGAAGGCGGCTGGCGAGTTTCATCTCCACCGGTTTCGCGTTGGCGCCCGCGGGCAGCGGCTGCCCGACGTCGAGCGCCTGCTGCACCGCCTCGGACGGGCCCGAGCCGCTCGACTGCTCGGCGCCGGGGCCATAGACCTCCTGCACGATCTCGGAGATCCGACGCTCTTCCATGAAGGCCTCGTCGGCGAAATCGACGGTGATCTGGTCCTTGGTCACGCCGTCGGTGACCGAGACGGTGGGCTTGGCGTCATCGGTGGTCTGGGCCGAGGCGGCGATCGGCGCCAGCGCCGGCGCGAGCGACACGGCGCCCACGGTCATCGCCAGCATTGCGAACGAGGCGCTGCGGCGGGTCCGGTTGCGGCGATCAGTGCGGGTCATCTCAGGACTCCTCGAGGGGGCCGGCCGTCGCGCCGATGGCGGCGAGCGGTCCGGTGTTGATCTGGGCGGCCAGAGGGGCCAGCGCCTCCTCCTGCGTCGCGGGGGCGCCGCTCAGCGGGGAGGGCGCGGGTTCGCCGTCGCCCTCGGCGATCTCGGGATCGGCGCTCATCGCGTCGCCGCCGAAGCTGACGGTCTCGCCGGCGTCGGCCTTCGCCGGCCAGTCGAGCGCGGAGCCGGGGTCCGCCACAGCGGCGCCGGCGAGCAGCATGGCCGAGGCGAGCGTGGCGCCGGTCAACAGATTGGGGATCGTGCGCGGGGTGAGCATGGCCGTCCTCCTGTCGTCTGCGTCATGTCGCCGGACGCGCCTGCGTCGGGATGCCCCGCCCCAGGCCGGCGACATGCCCGGATGGGAGGGGTTGACCTCTTCCCACGGCGGGCTGTCTTGTTCAGCGAGCTAGGTTCGGCCCGCCCTCCCGCCAAGGGCGTTCCCCAAATGACCCAGAAAACGCCCCGATCGGAGGTCGAGATCATGTCGCAAGGACTTCCCGCAAACATAGACGAGGCCGGCGAAATCCTTGGCCGCGTGGGCTATGTGTGCGGCCGCGATCTCGCCACAGTCGTTTTCCTTGCGCTCAAGCTCGGACGGCCGCTGTTCCTCGAGGGCGAGGCGGGCGTGGGCAAGACCGAGATCGCCAAGGCGCTGGCCCTCGCGCTCGGGCGGCGGCTGATCCGGCTGCAGTGCTACGAGGGGCTCGACGCCTCCTCGGCGGTGTACGAGTGGAACTTCGCCGCGCAGATGGTCGCCATCCGCTCGGCCGAGGCGACGGGCTCGGCCGATCGCGAGGCGCTGACCCGCGAGCTCTTCTCGGACGACTTCCTGATCGAGCGCCCCTTGCTCGAGGCGATGCGCCCCCAGCCCGGCGGCGCGCCGGTCCTGCTGATCGACGAGATCGACCGCACCGACGAGCCGTTCGAGGCGTTCCTGCTCGAAGCCCTGTCGGACTTCCAGGTGACGATCCCCGAGATCGGCGCGATCAAGGCCGCCGAGCCGCCGATCGTGATCCTGACCTCGAACCGCACGCGCGAGGTGCATGACGCGCTCAAGCGCCGCTGCCTCTACCACTGGGTCGACTATCCCAACTTCGAGCGGGAGATGGAGATCCTGGCCGCCAAGGCCCCCGAGGCGCAGGAGAGCCTGAGCCGCGAGGTCGTGGCCTTCGTCCAGCAGCTCCGCCAGGAGGACCTGTTCAAGAAGCCCGGCGTCGCCGAGGCGATCGACTGGGCCAAGTGCCTGGTGGCGCTGGACGCGGTGGCGCTGAGCCCGCAGGTGATCTCGGACACGCTGGGCGCGATCCTGAAATATCAGGACGACATCGCCAGGATGCAGGGCTCGGAGGCCCGCCGCATCCTCGAGAGCGCGCGCAACGCCATGCCCGTGGCCTGAGCCGATGGCCCTGATCACCGGCATCGATCACCTGGTCCTGACCGTGCGCGACATCGAGGCGGCGGTCGACTTCTACGCCCGCGCCCTGGGGCTCGAGGCGGTGACCTTCGCGGGCGGCCGGCGCGCTCTGCAGGTCGGGGAGCAGAAGATCAACCTCCAGACGCTGGGGCAGGAGGTGCGCAACCACGCCTGCATCGGCTCGGGCGACGTCTGCCTGCTGACGCAGACGCCGCTGGCCGAGGTCATTGCGCGTCTCGAGGCCGAGAGCATCGCCGTGGTCGAGGGGCCGGTGCGCAAGACCGGCGCCCGCGGCCCGTTCCTGTCGGTCTATTTCAACGACCCTGACGGCAACCTCATCGAGGTCTCGACCTACGCCGAGGCGCCCTGAATGCAGCCCGCGCCGCTCGATATCCCCGAGGACGGCAAGCTTGCCGCCAACATCGTCCATTTCGCCCGCGCCCTGCGCAAGGCGGGGCTCTCGGTCGGTCCCGGCCGGGTGACGGACGCGATCCGCGCGGTCGAGGCGGCGGGGTTCTCGGACAAGGCGGATTTCTACTGGACGCTGCACGCCTGCTTCGTCTCCCGCCCCGAGCATCGGCAGGTCTTCGCCCAGACCTTCCGCCTGTTCTGGCGGGACCCGGAGTTCCTCGAGAAGATGATGAAGATGCTCTCGCCCCTGGTGCAGAGCATGGAGACGCCCCCCGCCCCCAAGGACGCCGAGCGCCGCGCCGCCGAGGCCCTGCTGGCCGAGGCCGATCCCCCCCCGCCCCCTGAATCCGAGGAGGAGGGCGAGGAGATCGAGTTCGACGCGACCCTCACCTTCTCGACCGACGAGAAGCTCAAGCAGACCGATTTCGAGCAGATGACCGCGGCCGAGCAGCTGGCCGCCAAGCGCGCCATCGCCCGCCTGACGCTGCCGGTCAAGCCCATCGCCTCGCGACGGACGCGGCCCTCGGCCTCGGGCAAGCGGCCGGACTGGCGGGGGACGATGCGGGCGGCGATGCGCCAGGGGGGCGACGTCTCGGCGTTCCGGACCAAGGCGCGGGCGGTGCGCTGGCCGAACCTGGTGGCGCTGTGCGACATCTCCGGTTCGATGAGCAGCTATTCCAGGATGCTGCTGCATTTTCTCCATGCGGCGGCGAACGAGAAGGGCGCCGGCTGGGCCAAGGTGCATGCCTTCACCTTCGGCACCCGGCTGACCAACGTCACCCGCCACCTGATGCAGCGCGACGCGGACGCCGCGCTCGCCGCCTGCGGGCGCGAGGCGCAGGACTGGGAGGGCGGCACCCGCATCGGCGAGTGCCTCAAGACCTTCAACCGCGACTGGTCCCGCCGGGTTCTGGGCCAGGGCGCGGTGGTGATCCTGATCACCGACGGGCTCGACCGCGACGACCCCACGCGCCTGGCCGCCGAGGCCGAGCGCCTGCACCTGTCCTCGCGCAAGCTGATCTGGCTGAACCCGCTGCTGCGCTGGGACGGCTTCGCGCCGCGCGCGGGCGGGGTGAAGGCGCTGCTGCCCCACGTGGACAGCTTCCGCGCCTCGCACAACATCGACAGCCTGCAGGACCTCTCGGACGCGCTCGCCCGCCCGGACGACCACGGCGAGAAGGACCGGCTGATGCGGATGCTGGAGTAGGGCGCATTTCAATGCGCCCTCCGGGCCGAGCCCAGCGCCCGCGATGACCGCCGCGGCGCATTGAAATGCGCCCTACGCCTGCGTCAGAGCGAACGGCCGCGCGCGGAGACCTGGATCAACCGCTCGACCGCGTCGCCGCGGATCCCCACCAGCCAGTCGTGCAGGTTGACCGTCGGGTCGCAGTGGCCGGGTGTCATCCGCAGCCGGTCGCCGAGGCGCAGGATGTCGTCGGGGTCGGCCACCTTCGCATGCTCGTCGGCGCAGCCCAGCACCTCGAGGCCGGTGTTGCCGGGGTCGGGCTCGAGGATGCGGGGGGCGCCGCTCTCCATCGACTGGGACTTCAGGCCGGCGTCGCACATCGCGACGCCCGGGCGGGCCTTGGACATCACCGTGGTCAGCAGGAACAGGGCGTTGGCGAACTCGCCCAGCGCCTGGCCGGGGGCGGCGTCGTCGCGCTGGTAGTCGGCGTCCATGAACACGTAGCTGCCGCACTGCACCTCGGTCCAGGGGCCGGCGGCCTCGAACTCCCAGCTTCCGGTGCCGCCGCCGGTGATCCAGGGGCAGGCGAGGCCGGCGCGCTCGAGGTGGTCGAGCGTCAGGCGCACCCGCTCGGCCGCGGCCTCGATCTTCGCGCGCCGCGCGGTCGGCGCGCGGATGTGCTGGGCGACGCCGCAATAGGCCTGCATCCCGGCAAAACGCAGGCCGGGAGCGGCGTCGATGGCCTTTGCGATCGCGGCGGCCGGGGCGCCGGGCTCGGCCCCGCAGGCGGCGGAACCGGCGTCGATCTCGACCAGCATCGCGAGCTCCACCTCCGCCTCGCGCGCGGCGGCGCTCCATCCCGGGATCATGGCGAGGTCGTCGGCGATCACCGTGATCCGCGCCTGGCGGGCGAGGCGCGCGGCGCGGGCCATCTTGCGCGGGTCGACGATGTCGTTGGTCAGCAGCACGTCGGGCACGCCGCCGCGGACCATCGCCTCGGCTTCGGCGACCTTCTGGCAGCAGACCCCCGCGGCGCCGGCCGCGATCTGCATGCGCGCGATCTCGGCGGAGCGGTGAGACTTGGCGTGGGGCCGCAGGGCGACGCCGGCGGCGGCGGCGCGGGCGGCCATCAGGGCGATGTTGGCCTCGGCCAGATCCAGGTCCAGCAGCAGGGCGGGGGTCTCGATCTGCGCCAGCGTCATGCCGGGCAGGGCGGGCACGTCGTAGCCGGGCTCGAGCCCCGGCTCGAGGCCGGGCAGGGGTTCGGAGGACATGGCGCAGGCTCCCGGGCGGGCGAGGAAAGTCGCGAGGGAGGATGGCCGCCCCTCGCCCCGCCCGCAAGGCTGTCTCAGCGCCTCATCGCCGCGCGCACCGAGGTCTCGAGCTGGTTGAGGAAGGCCGAGCGGTCGGCCTTCGAGAACGGCCGCGGGCCGCCGGTGACGGCGCCGGTCTCGCGCAGGGTGCTCATCAGCTCCCGCTGGGCCAGCGCCATGCCGATCGAGGCCTGGTCGAAGGTCCGCCCGTTGGGCCGGATCGCCTGGGCGCCGGCCTCGAGACAGCGGGCGGCGAGCGGGATGTCGGCGGTCACGCAGACGTCGCGCGGTCCGATGCGCTCGGCGATCCAGTCGTCGGCGGCGTCGGCGCCGCCGGTGACGAAGACCACGTTGACCATCGGGTCCTGGCTGGGGCGGATGCCGCCGTCCGAGACGACGTGCACGCGCAGCTTGTGACGGGCGGCGACGCGCAGGGTCTCGTCGCGCACGGGGCAGGCGTCGGCGTCGATGTAGATCTCGGTTCGCGTCCGGGGGCGCGGCTCGGGGGGGGCGGGGGCGGTCGGCTCGGTCATGGGGCAGTCCTAGGCCGGCCGCCGCGGGATGGGAAGCCCGATCACGATCCGGAGGGAGGCACTGGCGCGCCTCGTCGTCGGGCGCCACGGTCGTCCGGCCCCGGATTGGCGCGGGGCCGGAGGGGGCGAAGAGATGGGACGGCGCGACGAGGACGGACCGGGTTCGGCACGGGCGCCCGCTTGCCGGCGCTTCCGGGGGCGGGCGCGCGCCTGGGCGCTGGCCGCCTCGCTTGCCGTTGCGGGCTGGGCGGCGCCGGCTGCGGCGGGCGACTGGGTCATGGATCCCGCCGCCAGCCAGCTTTCGGTGACCATCGACGTCGGCGGGCGCCGCATGGCCGGCGTCTTCGAGAGCTGGCGCGCGGACATCGCCTTCGATCCCGCCGCGCCCGAGGCCTGCCGGGTCCGGGTGGAGGTGGACGTCGCGAGCCTGTCGTTCCCCGACGGCATGGCCACCGCCTCGGCCGCCGAGCCGCGCTGGCTGGCCGCGTCCGAGCATCCCGTGGCGGTGTTCGAGGGCGCGGGCTTTCACCGCGACGCGCCTGGCGCCTGGACCGTGCGCGGCGACCTGACCCTGAAGGGCGAGACGCGGCCGCTGGAGCTTCAGGTCTCGATCCTCACGCAGGGCGAGACCGCCGAGGCCGAGGTCTCGGCCGCGCTGCTGCGCACCGACTACGCCGTGGGCGAGCCGGCCGAGGAGATGGTGGGCCTCGCCGTGACCCTCGAGGCGAGCGTGACGGCCAGGCGTCTGGACTAGGCCCCCGATCCGCACGCGGAACGCCGACGTCCCGCGAAATGACTGCGCCCCGGCCATCGGCCGGGGCGCGCGTCGTTTTCAGCGGTCCGCCCTGCGCGCCCGCGGGCGCCCCGGCAGCCGTCAGAGGCGGCCGTCCACGAAGCGCGGCAGCACCTCCTTGGCCGGGCGCAGGAACTCGATCAGGCGGGCCTCGGCGGTCGCCTCGTCCTCGCGCGGCAGGATCGGGGTGGTCAGGCGCACCAGGGCGCCGTCGGTGCGGCCCTCGGCGATGCCGTTGACCACCAGCATGGCCTTGGCCATGTAGTCCGAGGCGATGCGCCGGCCCGACTGGTCGAACCAGTAGTAGACCAGCAGCTGCGACTGCCCCTTGATGATCACCGCCCGGTTGACGTTGAAGCTGGCCTCGGTCCCGAGCTGCGGAGCGAGGTCGACGGTGCGGATCGAGTGCATCTCCCAGCCGCCGCCGGGCAGGCAGACCTCGGGGGAGTGGATGCCGCCCTTGGTCTGGTCGTGATACCAGGCCGAGAAGAACTCCACCGGCGCCGCCACGTCGGGGCGGGCATAGCTCAGGCCGATGTAGTCGTCCGCGCCCAGCACCCGCTCGGTGTTCTCGTCGAGGCGGGGGATCTGGCGGACCACCTCCCACTCGCCGATCTCGCGCGGCATGGCGGAATAGGGCTGGCGGTCGGTCGCGGGCAGGTCCCGCGGCGGGGCCAGCCACCAGGCGGCGGCGAGCACGACGCACAGCGTGGCGGCCGCGATCATCGCCGGCGAGGCGCGGGTGAAGCGCACGCGGGCGAGCTCTGGCATGATGCCGTTGAGGTCGAGGTCCAGCGCCTCGGACAGGCTCATCCGCGGGGCGGGCTGCAGGCGCAGCATCAGCATCGCGAGGCCGAACAGGATGCCGATGCAGCCCAGGAAGACGACCCAGCCCTCCATCAGGTGGCCGAAGCCCTCGGCCGCCTCGATCCCCCAGGCGTTCACCAGCTCGCCCACCAGCGCGATGCGGAAGCTGTTCATCAGCACCGCGATCGGCACGGCCGAGAGCAGCAGCACCGCCTTGTGCCAGGTCGGCCCACGGTAGAGCACCGCGAAGATGTAGGAGAACGACATGATCGGGAACAGGTAGCGCAGGCCCGAGCAGGCCTCGGCCACGTGCAGCTTGTAGACGCCGAGATCGATGATGTTCCCCTCGAGGAACACCGGCGTGCCCATCATCTGCAGCGCCCAGACCCCGATGTCGGAGGAGATGAACTGCAGCGTCGTGGTGGCCTTGTAGTAGATCAGGCCCGGCAGCGGCAGCATGAAGCACAGGTGCAGGACCGGCGGCCACAGCTGCTTGCCGTTCTTCCAGCCGAAGCTGACCAGCAGCATCCCGTAGACCCACACGATCATCGCGTAGGCCGAGACGTCGCCGATGTGGCTCAGCAGGGCGAGCAGGCCCAGCAGCAGCGACAGCCCCACCACGACGAGGCCCGGCCAGCGGTCCGAGATCGGGCCCGGGTTCACCGGCACGTCCTTGAGCTGGCGCAGCAGCAGGAACGAGGACAGCAGCGGGATCAGCGGCCCGTGGCTGTACTCGGCCAGCTGCCAGGCCTCGCCCAGAACCATCAGGCCGGGCAGGAAGAACAGCGCCGCCCCGACCACCGCAATGGCCAGCCAGAAGATGCCGAAGGGGTTCCAGGTTGCGCCCCAGTCGCTCGCGATCGCCTTGGTCATACCCACCACGTCTCTGGTCCCCGATCCGCGAACGCCGTGCGCGCGATCGAGGCGAAAAAATGAACGGTCCGCGCGTTCGATAACATGAACCGGCCCCCTCGTCATGCCGGGTTTCGCCGGGCCTCACGCGCGCGAGACCCGGACGCGAGCCGCAGGCGGCAGCGGCCATGGCGCCGGGGCCGCGGCGGCGCGGCGTGCGGGGGCGCGCCCTCGGGCCCTCAGGCCAGGTCGCGAGCCATGTCGCGGAATGCGGCGGAACGGGCGATCAGCGTCTCGAAGTCGCCGCGGGCGGCGACGCGGCCGTTCTCGAGCAGGAAGATCTCGTCGCAGCCGCGCACCGTGGTCAGCCGGTGGGCGACCATGATCACCGTGCGCCCGGCGCCGGCGGCCTCGATCCCCTCCATCACCTGGCGCTCGGTGACCGTGTCCAGCGCCGAGGTCGCCTCGTCGAGAATCAGCAGCGACGGATCGCGATAGAGCGCGCGCGCGATCCCCACCCGCTGCCGCTGCCCGCCCGAGAGGCGCACCCCCCGGTCCCCGACCAGCGTGTCGTAGCCCTGGGCGAGCTCTTCGGTCACGAAGTCGTGCAGGGCGGCCTGGCGGGCGGCGCGCTCGACCGCGGCGCGGTCGACCTCGTCGCGAAGGTCGCCGAAGGCGATGTTTTCGGCCACCGAGGCGTCGGTCAGGAAGATGTGCTGGGGGACATAGCCCAGCGTGCGCCGCCAGCCGCGCCGGTCCTGGGGACTGCGCAGCGGGCGGCCGTCGGCCAGGATCTCGCCCGCGTCGGGCGCGAGCAGCCCCAGCACCAGGTCCATCGCCGTGGTCTTGCCCGCGCCGGTGCCGCCCACGATCCCCACCCGGGTGCCCGCGCGCACCTCGAGATCCAGCCCGTCGAGCGCCGGCCGATCCGCGCCGGGGTAGGCGTAGCGCACGCCGCGCAGCTCCAGCGCGCGGGTCAGGGGCGGGCTGGGCGCGGCCTCCAGCGATTCGGGCGCCGAGGCGGTCAGCTCGGCATGGATCGAATCGAGCGCCTGCCGGCGCGAGCGGATCGAGCTGAGCCCCGCGTAGATCGCCTGCATCGAGGGCGCCATCCGCGCCCCCGCCAGCGCGTAGACCCCCGCCGTGGGCAGGATCGCCGCATAGCCCCCCGTCGCCGGATCCGCGGCGGCGGCGAGCGTCAGCACCACCGCGATCATCGCGATCACCGCGATCCCCTCCAGGAAATGCCGCGGCGCCTGGCTGAGCACCGTTTCCGAGGCCAGCGCCCGGGCGCCGCGCAGCGAGGGGCGGGCGATGCGGCGGACCATCGCCTCCTCGAGGCCCAGCGTCTTGACCTCCTTGATGCCGGTCATGCTCTCCAGCGCAAGGCGGAAGCGTTCGGACATCGTCTCGAAGCGGATCGCGCCCATCTCGCGGATCCGGGGGCGCAAGGCGAGGTAGACCAGGCCGTAGCCGCCCCCCACCACGCCGAACATGATCGCGGCCGCCGTCGGGCTGACCATCACCATCAGCGCCAGCATCGCCAGCGCGATGCAGGCGTTGGCGATCACCTCCAGCACCTGGGTCAGGACGCCATGGACCATCACGTCGACCTCGATCAGCGCGGTCTTCACGAGGTCCGAGCTGTGGCGATTGAGAAACCAGGCGTAGGGCTGGCGCAGGTAACGCGCCATCACCTTCAGGCCGATGGTGTGCACCCGCAGGGCCGCAAAGCGGCGCAGCATGAAGATGGTCGCGACCCGCACGGCGATCGCGCCGGCGTAGCACAGGCCGACCAGCGCCCCGAGCAATGCCAGCGAGGGCCGCTCTCCGGCCAGTCCCAGCGCCCGCAACGCCTCGCCGACGCGCCCGGCGCCGTCGGCCGCCTCGGGCGAGGCCAGCACCGCCAGGAACGGGATCACCGAGGCGACGCCGACCAGGTTGGCAAATCCCGCCAGGATCGACAGCCCCAGCACGGCCCAGAAGGTCCGCCGCTCGCCGGGGTCGAGCAGGTCCATCAGCTTGCGGACGATGTCGATCATGGGGCTCCCTCGAGGCGCCGCGGCGAGGATCGGCCTGCGGGGGGGCGCCCGGCGGCCCCTCCGGCGCGACCGCGCTGGGGTCGGGGCGCGAGGATAGGGGGCCGCGCAGCGCGCGGCCAGCCCCGCGGCCGCGCCCCGGGGGGACGCGCCGCCGCAGGAAACCGGCGCCCCTTGCCACGTCGAAGCCGGAGGCCGGGGCGGCGCCGGGCGCGCGGCCCGATCCCGCGATCCTCTCACATGGCCGCGCCGCCGTCGGTCCGAACGCGCCGGCAACCCGGCGCCGCGCCCGCCCCGCGCCGCGGGCGAGCGCTGCGAACGGGCGCGAGGCCCGACGCGGCGCTTCCCCGGTCCGCTCCGGGCGCAGCCCGGGGCGGTCGCTCAGCCCAGGCCGAGCCGGGTGCGGTTCTCGGGCTCGCGCAGCATGAAGTCGGTCCCGTCGAACGCGCGGGCCGCCTCGGTGCACAGGAAGGCGATGGCCTTGGCCGGCCAGTCGGCGGGGATGTGGTCGTCCCAGCTCATCTGGCTGACCGGGTTGATCCCGCTCTTGCCGATCACCCGCTGCATGTCGGTGGCCACCGTGCCCGGGCTCAGCCCCACCACCCGCACGCCCTTGGGCCCGCTCTCGGCATGGGCCGCGCGGGTCAGCATCAGCGCGGCCGCCTTGGCCGAGCAATAGTGGCTCCACCCCTCCAGCGGGCTGTAGGCCGCGCCCGACGAGACGTTGACGATCACCCCCGCGCCCTGCGCCTCCATCACCGGAATCGCCGCGCGCAGCCCGTGGTAGACGCCCAGCGCGTTGATCGAGAAAGCCTGCGCCCAGGCCTCGGGCTCGGACTCGGCCAGGCGCGAGATCGGCTCGATCACGCCCGCGTTGTTGACCATCACGTCGAGCGCCCCGAAGGCGTCGCGGGTCGCGGAGACCACCGCCGAGACGTCAGACCAGCTCGTCACGTCGCAGGAGAACGCCATCGCCTCCCCGCCCGCGGCGCGGATCGCCTCGGCCCCCGCCTCGCAGGCGGCCAGATCGCGCGCGGCCAGCGCCACGCGCATCCCGCGCGCGCCAAGCTCGGCCGCCGCCGCGGCGCCGATGCCGCGGCTGGCGCCGGTGATCAGGACGGATTTTCCGGAAAGCTCGGACATGGGACCTCACTTTGAACGAACGGCCCCGGCGCTGGGCCGGGGCGGGAAGAAACGGCCCCGGCGCGAGGCCGGGGCGGGAAGGCTCGGGCGCCGGAGGGCCTGCGCTCAGTCGCGCTCCACCTTCAGGCCGTTGAGCACGAAGTCGAGGTACTGGCGCCCCACTTCCTGCGCGCTCATCGGCCCGTCGGCCTTGTGCCAGCGCGGCAGGCCCGACAGGCCCGCCAGGATCAGCCGCGAGACCAGGCCCGCGTCGCGCTCGCGCAGCACGCCGCGCGCGATCCCCTCCTTGACCGCGTCGCGCAGGATCTTCTCGTAGGCGTCGCGCTGGGCCACGATCCGCACCCGGTTCTGGGCGTTCTCGAAGCTCCAGAACGTGTTCGAGGACGAGATCCACCCCGTGCGGTCGCTGTCGATCCGCGTGGCCGAGGCCTCGACGAAGGCCTCGATCCGCTTGATCGGGTCGTCGCCGGCCGCGGCCACATGCTCGCCCACGTCGGCGATCAGGGATTCCATCCGCGACATCACCACGATCTCGAAGATCTGCTCCTTGTCGGGGAAGTGATAGTAGAGCGCGGCCTTGGTCAGGCCGGCGCGCTCGGCTATATCCCTCAGCGAGGCGCCGTCGTATCCCTTGGTGGCGAAGATGTCGGCCGCGATGGCGATGATCTCCTCGCGCCGGATCGAGGCTTTCTTCCGCGCGCCGCGCGCGGCCGGATCGTCCTCGGGCTCGCCGCCGGAGGTCACGCCGTCGGCGGGCGCGCGGCAGGGACGGAGCGGCGGCTCGCGAAACGGGTGCATGGGCGGACTCCCCTCAACCTTGCCGCCGGTCGGCGGCGGCAGACAGAGCATTGCCGCTAACCGGCCGGCTTGTCAAAAAGGACGCGACGGGAGCGGCGGAAAGATCGCCCCGCGAAACGATCTCAGGGAGGATGGCGCATGCGTTGCGCAGTGCTGGACGATTACCAGGGCGTGGCCCTGTCGTTTGCCGATTGGGCGCCTCTCGCCGGACGGGTCGAGCCGGTGGTCTTCCGCGAGCCCTTCGCCGACGAGGACGCGGCCGCCAGAGCCCTGGCGGGCTTCGAGATCGTGGTGGCGATGCGCGAGCGCACGGCCTTCCCCGAAAGCCTGCTCGCGCGCCTGCCGGATCTGCGCCTGCTGGTCACCACCGGCATGCGCAACGCCGCCATCGACGTGCCCGCCGCCCGCGCCCGCGGCGTCACGGTCTGCGGCACGCGGGGCGACAAGAACTCGACCGTCGAGATCGCCTGGGGCCTGATCCTGAACCTGATGCGCCGGGTCTCGGCCGAATCCCAGCGCTTCCGGCAGGGGCTGTGGCAGGGGCCCGTCGGCACGCGGCTGGCCGGCCGTCGCCTGGGCCTGCTGGGCCTGGGCGAGCTTGGCGGCCGCGTCGCCCGCGTCGCCCAGGCCTTCGAGATGGAGGTCGAGGCCTGGTCTCCCAACCTCACCGCCGCCCGCTGCGCCGAGCTGGGCGTGACCCTCGCCGAAAGCAAGCTGGCGCTGTTCAGGCGGGCCGACGTGATCTCGATCCACCTGGTGCTGTCGGCGCGCAGCCGCGGCAGCGTGGGCGAGGCGGAGCTGCGGGCGATGAAGCCCTCGGCCTATCTCGTGAACACCTCCCGCGCGCCGCTGGTCGAGCGCGGGGCGCTCGAGCGGGCGCTGCAGGAGGGATGGATCGCGGGCGCCGGCCTCGACGTCTACGACGCCGAGCCGCCCGAGTGCGACGACCTGTTCCGCCGCCTGCCCAACGTCATCGGCACGCCGCACATCGGCTATGTCTCGGACGTGGTCTACCGGCTGTTCTACGGCGAGGCGGTCGAGGACATCGCCGCCTGGCTCGACGGCGCCCCGGTGCGCGAGGTCGAATAGGGGCCCCGCCTTCAGCCCAGCGCGGCGTAGAGCATCCGCGCGGCGGTGATCGCCAGGAACAGGGCGAACAGGCGTTTCAGCAGCGCCTGGTCGACCCGGTGGGCGAGGTTCGCTCCCAGCGGCGCGCAGAACCAGGTCGCCGGCACGATCAGCAGGGCCGCGGGAACCGAGACATAGCCCAGCGAGTAAGGCGGCAGACCCTCGGCCCCCCAGCCCGCCCAGATGAAGGCGAGCGTGCCGGGCACCGCGATCAGCAGCCCCATGGCCGAGGCGGTGCCCACCGCCTTGCGGATCGGCACCGAGAACGCCGACTGGATCGGCACCGCCAGCGTGCCCCCGCCGATGCCCATCAGGGACGAGAACAGCCCGACCACCCAGGACAGGAGCCCGTTGGCGATCCGCGATTTCGGCAGCGCGTCGGCCGCCGTCAGGGTCCTGGGGATCGCCATGTTCACCGCCACCGCCAGGGCCACGCAGCCGAACACCAGCCGCAGCGCGTCGCCCGAGGCGAAGCGCGCCACCACGCCCCCCACCAGCGCCCCGATCACGATTCCCGGCCCCCAGCGCTTGAGCAGCTCCACGTCGACCGAGCCGCGCTTGCGGTGCGAGCGGGCCGAGGAGATCGAGGTCGGGATGATCGTGGCGAGCGAAGTCGCCACCGCCAGGTGCTGGGTCACCTCCGGATCGAGCGTCGAGGCCGAGAGCAGCCACGACAGCACCGGCACGATCACGATGCCCCCGCCCACGCCCAGAAGTCCCGCGAGCACCCCCGCGAACACGCCTGTCGCAAGCAGCGATGCCGCCAGCAGGGCCAGGCCCGCCGCGTCGAGTCCGATCATCGGGTGTCTCCTCGGGAAGGGCGGCCCGGCGGGCCGCAGACGCCTCCACGGCTAGGGGATCGGTGCGGATGGGACAAGAGGCGGTGCGACGCGGTTCCGCCTCGTGGAAAGCGCGATACCCGCGAGGGGGGGCTCGCGGTCGGGGGGGGCGGACAGGGTGGGCCCGCCGCCAGAGGCCCCGCGGCGGTGGGCCCGCGGCGCCCCGGCCTCCCCGCCCGCGACGGATCGTCCGCGCGGGTTCGCGCTCGGCAGAGGTCCGGACACTGGCGGAACGCGGCGAAGGCGGACATAAACGCCCTTCGACCCCGCGCCGGGCGGACCCGCGCGCGCCCCGCCCCCCGCCCCGCCCTCGCACAGGCCGCAGGTTCCGCCGACCGCATGCAGTTCGACGACACCGCCTTCTTCTCGATCTGGTACTGGCTGCTGACGGCGGTCTTCTGGTCGATGGGCTCCTACTTCACGCATGGCGTGCCGTGGGACATGCTGCGCCGCGCGCTGCGCGAGGGCGGCGAGGAGGCCGAGGCCTGCGACCGCTACGCCCGGGTGATGATCCTGCGCATCGACGCCTGGCTGAACGCCTGGGGCGCGGCGGCGGGCGCGCTGGCGGGCTTCGCGCTGGCGGCCCTGGCGGTGATGGCGTTCGTGGCGCGCTCGGAACTGGCGCTGGGGCTGCTGATGCTGGCGGCGCCGGCGGCCGGGATGCTCGCGGCCCAGGGCGCCGAGGCGCGGCGCATCGCCCCCCGCCTGCACGAGATCCATGTCGAACCGCTGCTGATCGCCCTTTACCGGCGCCGCGTCGCGAACCGGATGACGGGGATGGCCGCGGTGGTGGTCTCGGTGGCGGTGCTGGGCTATCTGAACCTCGACCGGATCGTGATCCAGGGCGGCTGGTAGGCGCAGGCCCGGCGGCCGCCGGGCGCAATTCGACTGAAATTCCGGCGAACGCGGGCGGATTGACATTGCGCCCCCGGCCCTAACATGGTCCCCGACCGTTCGCCCCCGGCAAGGAGAAGCGTCCGCATGGCCGTCGTCGTCGTCGAGTCCCCGGCCAAGGCCAAGACGATCAACAAGTACCTCGGGAAGGACTACACCGTCCTTGCGAGCTACGGCCACGTGCGCGACCTGCCGCCCAAGGATGGCTCGGTCGATCCCGACAACGGCTTCGAGATGTTGTGGGAGATCGACGCCAAGGCGCAGAAGCACGTCCGCGCCATCGCCGAGGCCCTGGCCAGCGATCCCGCCCTGATCCTCGCCACCGACCCCGACCGCGAGGGCGAGGCGATCAGCTGGCACCTCGAGGAGGCGCTGCGCAAGCGCCGCGCCATCAAGAAGGACACGCCGGTCCGCCGCGTCGCCTTCAACGCCATCACCAAGACCGCGATCGAGGCCGCCATGGCAGCGCCCCGCGCCATCGACATGGAGCTGGTGAACGCCTACCTCGCGCGCCGGGCCCTGGACTATCTGGTGGGGTTCAACCTCTCGCCGGTGCTGTGGCGCAAGCTGCCGGGCTCGCGCTCGGCAGGGCGGGTGCAGTCGGTGGCCCTGCGCCTGATCGTCGACCGCGAGATGGAGATCGAGGCCTTCAAGGCCAAGGAATACTGGTCCGTCCGCGCCATGCTGAAGACCCCGCGCGGGGTCGAGTTCGAGGCCCGCCTGTCGGAGCTGTCGGGCAAGAAGATCGACCGCCAGACGCTCGAGACCGCGACCCGCGCCGAGATGGCGGCCACCGCCATCGGCTCGCGCGGCGCGACGCTGTTCGTGGATTCGGTCGAAGCCAAGCCCGCCACCCGCAATCCCAGCCCGCCGTTCATGACCTCGACCCTCCAGCAGGAGGCGAGCCGCAAGTTCGGGATGGGCGCCCAGCAGGCGATGCGCGCGGCGCAGCGCCTCTACGAGGCCGGCCACATCACCTACATGCGGACCGACGGCATCGACATGGCGCCCGAGGCCGTGCGCGCGGCCCGCGACGCCATCGGCGACCGTTTCGGCAAGGCCTATGTCCCGGAAAAGCCCCGGTTCTACAAGAACAAGGCCAAGAACGCCCAGGAAGCGCACGAGTGCATCCGCCCCACCGACATGACCCGCGACGCCGGCAAGCTGGACGCAGGGATGGGCGGGGACGAGCGTCGTCTCTACGACCTGATCTGGAAGCGCACGCTCGCCTCCCAGATGGAGGGCGCGCGGCTTGAGCGCACCACCGCCGAGATCCGCTCCAAGGACCGCGAGGTCGCGCTCCGCGCCACCGGCCAGGTGGTGAAGTTCGACGGCTTCCTGCGCGTCTACGAGGAAGGCCGCGACGAGCCCCAGGACGACGAGGACGGCCGGCTTCCCGCGCTGTCGCAGGGCGAGGCCACCCCGCTGGCCGCGAGGGCCCTGGCCGAGGCGTTCGAAAAGGCCCGCGGCGAGGCGAAGGCCGAAACCGCCGAGACCCTGGTGCGCGCCGAGAACGCGATGCTGGCCGGCGACGGCGCGGTGCTGGCTCAGCAGCACTTCACCCAGCCCCCGCCCCGCTACACCGAGGCGACGCTGGTCAAGCGGATGGAGGAGCTCGGGATCGGGCGCCCCTCGACCTACGCCTCGATCATCGGCACGATCCAGGACCGCGAATACGTCCGCAAGGACAAGAACCGCCTGATCCCCGAGGACAAGGGCCGGCTGGTGACCGTGTTCCTGTCGCGGTACTTCGCCAAATACGTCTCCTACGACTTCACCGCCAAGCTCGAGGAGGACCTCGACGTCGTCTCCGACGGCGGGATGGACTGGAAGACGCTGCTCGGCGACTTCTGGCGCGACTTCCACGCCGCGGTCGAGGACACCGCCGAGCTGCGCATCACCGAGGTCCTCGAGACCATCAACGAGGCGCTGGCTCCGCACCTGTTCCCCGACAAGGGCGACGGCTCCGACCCGCGCCTCTGCCCCAACTGCGGCAAGGGCCGGCTGTCCCTGCGCACCGCCCGATCGGGGGGCGCCTTCATCGGCTGCTCCGAATACCCCGAGTGTCGCTACACCCGTCCGATGGGCGGGGGCGAGGAGGGCGAGGGCGCCATCGGTCCCGACGGCAAGCTGCTGGGCCATGACGACGAGGGCCAGCCCGTTACCCTGCGCTCGGGCCGCTTCGGCCCCTACGTGCAGCTTGGCGAGCTGACCGAGGAGAACCCCAAGCCCAAGCGCTCGTCGCTGCCCAAGGGCCTGTCGCTGGAAGACGTGGACCTCAAGAAGGCGCTCGACCTGCTGTCGCTGCCGCGCCTGGTGGGCGAGCATCCCGAGGGCGGCGAGATCAAGGCCGGCCTCGGCCGCTTCGGCCCCTTCGTGGTGCACCAGCCGCCGAAGGCCGAGGGCGAGAAGAAGCTGCCCAAGCCCGTCTACGCCAACCTCAAGGACCCGGCGGAGGTGTTCGAGGTCGGCATCAACCGCGCCGTGGACCTGATCGCCCAGAAGCTCTCGCGCGGGGGCCGCGGCGCCGGCGCCACGCCCCTCAAGGAGCTCGGCGAGCATCCCGAGGGCGGCGCGATCTCGGTCTTCCCCGGCCGCTACGGGCCATACGTGAAGTGGGAGAAGGTCAACGCCACGCTCCCCAAGGACGCCACGCCCGAGGCGGTGACGCTCGAGGAGGCGCTGGAGCTGATCAACGCCAAGGCGGCCAAGACCGGCAAGGGCAAGAAGGCCGCGCCGAAGAAGGCCGCCGCCAAGAAACCCGCGGCGAAGAAGGCTCCGGCGAAGAAAGCCCCGGCAAAGACCGCCAAGGCCGAGGGCGACGAGACGGCTCCGGCGAAGAAAGCCCCTGCGAAGACGCCGGCCGCGAAGAAGGCCCCCGCCAAGTCCGCCGCGAAGAAGACCGCCGCCAAGGACGCCCCCACCGGCGATCCCGAGGTCGACGACGTCTTCGACGGGGACGGCAAGGCGTGATCCCCGGCGCGTCCCCCCGGGGCCGCGCCCCGCAGCGCAGGGCGCCCCGCGCGCCGGTCTACGCCACGTCTGACCGCGCGCCTGTTTGCGCTACGTCCGACCGCGCGCCTGTTGGCGCGACGTCCGACCGCGCGCCGGTTTGCGCGACGTCTGACCGCGCGCCTGCTCGCGCGACGGTCGACCGCGCGGCCGTGTCCCGGGCTTGACCCGGGACCGCCTCCGCCGGTCGCCGGTCCCGCGCCGGCGCCTCTGGGGAGGCCTGCTCGGCCTCGTGCTGCTCGCCTCGCCCTCGCTCGCGGCCTCTCTGCCCGAGGGGGTCGAGCGCATCGGCCTTTCGGTCGACGGCCTCCCCCGCCAGGCCCTGATCGAGCCGCCCGAGGATTTCGAGCCGGGGCAGGGCGCGCCCCTCCCCACCCTCGTGCTGCTTCATGACATGGGCCAGTCCGCGCGCGAGGTCCGCGCGCTCG
>NZ_CAXBOD010000067.1:0-21921 GCF_963977235.1 uncultured Albimonas sp.
CCCGCAGACCTTCGCGACGCTCCCAGAAAAGCGCGACAAATGCCGGGCGGGACAGCCTCGGCGCTACGTCTCCGCCGACTGACGGCGCGAGAGCTCTTCGCGCAGGTTGCGGCGTATCACCTTCAGCGCCGAGGCGATCTCGTCGACCGTGTCCTCCGGCAGACCGGCGAACGAAATCTCGTCGAGCTGGTCGATGATCGGATTCATCTTCTCGACCAGCGCCGCCGCCTCTGGCGAAGGATAGATCCGCTTGGCCCGGCGGTCCTTGGGATCGGCCCGCCGCTCCACCAGGCCGCGCGCCTCCAGCCGGTCGATCAGGCCGCCGGTCGTTACCGTGCCCACCAGCACGCGTTCGGCCACCTGCTTCTGGGTCTGGCCAGGCTTGTTCACCACGTTGACCAGCACCCAGCCTTGCGACAGGGTAAGACGGTCCTCGCGCATGATGTGCTCGTAGATCTGGGCGCGCAGGCGGGCGATGTCATGGAAGGCGACATTTGTCCCCTGGCGTTCTCGGGTCATCGTGTTTTCCGGAGCTGGTCCGGCGCGGCGGGAGACCGGCCGTGGGGCACATGTAAGATATAGTGCTCATTATCAGCAAGCTGCCCTTCTGCCGCGGCTGGCTCGCCTCCGTCAGAAAACTCCGTTCGGGATCAGGAGGGATATCGCGGGAAAGGTCAACAGCAGGACCAGCACCACGATCTCCATGATGAGGAACCGCGACACGCCGGCGAAGATCGCGTGCACCTTCACCTCCGGTCCGGTCACGCTGCTGATGACGAAGACATTCAGCCCCACCGGCGGCGTGATCAGACCGATTTCGAGCAGCTTGACCACGATCACCCCGAACCAGATCAGGTCCAGGCCCATCGACTCGACCAGCGGCACCACGAAGGGAAGCGTCAGCAGGATCGTGCCCAGCGGGTCGAGGAACATGCCCATCACGAGGTAGAGCGCCACGATGCAGCCCAGCACCATCCAGTCGGACATTCCGGCATGGGCGACCATGTCCACCAGCACCTGCGTCACCCCGGTCAGCGACACGAAGGATACGAAGATCTTCGCCCCCACCGCGATGAAGAACAGGGCCGCGGACTGGATCGCCGTGTCTTTCACCGAAGCGAGGAACGCGGCGGCGCTCAGCCGGCGGGAGAGGAAGCCGAACAGGATCACGAAGACCATGCTGACCGCAGCCGCCTCGGTCGCGGTGAAGACGCCGGTGTAGATGCCTCCGACCACCAGCGCCACCAACGCCACCGCGGGCCAGGCGCGGCCCAGCGCCTGCATCCGGTCGGCCCGGCCGAAGGACTCGGCGGCGCGCGGAGCGATCTCGGGGCGCAGCCAGGTCCAGACCATCACCGTGACGATGAAGCCCAGCAGCGACAGGATCCCCGGTCCGATGCCGGCCAGGAACAGCTTGCTGATCGAGGTCTCGGTGAACAGCCCGTACATGATGAACAGCACCGAGGGAGGGATCAGCGAGCCCAGCGTCCCCCCCGCCGCCACCGAGGCCGTGGCGAGCTTCGGCGAGTAGCCGTATTTCAGCATCTCCGGCACGCAGATCCGCCCCATCGAGGAGGCGCAGGCCAGGCTTGACCCGGTGATCGCCGAGAACCCCGCGCAGCCGATCAGCGAGGCGATGGCGAGCCCGCCCGGCAGACGCGCCAGCCACACCCGCACCGCGTGGTAGATGTCGGTGGTGATCCGCGCGTGATAGGCGACATGGCCCGCCAGAATGAACAGCGGGATCATGCTGAGCGAATAGGAGTGCACGAACTCGTAGCCGTGCGCCTCGATCAGCCCGAGGGTGGGATTGATCCCCCGCCCCAGGTCGAACCCCATCCCCTGCCGCCAGGAATAGGCGACCAGCGTGCAGCCGGTTCCCACCGCGACCAGCGTGAACCCGATCGGGACCCGGAGCAGCAGCAGCACGAGCGAGAGAGAGAAACCGACGGCCCCGATCGTTGCGTAGTCCATCAGAGGTCAGGCTCCCCGGCTTCCAGGCGAAACTCGCCGGAGGCGTCGGAAAACCGGCCCAGCGCGCGCAGCAGATCGAGGACGAGAAGGTCGACGAGGCGGATCAGGAACATGAGGTATCCGATGACAAAGGCCGCGTATCCCGGCCATTTCGGCAGGTCGAGCATGCCGAAGTGGAAGCTGCCGTCGGCCACGACATGCGACAGCGCGAGCCCCCCGGCCGCCAGCAGCGGAACCACGGCGAACAGGCCGACAAGGTCGCTCAGCAGATCAAGCGACTTCTGTCCGCGGGCGCCGAACAGACCGCTGACCACCTCGACCGCGATGAAGCCGCGCTGCGCGCAAACCAGGGCCAACGGCAGGACGATGGCGGCGACCATCAGCTCGCCCACGATCACCAGCTCATCCACGACGCCGCTGTTGAAGACGGCGCGCAGCACGATGCCGAGCGTGATGTAGACGCCCGCGGCAATGATGCAGGCGGCGGAGATCCAGGCCAGTCCGGTCTCGATCCGCCCCAGTCCGGCGCGGGCGCGCAGATAGGCCGCGACGGCGCGCGAGGGGGCGCGACGCTCAGCGGAGGGCGGGGTCATGCGCGACCTCCGCCGGCGGCGCCAGCCAGGCCCGGCGCGGGCTTGCGTCCGGTCTTGCGCGTGCTCCCGCCCGGGCGCCGCGCGGCTTGCGGGTCGCGCCTCGATCGGCCCACGGACGCCTGCGCCGCGTCCGTCATGCTCTTCGAATTCATGTGGTCTCTCTCTCGTTCGGGGCCGGCCGTCTTGCGCGGCCGTCAGCCACCGCCAGGACGCGCCCCGGATCGTCGGGAGCGGATCGGGAGGCCGCGCCGGGCATGGCCGGCGCGGCTCTGGATCGGACCGCGGCGGTCACCGCGCCCAGGGATAGCCCTGCGCGTCGCGGATGGCGGCGTACTTGGCGAGCAGGCGGCGATAGTCGGCCAGGACGGCGTCGGCGTCGTAGCCCTCGGCGGAGAAGTCCTCGGCCCACTTGTCGACGTACTTGGCGGCGACCTCCGCCATGGTCTGCGTATCGCGCGGCTGCGGACGGATCACCCGCACGACCTTGCCGTCATAGGCCCCGCTCTCGAGCGCATTGAGGCTTTCTTCGTAGCTCTCGATCAGCGCCTGGGCGTAGTCGTCGATCACCTCCTCGCCGGACTCGCGCAGCGCCTGACGCTGGGGGTCGCTCAGGTCGTCCCACAGATCCTTGTTGATCCCCGCGACGAAGCCCGCCACCTGGCCCCAGTCCAGGACCAGAACGTCGTCGATCACCTCGTGGAGCTTGTAGGCCGGGATCGAGTAGAGATATCCCGTCGTGCAGTCGGCCAATCCGGTGTCGAGCGCCTGGTAGACGTCGCCGAAAGTCAGGCTGATCACATTCGCGCCCAGGTCATCCAGCGCGTGGGCATAAAGGCTCGACGCCCGGATCTTCTTGCCCTTCACGTCGTCGAGCGAGGCGACGTTGGCCTCGCTCCGGCACATGAGCTGGATGCCGGTCGAGTGGAAGTCCATCAGGTAGACGACGCCCCGGTCCGCGAAGGCGCGGATCATCTCGGGATTGGTGGTCATCAGCTCCTGGATTGCGTGCATGCCGACCCAGGGATCGGCCGAGGCGTCTATCGGCAGGTCGCCGATTCCCAGGCTCACCAGTTCCTTGGGGGTATAGGCGCTGAGCAGGGTGCCGATGTCGGCCGTGCCAAGCGTCACGCCCTTGTAGATGGCCGAGAACTCCAGCAGGGCGCCGCCCCAGTGGATTTCGACCTCCATGTCGCCGTCCGTCTTCTCGGCGACGCGCTCTGCGAAATGGCTGATGGCTTCGGCCCGTTCGCCCCGGTTGGGGCTGCCGTCGGCAAAGCGCAGAACGAGCTGGGCCTGGGCCGCCGTCGCGCCGAAGGCGGCCAGCGCCAGGGCGACGCCGGCGATGCGCGCATACTTCATGTCTTCCTCCCTTTCGACCGCTCGCGGCGGCCCTTGGTCTTCGCCGGTTGTCCCGGTCTGTCGTCGGATGCTCGGTCGTCTCTGGATGTCGGATAAATGCCCGGCCCGGGCGCGCCCGGGCCCGGGCGGGGTCAGGCGACCACGGCGCGGCCGTTGTCGAGGACGATCAGGTCCCGCTCGACCGAGCGGGCGCGGAACAGAACCTCGTCGTCGCGCCTCCAGATCTCGGTGCGGATCGTCTCGCCGGGATAGACCGGGCGCGAGAAGCGCAGCTTCAGCGACTTCAGGCGCGTGTGGTCGTAGCCGCAGCAGGTCCGCAGGATCGCGTGCCCGGCGACGCCCAGCGTGCACAACCCATGCAGGATCGGCTGCTCGAAGCCGCCGGCCCGCGCGACCGAGGGGCTGATGTGCAACGGGTTGTCATCGCCCGACAGCCGGTAGAGCAGCGCCGCGCGGCGTGAGGTCGGCAGGTCGCAAACCTCGTCGGGCGGCGCGTCGGGGATCCGGGCGGCAGGCGGCTGCGGACCGGACGCCCCCCCGAAGCCGCCGTTTCCGCGTGCGAAAGAGGTGGAGGTCAGGCGCGCAAGCGCTTCGCCGGTGGCGACGTCGCGCAGCGTACGCTCGACATAGATCAGCGCGCCCTTGTCCGCGCCCTTGTCGAGCACGTCGGTGACCCTGGTCGTCGCGCTGACCGTGCCGCCGGCGGGCAACGGCCTGAACAGCTCGATCCCCTGCTCCCCGTGAAGCACCTTGCGCCAGTCCACGCCCGAGCGCGGATCGCGCACCCAGAAGCCGGGCCCCGCCAGCACCACCGCCATGGTGGGGACCACGCGAAAGTCGCCCTCCTCCCACAGGTAGTCGAGCTGCTGCTCGTCCAGCGGATCCATGCCCATACCGATGCCCAGCGCGTAGATGATCGCGTCGCGCACCGAGTAGGTCTGACGGACTTCCTCGAATGGCCAGGTCTTGATGACGTCTGCGTCGAAGGTCACGTGACCGCCTCTCCCCTTTCGCACGCCCGTTTGCCCATTCGCGGACCGGGCTTCGTCACACGGCGGCGGATTCGCGCCGACCGCGCTTTCTCTTCCGTGCTTTATAATTCGTATGCTTATTACCAACAAGCAGAATATACCCATGCTTGCTTTTTTGCGATCCCGGCGCTAGGCCGAGAGGAAGAACCGCCGCGATCACGCCGGCGGCGCGACGCCGCGAGGAGATGAATCGGGGCGACGAATGGGGCCGGCGAGCCTTACGGCGCCGCCGCGCCCTCCGATGGGAGGAACTGGATCATGGACATCGTGGAGGAGCGGGACGGCGAGCTTCTGGCGCTTCGGCTGAACCGGCCGGAGAGCATGAACGCGCTCGCCCCCGACCTGCGGATTGCGCTGACCGAGCGTGTGCAGCGCCTTGCGGTCGAGCAGGACGCGCGCGCGCTGCTGATCACCGGGAGCGGGCGGGCGTTCTGCGCGGGGGCCGATCTGACCAGTCTGCTGGACCGGCGCGACCGGGTCGTGCAGTCGCTCGATGACGGGGTGAACGTGCTGATCCGCACGCTGCGGACGTTGCCGATCCCCGTGATCTGCGCGGTGAACGGCGCCGCGGCCGGAGCCGGGGTGAGCCTGGCGCTGGCTTCCGACATCCTGGTGGCGGCCGAATCGGCCAAGTTTCATCTGGCATTCGTGCGAATCGGGGCCGCGATGGACGCGGGCTCCTCGCTGTTTCTGACGCGCACCATTGGGGCCGCGCGCACCCGCGCGCTGGCGATGATGGGCGGCGCCTTCGATGCGCGCACCGGCAAGGAGTGGGGCGCGGTGCACGAAGTCTGGCCCGACGAGGTGTTTGAGGCCGAGGCGCGCGCCCTCGGCCGACGTCTCGCGGAAGGGCCGACGCGCGCCATCGGGCTGATCAAGCGGCAGATCAACTACGCCGAGGCGCGCGCGCTGGACGACGTGCTGCCCTTCGAGGCCGTCGCCCAGGGCCAGGCCTTCGCGGGAGAGGATCTCGAGATCGGCGTCACCGCCTTTCTCGAACGCAGGCCGGCCGTCTTCAAGGGACGCTGAGGAGATGGACAATTCGGTGACCATGGGCGAGCTCAGCCTCGAGCGCGCCCGCATCCGCCGCCTCGCGCGCCACGTCGCCTCCGGCCTCGCCGAACTGGGCGTGGCGCCCGAGGAGCCGGTGACGCTGCTGATGCGCAACGACCCCGAGTTCCTGAGCCTCGTGACCGGCATCGAGCTGATCGGCGCCACCGCCACCCCGGTGAACTGGCACTTCACGCCCGACGAGATCTCGCACATCCTGCTCGACAGCGGCGCGCGGGTGCTGTTCGCCCATTCAGACCTGTGGCGGAAGGTGCGGGCCGAGGTCGATGCGCGCGCGCGCGACCGTGTGGCGGTAATCCTTGTCGACCCGCCCGCCCCCCTGCGCGAGGCCTACGGGATCGAGGAGGCCGACCGCCGGATCGAGCCCGGCGAGCGCGAGCTGCTCGCCTGGGCCGAGGGGTTCGAGCCGGTTCCCGACAGGCCGAAACCCGTCTCGGCGGGGATGATCTACACGTCGGGCACCACCGGCAAGCCGAAGGGGGTCAAACGGCTCGCGCCGATCGGGGTGCAACGCACCCACAATCACGACGCCTATGTGCCGTGGATGCGCAACCTGCTGGCCGCGCCTGTCTACCACTCCGCCCCCTACCGCGCGGCCACCGCGACCTTCGCCATCGGAGGCGAGCTGTTCCTGCAGCCGCGGTTCCGCGAGGAGGAGTTCCTCGCCCTGATCGAGCGGCGCCGGATCACCCACGCCTTCATGGTTCCGACGATGTTCATCCGGCTGCTGCGTCTGCCGCAGGAGGTCCGGGCGCGCCACGACCTCAGCTCGCTGCGCCACGTGGTTCATGCCGGCGCCCCCTGCCCGCCGGACGTGAAGCGGCGGATGATCGACTGGTTCGGCCCGGTGATCTTCGAGTTCTACGGCGGCACCGAGACCGGCGCCGTGACCTACTGCACGTCGCAGGAATGGCTCGACCATCCCGGCACGGTCGGCCGCGCCACGCCGGATTCGCGCATCCGGGTGCGCGACGAGGCCGGCCGCGACCTGCCGCCGGGCGAGCCCGGCGAGATCTGGTGCCGCCTCGCGACCTATCCCGACTTCACCTATCTCAACCGCCCCGAGGCCCGCGCGGAGATGGAGCGCGACGGACTGTTGTCGATCGGCGACGTGGGGTTCCTCGACGCGGACGGCTATCTGTTCATCACCGACCGCAAACGGGACATGATCATTTCGGGCGGCTCGAACATCTACTGCAACATGATCGAGGCGGTGATGATCGAGCATCCCGCCGTCGCCGACTGCGCCGCCTTCGGCATCCCCGACGAGGAGCTGGGGGAGGCGCTGGCGGTCGCGGTGGAGCCGGCGGAGGGACACGGCCTGGACGAGGCCTCGGTGGTCGACTTCGCGAAAACGCGGCTGAAAGGCTACATGGTTCCGCGCCGGGTAATGCTGGTCGACGCCCTGCCGCGCGACCCGTCGGGCAAGATCTTCAAGCGCAAGCTGCGGGATCCGTTCTGGGAAGGGCGGGAGCGGCGGATCTGACCCCTCCGGCGCCGCGCAGGCGGCGCCGGAATCGGGCCGCGACGAACCGGCGACGGCCCCTCCTCCCCGGACCGGTATGCGCCGCCTCGAGCACCGAACGAGCGGCCGCGAATGGCCGTTCGGCGTCGCCGTTCGACCGTCGGCCGGCGCGCGGGGCCCTCAGCGCCCGCGGCCGAGAGCATGGGCGCCGGCGACGCCTGACGACGCCGCCGGCGGGACGCTCAGGCCCCTTCCTTGCCCACGATGGTGATCGAGCAGACGTTCTGGTGCGGAAATCCGCCCAGGTTGTGGGTCATGCCGAACACCGGCTCGTCCTGGCGCTGACGCTCGCCGGCGCGGCCCTGCATCTGCAGGTACATCTCGTAGATCATCCGGATGCCCGAGGCGCCGATGGGATGGCCGAAGCACTTCAGTCCGCCGTCGATCTGACAGGGGATCTTGCCGTCGGCGTCGAAGACCCCGTCCATGACGTCCTTCACCGCCTCGCCCGGAGCGGAGATGAACAGGTCTTCCATTGTCACCAGTTCGGTGATCGAGAAGCAGTCGTGCACCTCGAACAGCGAGACCTGGCCGCGCGGATCCTCGATGCCGGCCTCCTTGTAGGCGCGCTTGGCCGCCGCGCGGGTCGAGACGAAGTGGGCGCCGTCCCAGGAGTTGTGCTGCGCCTCGACCCCGTTGGAGGCCGCGAGCTGCAGCGCCTTGACCGTGACCAGATCGTGCTTGCCCAGGCTGCGGGCGATCTCGGGCGTGGTCACGATCGCCGCGGCGGATCCGTCCGAGACGCCGCAGCAATCGAACAGGCCCAGCGGCGCGGCCACCATCGGGGCGTTCATCACCTTCGACTCGTCGATGCGGCTGCGCAGATGCGCCTTGGGGTTGCGCGCGCCGTTGTCGTGGCTTTTCACCGAGATATGGGCCATCGCCCGCTTCATTTCCTGCGCGCTCACCCCATGCCGCGCCCCGTAGGCGGTGGCGAGCTGCGCAAAGGAGCCGGGGGCGGAGGCGTTGGCCCAGAACAGGTCATTGACCGAGCCTCGGGTGCGCTGCGGAAGTCCGCCGTAGCCGGCGTCCTTCAGCTTCTCGACCCCCACCGCCAGCGCGATGTCCGCGGCGCCCGACGCGACCGCGTAGACCGCGCCGCGGAACGCCTCGGTCCCCGAGGCGCAGTAGTTCTCGACCCGGGTGACGGGGATGTTGGGAAGGCGCAGCGCCATCGACAGCGGCACGGCGGACTTGCCGACATGCTGTTCCTCGATCCCGGTCCCCAGCCAGGCGGCGTCGATCTGCGAGGTCTCGACCCCGGCGTCGGCCAGCGCCTCGACATAGGCCTCGACCATCAGGTCCTCGGCGTTGTCGGCCCACCGCTCCCCGAACCGCGAGCAGCCCATGCCGAGAATGGCGACCTTGTCCTTGATTCCACTGGGCATGTCCGTGCCTCCCTATTCCGCGGCCGCCGCGGTCGGGACCGGGGTCCCGGCCGCCGGCTCAACCGGCGTTGCCTTCCAGAAATAACGACGAAAGTCGCGCAGCGCGTCGTGGTCCTTGATGCGGAACACCATCTTCATCGGCGTCCCGACCTCGAGCTCCGCCCCCGGCGCGATGTCGGTCAGGTCGCTCATCAGCCGGCCGCCGCCCTCGAACTGGACCATGCCGAAATAGGTCGGCGGATCGGGCGAGAAGGTGAGCTGGTCGCGCGTCCACGAATTCAGCGTCGCCGCCTTGCGCGAGAACGGCTCGTCCACCTGCGCATCGACCGCGTTGCAGTTGGGGTTCACGCAAATCCGCGATTTGGGGAACTGCTTGGTGCCGCATCGCGTGCAGGCGCCCCCGATCATGCCCTGGGTCATCGACTTCGTGCGGTAGTGGGTCGAGAGCTTGGTCTGCTTGTCGACTTCGGCGCGGATGCCGCGCTCCATCGTCGCCAGGTCGTTGATGGCGAGATAGCGCGAATATCGGGCGTCGGCCCGCCCGCGCGCGAGGTGGGCGGCGACGCCCGTGCGGCCGCGGGCGTCGAGGATCGCGTCGGTGGCGCGGAACAGCAGCGCGTCGACGCCCTGCCCGAAGCCGACCGCCAGGATCAGGTCGCCCGGCGCCGCCGTCTCCAGCGCATGCACCAGCATGACCAGCGGATGCGCCGCGCCAGTCTCGCCACAGGTGGCGACCAGGTTGTCGGCGACCGACGTCTCGGGCAGCCCGACCGCGCGGGCGACGCCCTTGCCGACGTTGGCCATGGCGGCGGGGAAGCAGAACCGCGCGATCTCGGCGGGGGCGACGCCCTGCCCCTCCAGCAGCTCGGTCACGGCGGCGGGGACCAGCTTCAGATAGCCCTCGTCCCGGACCCAGCGCTCCTCCCAGGTATAGTCGAAGGGATCGCGCTCGCCGCGGAAGTGGTCGACGAAATCGACCGCATGGGTCAGGCCGCCGACATATTCGGCCAGCACCGGGCCCTCGCCCACCAGCAGCGCGGCGGCGCCGTCGCCGACCGTGAACTCAAGCGTCGAGGCCGGCTTTGCCGGTCGTTTCTCGGACGCCGCCGCCAGCACCGGCGCGCCCAGCCCGCGCGCGGCGGCCAGAGCCGAGAGCAGCGCCGAGCTGCCGGCCCGCTGCGAGCCGCCCAGGTCGAGCGTGGTCAGCCCCCGGGGCAGCGTCAGCGCATCGGCGACGATGCCGGCGTTCTGACGGTCGCGGAACGGGAACGAGGTGGACGCGAGGTAGAGCGCGGCGGGCGCCGTCTCCTCATATCCCTCGAGGCAGGCGGCGACGGCCTCGACGGCCATGGTCACCACGTCCTCGTCCCAGTTGGCCAGGGCCCGCTCGCCCTTCGCGAGGCCCCTTAGCCCCGGATTGAACCAGGCGTGGGCCGCATAGATCGCGCCGCGGTCGAGCCGCGCCTTCGGCAGATAACCCCCGTAGGACAGAATGCCGACGGTCATTCGCCTTCCTCCAGCTTGTTGTTCGGGTTCATGCGTTGCGCCTCGGCTCCGGCCGGGGCGCGGCGGCGCGCGCGCGCGACGCTCATGTGGCGCTCGCCGTCTCCGCGGCCTCCAGCTCGCGACGCAGGGCGATCTTGTCGATCTTGCTGGTCGCGCTCAGCGGCAGCTCGTCGCTGCGCAGCGTGATCGACTTGGGGCATTTGTAGCCGGCGATCCGCGCGCGGCAGAAGGCGATCAGCTCCGCCTGCGTGGCCGAGGCGCCCGGCGCCAGGGCGACGACCGCGTGCACCCGTTCGCCCCAGGTCGGATCGGGCAGTCCGAGGACCGCGCATTGCGCCACCGCCGGGTGCTGGATCAGCGCGTTCTCGGTCTCGATCGGATAGACGTTCTCGGCCCCGGTGATGATCATCTCCTTGGTGCGCCCGGCGATGTGCAGGAAGCCGTCCTCGTCCAGCCAGCCGGCGTCGCCGGTGTGGTAGAAGCCCCCGTCCAGCGCGCGGGCCGTCGTCTCTGGCTGGTTCCAGTAGCCCTTCATGATCTGCGGACCGCGGGCGAGGATCTCGCCCGTCTCGCCGGTGGGAAGCTCCCGTCCGTCGGGGTCGGCGACGCGCAGGTCGACGGTGGCCAGCGGACGGCCGACCGAGTTCAGTTTCGAGAACCAGCGGGAGCCTGGGACGTGGTCCTCGGGCGTCAGCGCGGTCAGGGTCGGCGAGGCCTCGGTCATTCCGTAGGCCTGCATGAAGGCGACCCCGGGAGCGGCCCGCATCACCCGCTCCAGCAGCGTCGGCTGCATGGGCGAGGCGCCGTAGGTGATCATCTCCAGCGACGAGAGGTCGGCGCCGACGAAATCGGGATGGTCGAGCATCATCGCCAGCATCGTGGGCACGGCCGAGAAGACGTTGATCCGCTCCGCCTCGATGACGCGCAGCAGGTCGGGGACGTCGAATTTCGGCAGGATCACCGAGTGGCCGCAGAACATGGCGTTGACCATCACCCGGCTGCCCGAGGCGAGGTGAAAGAGCGGCCCGATGATCAGGTGGTTCATCCCCGGCCGCTGGCGCCCGATCAGGCCGACCGCCATGGAATTGGCGAGGAAGTTCTGATGGGTCAGCATCACCCCCTTGGCCCGGCCCGTGGTCCCCGAGGTGTAGAAGAGCGACGCGACCTCCTCGTCGGCGGAGGCGAGGGCGTCGAACTCGGCCTGGGACAGGGGGGCGGGCGTCTCGGCCAGCGTCTCCCAGGACAGCATGTCGGGAGGCGTCTCCGGACCCGTCGCGATCAGGGCCCGGATCGAGGGGCAGGCGTCGCGCAGGACCCGCGCCTCGGCGAAATGGGGCGCGTCGGCGACGAGAACGACAGGCGTGCAATCCTCGAGGCAGGCGGTCTTCTCCGGCAGCGCGAGGCGGAAGTTGACCGGGGCGTGGATCGCGCCGACCCGCGGCGCGGCGAGCTGGCTTTCCCAGATCTCGAGGCTGTTGAGGCCGAGGAAGGCCACCCGCTCGCCGCGCCCCGCGCCCAGCCCGTGCAAGGCGGCGGCGAGGTTGCGCGAGCGGCGCTCGACCCTCGCCCAGTCCAGCGTCCGCCCCTCGCAGGTGACGGCGGGGTCTCGGGGGGCGAGGTGGGCGTTGCGCGTCAGGAAGTCGGCCCAGCGGATCATGCGCCGCGCCCCACCAGATCCCTTCCGATCAGCTCGCGCATGATTTCGCCGGTGCCGCCGGCGATGCGCGACATGCGCGCGTCCGCCCAGGCGCGGGCGATCGGCATCTCCCACATGTAGCCCGAGCCGCCGTGAAGCTGCAGGCACATGTCCATCACGACGTTCATCGCCTCGGTCGAGGCCATCTTGGCCATCGCCGCATCGACTGCGGTCAGCTTGCCCTCCAGGTGCATCTCGATGCAGCGGTCGACGAAAACGCGGTGCATGACGGCCTGGGTGCGGATCTCGGCCAGCTTGAAGCGGGTGTTCTGGAAGTCGGAGACGGCGCGGCCGAAAGCCTGTCGCTCGCGCGTGAAGGCGACCGTCCAGTCCAGCGCGGCCTCCATCATCGTGGCGGCGCGCACGGCCTGGGTCAGGCGCTCCTGGGGGAGCTGCTCCATGAGCTGGACGAAGCCGCGCCCCTCGAGTCCCACCAGGTTCGCCGCCGGCACGCGGACGTCCTCGAAGAACAGTTCCGAGGTGTCCTGGGCCTTGTAGCCGATCTTCTCGAGATTGCGCCCGCGCGAGAAGCCGGGGCGGTCCGTCTCGACCAGGATCAGCGACACGCCCTTGCCGCGCGCGGCGGGGTCGCTCTTGGCCGCCACGATCACGAAATCGGCGAGCTGACCGTTGGAGATGAACGTCTTCTGACCGGAGACGACCCAGTCGTCGCCGTCCCGCACCGCCCGCGTGCGCATCGACTGCAGATCGGAGCCCACCCCCGGCTCGGTCATCGCGATGGCGCCGATCGCCTCGCCCGCGCACATCTTCGGCAGCCAGGCGCGCTTCAGCTCTTCCGAGGCGTAGGCGACCAGGTAGGGCGCCACGATGTCGGAATGCACCGACAGGCCGGGGCCCGAGGCGTTCGCCTTCACAAACTCCTCCAGCACGATCGAGGCGAACAGGAAGTCCGCGCCCGGCCCGCCGTATTCTTCGGGCACGGTCACGCACAGCAGGCCCTGCGCGCCCGCCTTCAGCCACATCTCGCGGCTGACCATGCCGTCCTTCTCCCACGCCGCGTGGTGGGGCTCGACGTGCTCGGCCACGAACCGGGCCGCCGCGTCGCGGAACATCTCATGCTCCGCCGTGAAGATCGTGCGCTCGAACATGCGCGTCCTCCCTTGGCGCGCGCCCCGTGCGACGGAGGTCGCGGCCGACCGTTTCGTATCGTTCAGCAGGCGGATATATAACTCGCTTGCTATTTATACGCAAGCTTCTTATTTTTCGATCAGGCTCGACCAGAGCGGCCCGCGCAGACGCGGCCGCCGGTCGCGTCGGGAACAGAACGGAACGGAGGAAAGAACCAAATGGCGGAGACGAGACTTCTGGAGGGCAAGGTCGCCCTGATCACGGGCGCCGGCCGGGGCATCGGGCGCGACCTCGCGCTGCTGTTCGCGCAGAACGGGGCGAAGGTGGTGGTCAACGATCTCGGCGGATCCGGCGACGGCGACGGCGAAGACAAGGCGCCCGCGCAGGAGGTCGTGGAGGAAATCAAGGCCGCGGGCGGAGAGGCGGTCGCGAACTTCGGCTCGGTCTCCGACCGCAAGGCGGCCAACGAGATGGTGACCCAGGCTGTCGACACGTTCGGCGCCATCGACGTGGTGGTGAACAACGCCGGCATCCTGCGCGACGTGATCTTTCACAAGATGAGCGCAATGGACTGGGACCAGGTGCTGGATGTGCACCTGAACGGAAGTTTCAACACCTCCCACGCCGCCGCCCGGCATTTCCGCGAGCAGGGGAGCGGCTGCTTCGTCCACTTCACCTCGACCGCGGGGCTGATCGGCAATTTCGGGCAGGCGAACTATGCGGCGGCCAAGATGGGCATCGTGGGGCTGTCGCGCTCTCTCGCGCTCGACATGTCGCGGTTCGGGGTGTCGTCGAACTGCATCTCGCCCTTCGCGTGGAGCCGGCTGATCGGGACGATCCCCACCGAAACCGACGCCCAGAAGGCCCGGGTCGAGAAGATCAAGGCGATGACGCCGGCCAAGATCGCGCCGCTCGCCGTGGCGCTGGCCTCGGAGAAGGGGCGCGATGTGACCGGCCAGATCTTCGTGGTGCGCAACAACGAGATCTTCCTGATGAGTCAGCCGCGCCCGGTGCGCGGGATGCAGGCCGACGCCGGCTGGACCGCGGAGGCGGTGGCCGACCGCGTGTTCCCCGCGATGAAGGGCGGCTTCACGCCGCTGGAGCGGTCGGGCGACGTGTTCAGCTGGGACCCGGTCTGAGCCGAAATCCAGGGAAGGGCGGCGAGGCCGCCCTTCCCGCACCCGCGCCCTGCCGGGGCCGGATCAGATCACGCCGTCGGCTTTCAGCCTCTCGATCTCCGACGTCTCGAACCCGCATGCCTGAAGCGCCGCCACGGCGTCGGTCCCCTCCGCATCCGGGGCCGAGGGCCATCCGGTGGACGCCTCCCGGAACCGAGGGGCGGGAGCGGGCTGGATCACCCCCCCGCGATCCTCGAAGACGCCGCGGGCGGCGTTGTGGGGGTGGCGAGGAGCCTCCTCCATGTCGAGCACGGGGGCGAAGCAGACGTCCGTGCCCTCGAACACCTGGCGCCATTCCTCGCGGGACTTCGTGGCGAAGATCTCGGCAAAGCGGTCGCGCCAGACGGGCCAGCGGGTCTTGTCCTCGCGATCCGCGTAGTCCTCCGCCGGCAGACCGAGCAGGTCTAGGAACAGCGCCCAGAATTGCGGTTCGATCGGCGCGAGGCAGACCCAGGCCCCGTCCTTGCAACGATAGACGCCGTAGTAAGGGGCCGAACCGTCCAGGCGGTTGGCGCCGCGCTCGTTCACCCACATGCCCTGCGCCATGCTGGCATAGAGCGGCGCCATCAGCGCCGCCGTTCCGTCGCAGATGGCGGCGTCGACCACGTCGCCTTCGCCCGTCGCCCGCGCGCGCAGCAGCGCGCAGGCGATGCCGAAAGCGAGCAGCATGCCGCCGCCGCCGAAGTCGCCCACGAGGTTGAGCGGCGGCATCGGATCGCGCTCGGCCTCACCCATCGACCACAACGCGCCTGACAGGGCGATGTAGTTCACGTCATGCCCGGCGGCCCGGGCCAGCGGTCCGTCCTGCCCCCAGCCGGTCATCCGCCCGTAGACCAGCGCGCGATTGTCGGCGAGGCAGGTGTCCGGCCCCAGCCCCAGCCGTTCCATCACGCCCGGCCGAAACCCCTCGATCAGGGCGTCGGACGAGGCGACGAGGCGGCGGGCCGCAGCTGCCGCCTCGGGACGTTTCAGGTCCAGCGCGACGGTCTTGCGCCCACGCAGCACGAAGCTCTCCGCGGTCGGCGACGGAGCGCCCGGTCGCTCGATGCGGATGATCTCCGCGCCCATGTCCGCCAGCATCATCGCCGCGAACGGCCCTGGCCCGATCCCCGCGAACTCGATGATGCGAATGCCGTTCAAAGGTCCCATGCGTCGTGTCTCCCTCGGCTCTGAAGTTTATATACGTATGCTTATTATAAGCATGGAGACAATCAACCCCTGTCCGGTCGGCGCCGCTGTCGGAGACGTCGCAGGCCGCGCCCCAGGACAGATCATCGCCAGGCTCGCGTCCATCGCGGCGTCGCGGCCCTCGCCGATACCATCTTCCGAGACGGCGGCGCGACCGAGGCGCCATGCAACCTCACGCCGCCCGTCCGCCCTCGGGACGCGGTGGGAGCGGCGCCTGGCGCGACGGACGCCGGTCTGCGGGCTGCGGGCGATGAGCAGACGCATGATCTCATTCGTGCCGGCGCAGATCCGGCGCCTCCTCCCTTCGTTCTGAGGCGCCCGATGGCCCCGGCGGCCGCGGTCGATGCATAAAGTGAATTGCGGTTCTCAATTCACTTTCGTGTTGACCGAGGGGGGCGGAGCGGTATGGTCCGGCAGGCGACAGGATGGAAGGAACAGCGAATGGCGCTCCCCGACTACGAGACGATCAGGTGGGAGCGCCACGGACGCGTGCTCCGGTTGGAGCTGAACCGTCCCGACCGGCTGAACGCGGTCGACGCGCGGATGCATTCCGAGCTTGCCCGCGTGTTCGTCGACGCGGCCGAGGACCCCGACAGCGACGTGATCGTGCTGACCGGCGCTGGCCGCGCCTTTTGCGCGGGCGGCGACCTCGCCTGGCAGCAGGCGGCGATCGACGACCCTGTCTCGTTCGAGGTGACCGCGGCGGAAGCGAAGCGGATCGTGTTCTCGTTGCTCGACTGCGAGAAGCCCGTGATCGCGCGGGTAAACGGGCCGGCGGTGGGGTTGGGCTGCACGCTGGCGCTGTTCTGCGACGTGATCTTCGCGGCCGAGGACGCGGTGCTGTCGGACCCGCATGTGAAGGTGGGGATGGTGGCTGGCGACGGCGGCGCGGTGATCTGGCCGCAGCTGATCGGCTACGCCCGCGCCAAGGAGTTCCTGATGACCGGCGACGCGCTGACCGGCGCGCAGGCGGCGGCAATGGGGCTGGTCAACCATGCCCTGCCCGCGGCCGATCTGGACGCCGCCGTCGACGCCTTCGCCGAGCGGCTCTCCAAATCCGCCCTGCAGGCGGTGCGCTGGTCAAAGGTCAGCGTGAACATCGGGCTCAGGCAGCTCGCCCATTCGATCATGGACGCCTCGATCGCCTATGAATCGCTGACCAATCGCTCAGCCGATCATCAGGAAGCGATCGCCGCGATGCGCGAGAAGCGCGCGCCGATCTTCACCGGCCGCTGAAGGGGGGCGAAGGATGACCGAAGTTCAGGAACGTGAGGGACCGGGAAACGCGGTGGACCTCTCCGGCCGGGTCGCGCTGGTGACGGGGGGCGCCGGCGGGATCGGGGCGGCCGTGTGCCGCCGCTTCGCCGCGCTGGGAGCGACGGTCGCGGTGTGCGATCTCAACGGCGCGGGGGCGCAGGCGCTCGCGGCCGAACTGGGCGGGGAGACGAAGGCGCGGGGCTGCGCGCTTGACGTCGCCTCGCCCGAAAGCTGCGCCGAGGCGGTCGAGGCCACGGTCGCGGATTTCGGGCGGCTCGACATCCTGATCAACTGCGCGGGCATCGCCGAGCCGATCCGCGGCACCCTCCGGCAGGAGCTGTCCGACTGGCGCCATGTCATGGATGTGAACCTGCAGGGCGTCTACGAGATGAGCCGCCTCTCCGCCCGCCGGATGGCCGAGGGCGGACGCGGCGGCGCGATCGTGAACCTCTCCTCCGTCACGGGACTTGTGGGGCACCGGGCCTCGAACGCCTATGGCGTGTCGAAGGCAGGCGTGGCGATGATGACCAGGACGATGGCGAGCGATCTCGCCAGTCGCGGCATCCGGGTCAACGCCATCGCGCCCGGCGTGATCGTCACCAACCTGTCGGCCGCGCTGATCGAGGACGGCCGCGCGGCCGCCGACGCGTTCCTCGCTCGCACCCCGATGGGCCGCTTCGGCCAGCCCGACGAGATCGCGCGCGCCGCGGCGTTTCTCGTCTCGGACTGGGCGAGCTACGTGACAGGCGTGGTGCTCCCCGTCGATGGCGGGTGGACCGGCTTCGGCGGGCCCTCGGCCCCGTCCTGACGGCAGAGCGCCGCGAGTTGCCCTGCTCCGAGGGCAAGGCTAGCTTCGCGACACCGCAGCCCCCCGGCTGCGGGCCGCAAAGCACCACACGGAGAGCACGCAAGACATGCAGGCGACGCGCAGGCCCAAGCTGAGCCGGGCCGAGAAGGTCGAGGCCAACCGCGACGCGCTGATCCAGGCCGCCGTCGAGGTGATCGGCGAAGAAGGCTATTTCAACGCCTCGATCCAGAAGATCACTCAGCGCGCGGGCCTCGGCCTCGGCACTTTCTATCGCCACTTCGAGACCCAGCAGGAGTTGTTCGACCTGCTGCTGCCTGTAAAGGGGGCCGAATTGCTCGACCACCTGCAGAAGGCCGCCACCGGCGCCTCCGACTTCATCGAGGTCGAGCTGCGCGGCATGGAGGCGTTCTTCCGCTGGGCCCGCGAGAACCCGTGGTTCTTCCGCCTGCTGCACGAGGCGCACGTCGCCGCCCCCTCCGCCTACAAACGTCATATCGAGAACATCGCCGAGCGCTTCCGCCGCTCCCTCCTGCGGAGTTGGGAGAAGGGCGAGCTGCCGGCCTTCGAGAAGGCGGAGCTCGAGACGCTGACCTACCTGCTGATCTCGATGCGCGACTACGTCTACGCCGAGTATGTCGCGCGCGCGGATTCCGATGACTCCATCGCCGACGTGATCGAGACCTATCGCAAGCTGATAACCTTCGGCCTGCGCACCAGCCCGACCGCCGCCGAGGCCTGAGGCGCGTGTCCCGGGCGAAGGCTGAGGGAGGCGGCCGGGGCCGCCGCCCTCACATGTTGCCGGGCAACCAGGTGGTCAGGCCGGGAAAAGCCAGCAGCAGCCCGAGCGTCACCGTCTCGAGCAGCACAAAGGGCAGCACGCCGCGGAACAGTTCGGTCGACTTCACCTGATCGGTCGCCCCCATCACCGCGAACAGGTTCAGCCCCACCGGCGGGGTGATCGCCGCGATCTCGACCAGCTTCACCGCGATGATCGAGAACCACACCGGATCGAGCCCCATCGTCGTGGCGATCGGGTAAAACGTCGGCAGCGTGATCACCAGCAGCGACAGGGAATCCACGAACATCCCCAGCACCAGATACAGAACGATCATGAAGGCGATCAGCTCGACCGGACCGACGCCCAGGTCCTTCATCGCCCCGTTGATCGCGCCGATGAAGCCGCTGATCACCAGGTACCGGCTGAACAGAAGGCCGGCGACGATGATCGCGAAGAGCCGGATGGTGGAATGCGCGCTTTCGACCAGGCAGTCGCGGATGGCGCCCACACCCAGCTTGCGCATGGCCAGGCCGATCAGCAACGCCCCGAAGGCCCCCACGGCGCCGGCCGCCGAGGGCGAAAACCATCCCGAATAGATGCCGCCCATGATGAAGCCGCCCAGCAGCAGCACGCTCCACAGACTGCGCAGGCCCAGAAGCTTCTCGCGCCAGGTAAAGCGCTCGTCGGCGTCGGGCGCCCAGTGCGGGAAGCGGAGCAGGAACAGCTTGATGCCGACAATGTAGACGCCCGCCGTCAGCAGTCCGGGCACGATGCCCGCGATCAGCAGCGTGCCTGCCGACTGGTTGGTCAGCGAGGCGATGATCACCATGGCGATCGAGGGCGGAATGATCGCCGCCAGCGTCCCCGCCGCCGCGATGCAGCCCGCCGCGACCCCGGGCGAGTACCCGAATTTCAGCATCTGCGGCAGGGCGATGCGCGTGAACACGCTGGACGCCGCAAGGCTGGATCCCGAAGCGGCCGCGAAGCCCGCCGAGGCGAGCACGGTCGCGACCAGCAGATTGCCCCGTGTGCGCGAGGTGAAGCGATGGGCGGCGGAATACAGCCCGGCGATGATGTCGGCGCGGTGGCAGAAGCCTCCCATCAGCAGGAACATCGGGATCACCACCAGCGAATAGCTCGAGACCGTGGCCATCGGCAGGGTCTGGAAGGTGGTGAAGACGAAGGTCCACCCCACCCCAATCCACATCCCCGCCGCCGCGACGAGCGACATCGCCCACACGATCGGCACGCCGAAGCCCAGCAGGATCAGCAGCGACGCGATCGCGATTCCGCCCGAGAGCTCAGGCCCCATTCCCGGCCCTCCAGCGGCGGGACGCGCGAAGCGTCCGCGCCAACGCCACCGCCGCGATGCCCGCGCAGGCGACGAAGGCCAGCGCCGCGCAGAACCGCACGGGATAGAGGGGGATCGGCACGATCGCCTGCACCGTTTCAGCCTTGGCCCAGCTTTTGGCGAAAGCCTGCCACGAGGCCGCGGCGAACAGCAGACACACGGCTGCGGTCGCAAGCGCCGTGACCAGCCGCGCGACCGCCTGCATCCGCGGGCCGAACAGGCTGGTGAGCACGTCCACGCGGACATGGCCGTCGCGCGCCGTCACTGCAGGCAACGCCAGGAAAGCGGCCGCCGCGACAAAGACCTCCGAGAACGAGACCTTGGCGGGGAAATACCAGCCGATCGTCATGCCCAGCGCCACATCCAGCGCGCCCACCGCCATCGTCGCCGCCAGCAGCAGGGCGGAGACGGCGATGATCGCCGCCTCCGCGCCGCGTCGCGCCCGGCCCAGCCACGGGTCAGTCATGAAAGGCCGCCCGCTTCTCACGCAGGATCGGCTCCAGCCGCCTGGCGGTCTCCCCCAGCCCCTGGTCAGTCAGCCGCTCGACCCAGAGCGAGATCGTGTCCAGCGCCTCGGCGTCCGCCTTGTCCTTCTCCTCGAAGGTCACGTAGGTCATGCCGTGGGCGGGGATCGTCTCCTCGATGGTGCGCTTCGCGAGCGCCTCGTTGTAGGCGACGAGTTCGGACATCATGTCCTCCGAGACCTCGGTCATCAGATCCCGAACGGGCTGGGGCAGCGCCTCCCAGGCGTCCTTGTTCATGAAGATGTTCCAGGTCAGGTGCGACCCGGTCGAAAGGTCGATGGCGAACTTGGCCACCTCGTCGAGCCTGGTCGAGAAGATCTGGTCCAGGGGCGAGTAGGCGCAGTCGATGGTTCCCTTCTGGAGGGCCTCGTACTGCTCGGCCAGCGGGACTGAAACCGGAACCGCCCCGAGCGACGCCCACCATTCGGGCATGTAGGAGCCAGGCACCCGCACCCGCAGTCCCTTGATGTCGGCGACGGTGCGCACCGGCTTGGCGCAGGTCAGCTTGTAGGGATTGGCCGCCTGGCCGGTCAGCTCGACCACGCCGGCCTCGTCCAGCTCCTTGCGGACCTGCGGGTCCTCCAGGAACTTGCGCCAGGTGTCGAGGGAATCCGCGGGGCCGGTGTGCGTGCGCATCATCAGGTTGCCGGCCGTGCCCGCCACAGGCAGGTCCGAGAGGAAATAGCCCTGCGCGCTGACCCCCAGAGGCACCGCGCCCGAGCCTACGAGATCCAGGATCTCCATCGCTCCGCCCAGGCTGCCGGCCCAGAAGATCGTCACGTCGATGGCGCCGTCCGAGCGCTTGCGCAGCTCGTCCGCCCACCACTGCTCCCACTCCGCGCCGCCATAGGTCTGGGGGAGGAAATGGGCCATGTTGAAGCTCATCGCGGGATAGTCCGCAGCCTTCGCCGCAGGCGCCGCCGCCAGCAGGCCGGCCGTCGCCGCAGCAGCCATGACAGCCGCCGCCCCCACGCCCGTCGCCGCGTGCGCCAGGGTTTGCGCCGTCCTGCGGACGGCCGCTTGCGCCTTGTCGATCATGTCTTCCTCCCTTGGATCTTCCGGTTCTCACGTCCGGTTCAGTCCGGGGCTCAACGGAGAGTTTTCCCGACGGTCCCGACCGCGTTCGCAGCCGGCCGCCTTCCCTCTCGTCCGAACCTCCGGGACCGCACGTCAACATATCTATGCGAATTGCGAACCACAATTCATTTTTCGTGTTCGCGGCGATACGCAGGCCTGTCGGCGGATGGACGAGACGGCCCCGCGCCCCGCCGCCGCCCGCGTCCGCCGCAGCGGCGCCCATGGGCAGGCTGATCCTCGGGCAGGCCGAGCGGCAACCGGGCGCGACCGCCCTGACGACCTGCGCGGGTCAGGGCGCCGACATGCGCCTGAGCTGTGCGGAACTTCGCCGAGACGTGGTCCGGCTGGCGAATGGCTGCTTTCGCGGGTATCTGCGCGGCGGACGCAACATCGGCTCGAGGGAGGTCGACACCCCGCGGCACGCGCAGCCGGGCGTCGCCGAGGCCGCCGCCGTGATTCATCCCATACCGGGCGAGGACGGCGTCTTCGCGGAGCGCCGCCCCGGCTCTCGGGTCGACCTCGCGACCC
>NZ_CAXBOD010000068.1:0-21810 GCF_963977235.1 uncultured Albimonas sp.
AGCCTGGTAGAGCACTGTCTTCGGGAGGCAGGGGTCGGAGGTTCGAATCCTCTCACTCCGACCAGCACTTAGCTGGTTTTCCCGGACCGAGGCGCAACGAAACGCGCAACGAAACCGCCCCAATCACCCCGCTCTCCTCTCCATGATCGCGACCGCCCGCTGCTGGTGGTCAGGGCTGTGCTGCCGGTAGACCCCCTCCAGCGTCGCCGCGGTGGTGCCGAAGTAGTCGGCCGCGTCCTCCAGCGAGATGCCCCTCTGGAAGGCCCACGTGACCGCCGTGTGCTTGAGCGTGTGCGGCGTGACCTCCGGGCCCAGACCGGCCCGCTCGCGGGCCTCCCGCCATGCGCGCTTGATGCTCGAGATCGGCTTGCCGTTCCATTCGATCACGTGGGTCGCGGCCTCGCCGTCGGCGGCCCGCCATCGCTGAAGGTGGGCCTGCAACTGGCGCGGCGTCCTGGCGGATCCTCGGCGCTTCTTCGTCCGACGCTCTTGCGCGCCCTCGAAGTGGATCACGCCATTCGCAAGGTCCACCGAGCCGGCGTCGACCGCCTCGGTCCAGCGCAGGCGGAGGATCGCGTCGCGGCGCCGCCCGGTGTAGAGCGCGATCAGGATGAACCGTCTCAGGTGCGGGCTGGCGGCCCGCAGCAGCGCCGCGGCCTCCTTGCGGGTCAACCAGCGGTTACGGGGCGGCGGCTTCTCCGGGAGTGTCACCTTCACCGGGTGCGCGAGCACCTGGTCGGCGTGGGCCCAGTTCAGCGCCGACTGCAACGCCCCCAACTCCCGGCGTGCCGTTGAAGCAGCCGCCGGAGGCCAGGTGCGGGTCCGTCCTGCCTTGTCGACGATCTCTCTGGGCGTGGTGGTGCGCCACTTCACGTAGTCGCGGCAGACCCTGCGGGTGACCTTGTCGACCGTCAGCTCCGCCCAGAATGGCGAGAGGGCCGAGACCGCGTCGCACAGCCGGCCGGGATCCGCGACGGCGGGCCCGCGTTCATCGAGGTAGTCCGACAGGAGCTCTCCGACCGTCACTTCCGATGCCGCTGCAGGGCCGTGCCGTGCGGGTCGTTGTTGGGCGAGGTAGTCCGCGAGCGCTCTCTGAGCTTCCGCATGCTGGCCTCGACCATAGCCCGTGCGTTGTTGTTTGCCGCCGTCGACGATGACCCAGGCGCCATCGTCCTTGCGTTGATGGAGACGGGCTGGGCCACGGGGACGGGGCATTCGATGAACTCCTTCATCGCTTTGGTCGAGACGTAGAAGCGGCTGCCGATCTTCGTGGCGGCGAGCCGCCCCGCGTGGATGGCCCTGCGGAGAGAGGAGACCGTTACCTTCGCGTGCAACGCGGCGGCAGCTTCCTCCAGAGTGTAGAGGCGGGGCAGTTCGGGGCGTGACTCGTGTATCTGGCGGTCAGTTTGTGGGGGATAGGCCGGCGCTGGCTCGCCGCTGATCGTTCTCACGTCGCTCTCCATGACTGGGGCGAGCGGCGCCCGGGCGGCCGATCGTGCACAAGCCGATCGGCCGCGCGAACGCGCTGCCCTTGATCGGCTTGCTCATGCCAGTGGGGTGGTGGTCCCTATGCTAGCGGGCGGCCTGGCGATCTGCGCCATGGGGACTTGGTAGCCTTGCGGCGCGTTGACGCGCCGCTGGATCTGGTTCGAGACCAGTCTCGGTGGTCGAAGGAGCAGGTATTATGTCCCACCAAGCTTCCCTGCGTAGCAATCAGCGCAGACATTCCAGCGTCGAAGCCAGCGGCCGCGGCTCTTCCTGGATACGCTCCAGAAGTCCGGCGCTTCCTTTGTCTACTGGCGTAATCCCGTGCCGGCTCTCCTGCAACTTGGTCGTGCGCTGCGCCCTGCTCTAATGACTCAACTAAGTGATGGACAACATGAGAGCCCACAGCCCTCCACAGAGCCAATGGTCCATCGAGCACTTGGCCTTGAGGCGGATGAACGGCGACGCCGGCGAGACGGTCTTCGGGACAACTGCGGGTCCTGGTTCGGACCCGCGCTGGGCCACGACGTTCACGCCGCTCTTGTGATACCGCGTCGCGAACGATCGTCGAGCCGGGTCAGCGCCTGCTGAAGTCGGTCATTCAGGGCGCTGAACGCGATCGTGGTTCCTGCACCGCACCGGCGGGCATCTCGCTCCGGTAGTTCGTGTCGTTCCAGCCCGTAGACGCCGGTCTTGGAGAAGATCTCCCGTCGCTTCCCATCGCGCGGATCTGCCGGGTCGAAAGTCGGGAGCCGGAAACTGAAGATGTCGGGGCGCAGGTGCGCGAAGTTGGTGACGCGATGCGCGGGGTCCAGATCGCCGAGGACATGAAGACCGAGCGCTTCCAGGCCCGCCCCCAGGAGCCGCACCTCCACGCGCGTGCGTCTCTGCTCCGGCGGAAGCGACGTGGCCGTCCTCCCCATCCGGCGGTCGCTGATCTTGTTCTGGATGCTCACCATCACCGGGCCACCCTTCGCGCCGAAGCAGGTCGTGCCGTCCGCCATGGGCGGGTGGTGGTTCGCGGGATCGCCGGCCAGCCCGTCCAGGCCGCTCCCGGAGCCGCCCCGGATCATGATGTTGGGCACGGTCTCGCCCCTCGGCCCGGTCGTGAAGCACCGCATCTGGTCGAGGCCCGGCCCCATGAAGTCCGTGAGCGGCACGTAGGACCGGGCCAGCATCGTGGTCATCAACCAGCGCTTCTCGTCGGACCCATCCTTGGGGAAAATATCCAGCGAGACCTCGAGGCCCGCGATCTTTACGTGACCGTCCAGCCCCCAGCGCTTGTCGATGGCGTCCGCAATCCCGAGCACATCGACGCCGGGCTCCTGCAGCCGCACGATGAACTGCTTATGCGTCCCGGCGTCCGCGCCCTCGCGCCTGCTCCAATCGGTCACGAACGGCGTGCGCGGCGAAAAGGCTTGCAGCTTTTTCGAGACGTGCTGGTTCTGCGAGGCGTCAATCGTCCTGAACTTCAGGTCGATCCAGTCGACGCAGGCGCTCACCTTGTAGTCGGACAGGTTCAGCCGCGGGGTGGCGACCAGTCTCCCGCGGACGCGGCCCTGGGACCCTCCGTGGGGTGTCAGGTCGTAGATAAGCCGCAGCGGCGTGCCGTCCACCGCAGCGGCGACGCCGACATGCGTCAGCTGCACGTCGGCTTCGATCGTTGAATTCGGCATTTCATTTCTCGTCGTGGTGGACTGTTTAGTGGAGGCCGCCGTCTTCAAGCGAGGCGGCCCTTTGAACGGCGCGACGCCGCGAACCGCGCCAGCGGACCGTTGCGCGCGCGGAGAAGCCGCTTGCGGAAGGTCTCCGCCCTTGGGGGATGTTCTCCAAGCGCAATGAACCAGGCCCGCTCGACAACCGGCGAGCGGACCTTCTCACGGCACTCCCGAAGGTTCGTCCCGCTGCGCTTGCGCATCGCTCTCGCCGCCCCCTCCACGGCGAACCAGAGGCGGACGAGCTCCGTTCGCTCAAGGGGACGACCCCTGCGGCGCTGGTGATGCTCGCGGTCCAGCCAGTCGACGAAGTCTTCCAGGCCGGCTCGCATCTCCGACAGGTCGCACTTCTCCAGATCACCGCACAGAGCGATCGTCTCGACCGCCTCCGCGAATCCGCCCGGGTGCAACGCTTCGAACCGTTTTCTCCAACGGCTATGGCGGGCGCGTCGGCGCGCGTTGCCTATCGCTCGGGCAAAGCGGGGGTTCGAGAGTATTTCTCCGTCTCGAACAGACCTGCGAGACGCCGCGATCTCGCCGCGGCCCAGCGTCGTCATCATTGGCTGCCCCCGCGGTGCTCAACGGCGAGTTCGCGGAGATCCGTGATCGTCATCCGCTCCCACCTCACGCCCCGCACGCGCGTCCAGCGGCCGCCCGGGCCCGGACGACGCCAACTGGGCGGCTGGAGTGTCTGCAGGAGGGCGAGGGCCTTCTCGTAGCCCTCCACGCGCAGGTCTGCGTCGCCATCGACGATCTCGTAGGCGCCGTCCCGCGTCAGTCCGGGATGGAAGACCTCTCCCCTGTCGGTGACGGGAACGAAGCGCAGCTCGTCCCGGTCCAGCGGTTCAGCTCGGGGCAGCGCCTCGAAGCGGGCGTCGTCGCGCCAGACCGACGGGCGGAAGCTCTCGCGATCCTTCAGCCAGGCGAGCGCGGAGGCGGCGGTCACGCGGCCCTCGTCGACCACGAACCCGGCCTCGCCCTTCGACATCATGTTGCGGATGCGCCGCTCCGTGACGCCCCCGAAGGCGGCGAGCGCGCCGGCCTCGACTGGCTCCCCGTGGTCCAGCGCCCAGCGGCCCCTCGCCTGTCGCGCGATGTAGGCGATCCCGGTCGCCTCGATGCCCCAGGCCGCGCGGGGAAGCGCCGCGTCGAAGGCCACGACCTCCTCGATCATCTCCCGGATGCGCGCCGCCCTCGCCTCCACGTCGAGCCCGCGGGCGATCAGCGCGCCGTTCTCGCCGTAGACGGCGGCCGCCTCCAGGAGCTGGCCGATGCGGGTCTCGCTGACCAGCTCCAGGCGGCCGATCTCCAGCGCATCACGCCACGGGAGGTCCGATCGGTGGGGGAGAAGGCGGCGGACCGTCGTCTCCGCGGCGGCCTCCGCGATCTCCTCGCCGCCGAGCTTCTCATGGAACGCGTGCGCGGCGACGATCGTCTCGCGCAGGTCGTCCCCCGCATCGGCGATCACGTCGGGGATCTCGTCGGCGGCGGCTTCGATGGCAGCGTGCTCGGCGAGCATTCGATCCGGATCGGGCATCTGTTCATCCGTGATGTTGTGATAGCACGAATGCGTAGATGTGGGCCGCACCCTCCTCCATCAAGATGCGTGACGCCATGATTTCACGCGTGATGTGAAAAAATCGTCTCAGCTCTCCGCGCACAACAGGCTCTCTGAGGCGGCCCGTGGCGGCCGGTCGGGCCGGGCTATGGTTTGGGTGGGAAAATCAGCTAGCGGCCGCCACGGAGCGCCTCCGTGGCTCCTGGGGGCACTTGAGGAGGTGGATGTCAGATCCGCACGTCAGAACTTCGCTTGCTATGCTGACCAATTGGAAGCCGGGCTGGATAGCCATCGCCGTTGCGATGATTTCCCGACGATGTCGCCATTCAGTCTGAATTATCAGAAGTTTCGTGTTGAATATTTCGCGTGATCGACCGAGCAGCCGACGTCCTCCTCCCTGCACCTGATCGACGACGAGGCCGGTGACGACAGTCCTTGGGGCTGGAGCTGCGAGACCTCGGATCACAAGGCGCCAGCCAATGTGGGCTCTTCCCGTTCTTCAGCTCCAGTCCACCGCGCGTCACCGCTGACGCCTACGACACGGGGCCGCCGACGCGCCTGCCCGTTGTTCTGGCCCTCGACCAGCAAGGGCCCGCTCCGTCGTTCTTTCTCGGGTTGACGGCTAGGCGCACGGTTCACACGGGGGTCTTCTGCCATTCGCCACGACATCAAGCCCGCGACGCTCGTAGGCTCGGGCGGATCCGGCGTCGGTCGGATGTGTCACGCAGCAGGCGAAGAAGAGATCCCCCATGGCTCTCATCGCTATCACCAGCCCGAGACGCAGCGCCGGCAAGTCCACCCTGGCGGTGCGGCTCGCCAGCGCGTCGACCCCGGTGGACCAGTCGTGCTTGCCGATGGCGGCGCCAAATAGGTGCTCATGGCTTGAATGACAGGTGCGACGGCAAACGTCTCTCCACCCGCTTTCTGCGAGGATCGAACAATTGGCTTGAACCCGCAATTCGCCTGCACAGCGCCCATGTGTCGCGAACGCGCCCAATAGTAACTCATTAATGACTCTCCGCGGCGATGGTCAATAAAAGAATCATTTTAAGTATAGACCTATTCTGCCAGATTGGTGCGTCTCGCAGCAGCAATCATCGTCAGGTCTTGGTATGCGAATTGGCGTTTCGAGAAGTGTCGGAGTGCAGGGCGCGACGCCGAGCTCGGTGTGGAGCGGGGAAGCTTGCTTCATCGCGCATAGGCTAGACCGGCCAGGCATCCCGCTGATGGGGCTCATGGCCGCCGCCCTGCCTCTCGTCCAGAAAGCAACATCTGCGGGCTGGACATCGGCCCTACTCGGAGCGGGCGGCCTGATCTGCTTCGGCCTCGCGCAGCGGAGACGGAATTGATGCGGTCCGGGGAAGGATGGCCGTGATCATGGCGCAGGTTGCATCGCTCGCGGCCCTTCGTGCGGCGAAAATTGCCGATGTCCACGAGGGCGGCGAGGTCTTCTCCCGCATCGCCCCGTTCTGCCTATGCCCCTCCAAGATCGATCTCGCTTGGTCCTGGCCTGCCTCCGATACACACCTGCTGCTCGCCGTGATGCCGGTGATCGGCGCCATCATCGGCGCGGTCGCGGTCATCTGGCTGGGTCGTCGACTGCACCGCGACTTCGAGAAGACGATGCGGCCGCTGGATCGACATCGTTCCCCGCCCGGGGGCGGCGGCGAGGGCCGGCGGCGACAGGCTATAGGGTCGAAATGAGGGGCTTCACCCTCGCAAGGCCCAAGCGCGCGGCGGCGGTCTGGCCAGGTTCTTCCGCCCCAGCACGCGGCAACCGTCCGAGGGCGATGCGCGAAACGCCCACGGCGTCCTCGGCGTGCAACGTCCTCTTTCTCAAGCGAACGCATCCGCAGGATCGTCTGCCTAATGCGCTGCGAACTTCGATAGGGAGCTCCCATGCCGGTCATCTCCTTCGCGAGCTGCAAGGGCGGCTCCGGCAAGTCGACCTCCGCCTTGGTGCTGGCCTGCGAGCTGGCCGAGGGCGCGGACGTGATCCTAATCGACGCTGACCCGCACCAGCCCCTCGTCGCCTGGTCCACCATGGCGCCGCCGCCAGCGCGCCTCTCCGTGGTTTCCTCGAAGGGCGAGCGCGAGATTCAGGACGAGATCGACGTCGCGGCCCGCAAAGCGCCCTTCGTCATCGTCGACCTGGAGGGCATGGCCTCGCAGCTGGCGACCTTCGCCATGTCCGAGAGTGACCTGGTTCTCGTGCCGGCGCAGGAGCAGCACCAGGACGCCCAGGCGGCCGTAGACACCCTCGGAGCCGTTAAGCGGGCGGGCAGGACAGGGCGGCGCGACATCCCCGCCGCCGTGCTGCTCACGCGCACCAAGGCCGCCGTGAAGAGCCGCACCGCCCGCTTCATCGCCGCCCAGCTGCGCGGCATCGAGGGCGTGCGGGTGATGAACGTGGAGCTCAACGAGCGCGACGCCTTCTCGGCGCTGTTCTCCTCGGGCGGCGGGCTGCGCCAGCTGGATCCGAACGAAGTGCGCGGGATCGACAAGGCGATCCTCAACGCCGTCGCGTTTGCCAGAGAGGTCGTCGCGCTGCTCAAAGAGGCGAGAAAATGATGGGCCGCAAGGGCTTGGGCGCCTCTAACCTAGCCGATGGCCTGGACGACTTCGCGCCGCGCGGGGCAGGGCAGGGCGCTCCGGCCGCCGAAGTCGGGCGGGACGTTGCTCCGCCGGCCGGAAGCCACGTCATCCCGCGGGCCAAGCCCGGACCCGTTCCCAGCGACCCCTGGGCGACGTCGCGCGAACCCCGGCATGAAGACCCCGCGAACGCCATCGTGCAGTCCTCGGTGCGCGTGCCGCGCTGGATCGCGGACGGCTTTCGCGATCTTTGCGCCCGCGAGCGCCGCACCCATTCCGACATGCTGCGGGTGCTGATGCAGCGCGCGTAAGGCGAGGACAGCGAATAGGGCGGGGCGGTGAGCGACACTAAGACGGTGCGCAAGACGCGCCCCAAGACCTTTAGCGAACACATGAAATTTCTTGCGAGCGGATGTCAGACCCTCTCTCTGGGGATCATCGCGGCGATCCTGCTAGATCCGGTCACGAAAGGGACGGCGATCGAGGTCAGGTCGATCAGGCGGGGCGTCGTCGCGCTGGCGGGGTGCATTTTCGCCCACTACATGCCTCTGATGGTCGAGGAGAAATGACATGACCCTCACCGACTTTCTGATCGGCGCCATCCCGCTGGCCTTCATGATCGGCGGAGTGATCTACGCGCGGGTGCTGCGCTACCGCTATGACTTGGCCGTCGCCGCGGGGCAGTGCTCCGCCAAGCCGGCGGCCAAGACGTCCGTCGTCGGGGCCCTCTCGCCCGAAGGATCGCGCATCACGGGCGAGATGGCCCCGGAGGCGCTGGAGCGCACCGTCGGGCAACGAGCCGCCATGGAGCAAGCAAGCCGGCGGACGGAAGACGAAGCCCGGCTGGCGAGCGGCGAGAACGATTGAACCTTGCCGCCGGCCGTGAACCGGGCCATCGCGCGGCGCGCTCCCCAAGAACTACTCTCCGCGGCCCGCGGGGGTCGCCCGCCTATGGGCGTTGGGCACGATTGATGAAGATTGGGTAGGAGTTTCTTCTAATCGTCTTTAAGTTCGAGGGGCGGCTCGACGTTGCCCTTCTCGCGCGCTGCTTGGCTCTTGGTTGCTCCAACTTTGTGGCGTCCGCACGACATCACTCCGGTGCGCGGTGCGGTGCGCGCGATCAAGCGCGCGAGTGCCGCTGACCCTTTTTGCGAAGCTGCACAGAATGGAGGGCGGCCGCCTACTGGACGCCATGCTCGACGAGAGGGAGGTCTTGGCGAACAAGCTGTCGACCGGCGCTGATCCTTGCGCGCTGCTCGATCGGGACGGCGAAGTCGATGCGGAGGCGATGGCGGCCGTCGACGCGTTGATGCGCGAGGTGTTCTCGCTTCGTGGAGGGGTCGTCTCAGGCAAGGCCGCACCGACGCCAGCGACGTCTCGGCCGACCCTCCCGCAGCGCGACGAGACTGCCGTTCGGTTCGCCGTGCGCGGCCCCAAGTGGGTCGCGGACGACTTCCGGGCCCACTGCAAGGTCGATCGCCGAACCTATGCGGACATGCTTCGCATACTGATGGAGGCCTGCAAGAACAGCTCGTCCAGCGCCTGACTCCCAGCACCTGCAGGGCCAGGATCAAGAAGACGAACGGCAGTGTCCGGCGCGCCGCGACGCAGCGAGATGCGCTCGGATCGTCGCACAGCGTTGCATTTATCACCACGGCTCACCCAGCGCCTCTGCAGAACGCCTGGAAGGGGGTCTGCAGCCCCGGGAGTGAGTTTCAGGTATCAGGTCTGCGGAGTGCGCTGACAGCGCTCTCGGACGCCCCTGGGGGCCTTCTGTCGATTGGGGCGGCGGCGGCGCGATTTGCGTTCGGCCGACCCGCCCGCGTCGGCGCGCTGTCTCGGCCCAGATCGCGCGCGGCGCTCGCCGATGGGAAAGGCCGCGGACGGGTCCGTATACCGTCCGAGGTCGGAACGAATAGCGCAAGACGGACTGAGCTCACCTTCGCGCCCGCGTCCGAGCAACTCGGTCGCCGAGCCGCCTCGCTACTGCACGTCGTTGCCCCGCGATCAGAATTTGATCGGGATCGGCAAGGTCATCGTCGCGCTCTTTCTCGCGTTTGAGCTTGCCCGCATCGGCTTGGTCGAGATCATCGACCCCGGCGGGACCGGGTCGCTGACCGCCTGGGAGCGCCTCGGGCCCTGCCGCCCGCGACCACGAGGAAGCACATTCAGGTAGCGGACCTGACCAAGGAAGATATCGCCTCCGCCCGCGCCCGACACGTGATCATCGACCGCGGCGCCATGAAGGCGCCTGCCGCCGTGACCACCCTGGCCGCGAGCGGCCTGGTCGTCATTCCGCCGAGCGAACGGTTCGACGACATCGCCTCCATGCCCTTGGCCATGGCCACGCTCCGCGGCGCCGGAGAAGTCGCGGAACGCGAGATACCCCACGCGGCGCCGCTCTCGCACCGTCGCGACCTCCCCGCGGTCCACGCCGTCCGGAGATCGCCAGGAAGCTCGCCACGATGGAGGGCGTGCGCCTGCTCGGCGCCGGGCTCGACGAAATGGCAATCTTCGCATCGCTTCTCTCCACGTGCGAGGATCTCCATGCGCGGGCCGGGCGCGAAGGCGAGGAGGGCCGAAAAGAGATCGAAACCGTCGAGGCGTTCGCCCGCGAGGCGCTCGACCTCCTTGGCGAGAGCGTCGCCCTGGGAGGTCCGCCCAGACCAGCCAGCCTGCCGCGCGACGAGATTCCAGTTCAGCATCCGCGGCCCGCGCCGGATCGCGGACGAGTTCAAGGCGCTGTGCAAGGGGGAGCAGCGCACCTACGCGGACATGCTGCGGGTCCTGATGGACCCCTACGAGCGCGGTGGAGAGCGCACCTCCTTAGCAAGAGGCCCGCGGCGCAATGGCTGCAGAGCCGTGCGTCGCCTCCCTTGCTGAGCAATCGGACGTGGATGCGGCTGATTTCTCGCCGGCGATCTTCGCCGAGGCGGAACGGCGCAAACGGCCCTTTCAGCACATTCGCGCCTGGAGCTGCGCATGACCGGTGTCAGCCCTTCTCGGACATTCGCGCGTAGTGCGGAATGAGTCAGGGCTCAACGCACGAATGGCGGGAAGCGGCCATTCACAGCGCTTGGCGCGATCGTCCATAGTGCGATGGTCGCGCCATCAACGCAGCCCTCTTTTTGGGTGGGCCAGATCAACGTGTGAAGCGGTAAAGCTTACGGCGAGAGCATGGCCTCTCAATGAAAACGACTGCATTCGCAACACCACTACCGAGTTAAGCAATTCTGCTATTCAAGTAAATGGTCGAAGGCTCCTGCAACCGATTCAGCCTTGTCGCGCTTGACATCCTTCTTGTGCTGAGCGAGCAGTTTCGCTGACATTGCCCTACACCATTTTTGACTTTTCAAATCATTCTTGTAGTCGAAGTATTCGTCGTCTTCTGGCGCGACTTCGGCGTTTAAGTCGATGGCCGCATTTTCAGCTAAAGTTGCAAAGCCATCGGCAAGCTCATCAAGTCGACCATCCTTCGCAATTTGATCAAGAGAGCTTAGAATTTCTAAACCCTCTGCGCTATCCTTTATGATTGCAATCACGGAAAAAAACAGAAAGAATTTAGTAAGCGTGTAATTCGCGAAGGATCTATTTTCCAACTCATTCAAGGCATCAGGTGTCGCTTGAAAGCACTTCCATAGCGCAACGACCCTTGCGCCGGTAACACTTGGACGCCCGAAGATCTCTGAATGTAGGTCATCCATTATCTTGTATTTTTGGTGGCAACTCCAAGGCTGCTCAAGGTCGGCAGCCAGCAACACCAAGCCCGCCGCTTCGTTGGAAATTACCTCCTTTCCTTTGTTGTTCTCTCCCTGCTTTATCTCGTATGCAATTTTGCCCCCGCTTACTTTCTCTACCTCAGCTTTGAGGCGTTTCTGCAAGTTGTGGTTGGACTTCATATCGCGAGCTTTGATCGCGTTCTGGTTGTTGCTGTTTCGAGTGATTTTTTGGGATAGAGAAACGTCGCCTTTGACCTCAATTAGTTTGACAAGGATCTTGAGGTCATCAGTGATCTTAGCCCTTTCAGAAAGCAGTGAGGTAAGGCTTTGTGCACCGTTGACTACCACATAGTCCTCAACGGTTATAAATTGGTCGCTCTCGTCAATTATCTCCCGGCAAAGAACATTAATGCCGTTGTGATAAAGAGGGAAATTTCCGTGCTCTGATTTTTCTCGAATACTTGCCTTAATGCTCTTATTGACCTTGGTGTTTCCAAGGGAAAGTCGCACATTTTGCTCGAAAAGAGCGCCGTCCGATATTCCTTCCATCTTTGTGAGGTTCAGTGCGGGTGCAAGAAAAATTCGAGCGGAGGCCCCTCCAGCGTCATACTCGATGACGTCACTGTCGGAAACGTCAAATTTAAATTTTTCAGAGATGCCGCCATCGACATCCAAATCTACATAGTCCGAGGCAATCTCCGCGGCATCATATAAGTCGATGATGTCCACTTTTTTAATGTAAGTGTGAGCATCATTATTTGCTGGAACATTAGTTATGAAAATGCCTTGCACATCATAACCAGCAGCGACTTTCTCAGCTACCTCATTCCTCGTTATCGCCTGCCTAAGGCGTTCATTTTTTGTTTCTCCAGCAAGATCTTCGATATTCTCCTTGCTGCTAAACTGAACCAGCGTTCCGAAAAAGTCCTTCAGTTCAGTGTCCCCAAGCGTGGCTTTATCACTCGTTTTCGTCTTGGCTTGCATAACGTAAACAATTTCAGAGATATTGTCGACGTAAATTGCGTCTACGCCCTTATCGTGCTTAGCGTCGACGCAGGCGTCATCTGCCATAAATTCATCAAGCCTGAAAATGTTCTCAAGGAACCATTTCAGGAATCGCTTAGAAAAGTCTGACGCACGCCCTGAGTAGTGCTTCTCCAAAACGTCAGAAAAGTTGCTGTGCCTGAGGTCTTCTGCTTTCACTTTGTGTGTCCTGCTATGATGAACAGGTTGCGTTTAGTCTTGGGGCCTCATGATCATAGGGGATGGCCGCGTCGAGGTCGATAACTTCTCATCTCCTGATGGGGGTGGCTCCTAAAAACGCCGGGCTCAACTCTATCCACGAGCGATGGCTTCCCGACGGGGCGCCGCATCTTGCTTGAGCGACAGCTTAGGATACCATATGGACCTCCCCCGTTCCTAGCGTGACCGACAGGAAACGGCCGATCATGCACATCCTCGGCATCCTATGGCAGTAATTTGCGGCGGCCGCTTCCTGCGCTTCGCTGCTGTTAGTCCAGGACGCCGCGAGCGGCCGCTTTCCGCCCTTCGCGGCGGCCGTCTCGAAACCGTTGGATTTCGAGAGGGGAGCAGTTGGCGCGACCGCCGTCGCCGTGCGCGTCGAGATCAAGCGAGCCTGACCTCTCGGTCACGAGATCCTCGTGTCGGTCAGGCCCGACCTGCCGGAATTCATGGTCGAGTTCGTCGCCTGTCGCCTACCTGGTCGCGATGGCGGTTCGCGGCGAAGCTCGCGACGCTCTCCAGTCGCCTATCAACCTAGGGGCGCCTGTTCTCGACGCCAAGCCGAGTAAGGGCGCAGACGTTTGGCGGACAGGCCGCATCGATGTGGCGAAGCCTCGCGCGTCGGCCTCCGCGTCGCGGCGTGCGGCGAGCAACGCCCTCATGACTTGTCGGCATCGTGGCGTCCATCGCCCCTGCTCCTGCTGCGAAAAGCGGCCGCGAGGGCGGCGACCATGATCACGACCCCGGTCCGTCGCTGACAAGTCGTCCACCCGATAGAGCGCGACGCGATGATGAACCCTGGGACCTGCGCCGCCTCCGCAGGCGAGGTGATCAAATTCGCCGGCAGGTAATCCATCGCGGGGTGGCTACGCCATGACCCCGTAGCGCGCCGGAGAAGGGGCTGGCAGCCCCGCCATGAGTTTTCCGGGCCCCGGGGGCGCCGAACCCGCAAGCGGCGCTCACGGACGCTTCAGCGCGCCAATAGCCTGCTAGGCGGATCTGGAGCAAGACGCGCGGTCAACACAGGATCTCCGCGGGTTCGGGCCGGGAGGCGGACCTGCCGCGCGGACTCGCACCCGGCGCCCCGACGCCATGGGCTGGGCGCCACAGGGAAAGGCCGTGGACGGGTCCGTATACCGCCCGCGGTTTAAGCAGTCGCCAGGACGCCACCCCAGATGACGCTCTCGCTGTTCCTGTGACCGCGGCGAATGCGAGCCGCTCCCACCCGCGCTCCCCGCTCTGGCTCCCGTGGATGCGAAGTCCTAGAGATCCGCACTGTCTTGCATTGAGCCGTCCCTCCGAAAAAATCCGGTCCAGGTGGTTGCTCTCCATATGGAGATCGGGGTGACCAACAGCGCGCCGCGCCGGAGGGGGCCGGCATCGAGGTTCCGCTGGCAGGTGGTCCGTCCGCCCATGTCAGCCACCGCAGGGGCAGGTTAATCATCTGATGTTTCGAGGATAATTTAGCACTGGCTATACTTAAGCCAACTTGATCAGCAGTTGGAGTCAGTCATGACCAGCGCAGCCCCTCCCACCGTCCAGGCCGCCTTCGCCGCCATGCTCGAGAAGAGCGGCAAGACGCAGAAAGCCATCGCGGAGGAGGTCGGCCTGGAACGCCGGAACGTCATCTCGATGATGAAGACGGGCGAGATGGAGGTTCCGATAGAACGGGCTCCGGCGCTTGCACGTGCCTGTGGGGCGGACCCGGCCGCATTCACTCGCCTCGTCGTTCAGGAGCATATGCCGGAAGTCTGGGAGACCCTGGAGCGCGAGCTTGATCGGAGTAGCGCAACCAGTATCGATGAGCGAGACGCTCGCCATTGTCTCCTCCCGAGTTGATTGAAATGCACTATGCCCACTCCACCCCCACCCGCGATCAGAGCGACTGGCAGCCACTTCCCGAGCACCTGATTCAGGTTGCGGCGCTGGCTCAGGAGCGGGGGCGGCCGCTAGGCCTTGCCCGCGCCGCGTCGATCGCCGGACTGCTTCACGACCTCGGAAAATACGATCCCGCGTTCGGCCGGCGTCTCGCCGGCGGCGCCGAGCGCGTCGATCACTCCACCGCCGGAGCGGCCCTGCTGGGCGAACTGGCTGGGCGGGCGGAAGGTCCGGCTGCCGATCTGCTCGCCTATGCGATCCTCGGCCACCACGCGGGCCTGTCGAACCGGCTCGACGAGACGGACGCCTGCGTGGACCGGCGGCTGGAGAAGTTCGTGGATCGACTCGACCCGGTCTGGCGGGCGGAACTGACGGTCGAACTCGCCGGCGCCACCGCGGAGCTATTCGCGAAGGCGGACAAGCCGCATGCGGCCTTCGAGCTCTCCCTGGCGGCGCGTATGGTCTTCTCCTGCCTCGTCGACGCCGACTTCCGCGATACGGAGGCGTTCTACGCGGCCCGGGAGGGACGGGTTCCCGACCGCGACTGGCCGGACCTTCAGACGCTCGCGCCCCGTCTGACCCAGGCGCTGGAGGCGAAGCTCGCCAGCCTGTCGCAGGACGGAGAGCTGAACGCTCTACGGCGCGGCGTCCTCGCCCACGTCCGGGATCAGGTCCAGCGCGAGCCGGGGCTCTTCACCCTCAGCGTGCCCACGGGCGGGGGCAAGACGCTCGCCTCGCTCGCCTTCGCGCTGGACCATTCGCGGGCGCATGGGCTGCGCCGGATCATCTACGCGATCCCCTTCACGTCGATTATCGACCAGACCGCCGCGATCTTCCGCGACATGTTCGGCGGCGACGTCGTGCTTGAGCATCATTCCGCCATCGACGAGGAGGACCGCGACCGGCGAGGAGAGCCGCGCCAGGGCCGCGACAAGCTGCGCCTGGCCATGGAGGACTGGGCGGCGCCGGTGGTCGTGACGACCAACGTGCAGCTGTTCGAGAGCCTGTTCGCAGCCCGGCCGTCGCGGGCGCGGAAGCTCCACAACATAGCGGGCTCGGTGATCGTGCTCGACGAGGCGCAGGCCCTGCCGCGCGACCTGCTGATCCCCTGCCTGCGGATGCTGGACGCGCTCGCCCGGCGCTACGGGTGCAGCATCGTCCTGTGCACCGCGACCCAGCCGGCCTTCGACAGCCGCCAATTGAAGGAGCACGGGCTGGAGCTGGAGGGGCGCGAGCTAGCGCCCGACCCGGTCGCCCTCGCCCGCCGGCTGCGTCGCGCCCGGGTGCGGCTGGAGGGGCCGATGGCGGATCCCGAGCTCGTCGAGGCCTTGGCGGCGACCGAACAGGCGCTGGTCATCGTCAACACCCGCGCCCATGCGCTGGAGCTCTATCGGGCCGCGGAGCGGAAGGGGTTGGATGGCCTGATCCACCTCACCACGCGGCAATGCGCGGCCCACCGTCAGGAGATCCTAGCGCAGGTCCGAGAGCGCCTGCATCCCGACGACCCGAAACCCTGCCGCCTGATCGCGACGAGCCTCGTCGAAGCCGGGGTGGACCTCGACTTTCCGAAGGTCTGGCGTGCGGAGGCGGGCCTGGACGCCGTCGTGCAGGCCGCCGGGCGCTGCAACCGGGAGGGGCGGCGCCCTCTCGAGGACAGCATCGTGACGGTGTTCGCGGCGCCCGATCATCCGGGCTCCGCCGAGGTGCGTGCGCTCGCGCAGGCGATGCGCAGCGCCCTCGACCGGGCCCAGGGCCAGCTTTCCCTCGACGCCATCGAGGACTGGTTCGCGGACGTCTACTGGCGCAAGGGCGCTTTGCTGGATCGCAAGGGCATCTACGGGCGCTTCAAAGTTTCGCCCCGCGGGACGGACTTCGCCTTCCGCGATGCGGCGGAGGCATTCCGGATGATCGAGACGACGATGCTTCCTGTCGTGACCCCTTGGGGCGCAGAGGCCGAACGGACGTTGGAGCGCCTGCACGTCCCCGAGATCCCATCCGGCGCCCTTGCACGGGCGCTCCAGCGCCATGTGGTCCTGGTTCCGCCCCAGGCGAGGGAGCGCCTGATTTCGGCGGGCCACGCCGCCTTCGCGGCTCCGCAGGTCCGGGGGGACCAGTTCTGCGTCCTCCAGACCCGATCGCTCTACCGGCCGGAGGCCGGCCTGATCTGGGAGGATGCGGAGTATCTGGCAGCGGAGCAGACGATGATCTGATCAACCATAGTGGGCGGGCCGTCTCGGGAACTCGCTTGCGTTTGTTCATGTTTGAGACATCATCACGGTAGGGAGATTTGCAATGACCTATGGGATTCGTCTGCACGTCCGTGGCCGCCACGCCCTGTTCACCCGGCCGGAGATGAAGGTGGAACGGGTCAGCTACGACGTGATGACCCCCTCGGCCGCCCGCGGCGTGCTAGAGGCGATCCACTGGAAGCCTGCCATCCGCTGGGTGATCGACCGCATCCATGTGCTCTCGCCGATCCGCTTCCAGTCGATCCGCCGCAACGAGGTCGGCCACAAGATCCCCGCGTCGAGCGCGAAGCGCGCGATGAAGCGCGGGGACCTGGAGGGCCTGCAGCTCCTGGTCGACGAGGATCGCCAGCAGCGCGCGTCGACCGTGCTCGTCGACCCCGCCTACGTGATCGAGGCCCATTTCGAACTGACCCCCAAGGCCGGTCGCGACGACAGCGAGGGCAAGCATCTCGACATGTTCAACCGCCGCGCCGCCCGCGGCCAGTGCTTCCACCAGCCCTGCCTCGGCACGCGGGAGTTCGCCGCCGACTTCGCGCTGGTCGAGCCCGACGCGCCGCTCCCGCCCCGGACACCGGAGGCCGAGACCCATGAGCTCGGCTTCGGCGTCCCCCGCGATCTGGGGCTGATGCTGTGGGACATCGACCACGCCGCCCCCGGCCGGCCGTCGATGTTCTTTCGCGCAGGGCTCGTCGACGGCGTGATGGAGGTCCCCCCGCCCGGCTCGCCCCAGGTGCTGAGATGAGCGTCCTCGCCGCCCTCGCCCGCGCCTGCGCGCGGCTGCCGGATGCCCCGCCCTTCGGCTTCTCCACCGAGAAGATCGGTTTCTGCATCGTCTTGAATTCCGACGGCATGGTGGCGGAAAAGCCGATCGATCTGAGGGACACGGACCGCAAGCGCAGCCCGAGGGCCTTGATGGTCCCGCAGGCGGTGAAGCGCACCGCGGGCATCTCCCCGAACTTCCTTTGGGACAAGAGCGCGTATGTGCTCGGCGTGACCGCGGGCGAGGGCAAACGGACGGCCCAGGAGCATGCCGAGTTCCGTCGCTTTCACGAGGAGCGGCTGGCGGGGACGGACGACGACGGGCTGCTCGCCCTCCTGCGCTTCCTGTCGGCGTGGACGCCCGAGGCCTTCGCGCCGCCTCTCTGGCCGGAGGATCTGCTCGACCAGAACCTCGTCTTCGCCCTCGCCTCCGAACGGCGCGAGCGGTTCCTGCACGACCGACCCGCCGCCCGCGCCCTTTGGGAGCGCCTGAAGGCCGAAGGCGCGGCGGAGGCGCGCATCTGCCTCGTCACCGGCGATCCCAGTCCGGTCGCGCGGCTGCACCCCTCGGTGAAAGGAGTCTGGGGCGCGCAGTCCTCCGGCGCCAGCCTCGTCTCCTTCAACCTCGACGCCTTCGCCTCCTACGGCCATGAGCAAGGCGAGAACGCCCCCGTGTCCGAGGCCGCCGCCTTCGCCTACACCACCGCGCTGAACCGGTTCCTCGAGCGCGACTCCGGCCACCGCATCCAGATCGGCGACGCTTCGACCGTGTTCTGGGCGGAGGCTTCTGAACCCGCCGCCGAGGCGGAGGCGGAGACGCTTTTCGCGGCCTTTCTCGACCCCGCCGCCGCCTCCGCGGCGGAGGACGCCGCCGCCGCCCGCCGCATCGGCGTGCAGTTGAAGCGGATCCGTGAGGGCCGGCGGCTGGACGAGGTCGCGCCGCATCTGCCGGGCGTCCGCTTCCATGTGATCGGCTTCGCGCCCAACGCCGCCCGCCTCTCGATCCGCTTCGCTTGGGCGGACGATTTCGGCCGACTGACCGCGAACTACCAGCGGTTCCTCGCCGACACCCACGTCTCGCCGCCGCCGCGAGACGGGTTCCCGCCGCTCTGGCGCTGGCTGCTGGAACTCGCCGCGCAGGGCAAGCGGGAGAACGTGCCCCCGACGCTTGCCGGCGACTGGATGCGGTCGATCCTGGCCGGCACGCCCTACCCGCTGACGCTTCTGACGCTCGCGCTCGTGCGCATCCGGGCCGACGGCCGTCTCGACGCCCTGCGCGCAGGCATGATGCGCGCGGTGCTGGTCCGCAATTTCAACAGGGAGGTTCCCGTGGCGCTCGACCCGGACTGCGACGACAGGGGCTATCTGCTCGGGCGGCTCTTCGCCGTCTACGAGGAAATCCAGCGCGCCGCGCTGGGCGGCCAGGTGAACGCGACGATCCGCGACAAGTTCTACGGCTCCGCCTCCGCGACGCCCCAGAAAGTGTTCAGCCTGCTGGACCGCGGCTCGGCCAACCACCTGCAGAAGCTGCGCAAGCTGAACCCGGGCCGATCGGTGAACCTCGAGAAGCAGCTCGCCGCGATCATGGAGCGCATGTCGCCCGGCGCCACGCCCTATCCCGTCTCGCTGCCCATGGCCGAGCAGGCGCTGTTCGGCCTCGGCTACTACCATCAGCGCAGCGACTTCTTCCGCAAGCGGCCCGAAGCCGGGGCCGAACCCGAGCCTCAGGAGACCGTCGCATGACCGCCCTCGCCCGCCGACACGACTTCGTGCTGCTGTTCGACGTGACCAACGGCAACCCGAACGGGGACCCCGACGCGGGCAACCTGCCCCGCCTCGACCCGGAGACGAACCATGGCCTCGTCACCGACGTCAGCCTGAAGCGCAAGATCCGCAACTACGTGGATCTCGCCCGCGGCGGACAGGACGGGTTTCACATCTATGTCGAAGAAGGCGCGATCCTAAACGAAAAGCACCGACAAGCCTACCGGGCGCTCCGCCCCGACGACAAGAAGGTAGAGGACTCGAAGGCCAAGCTGAACCCCAAGGACGATACAGAGGCGCGCGAACTGTGCGACTTCATGTGCGCCAACTTCTTCGACGTGCGCACCTTTGGCGCCGTGATGTCGACCGGGGTCAACTGTGGTCAGGTCAAGGGCCCGGTGCAGATGACCTTCGCAAGTTCGGTCGAACCGATCCTGCCGGCCGAGATCTCGATCACCCGTATGGCCGCGACCAACGAGGCTGAGAAGAAGCAGCGGGCCGAGGGCGACGACGGCGACGCGCGCACCGACAACCGCACCATGGGCCGCAAGCACATCGTTCCTTACGGTCTCTACGCGGCCCACGGCTTCGTCTCCGCCAAGTTCGCCGAGCGAACCGGTTTTTCAGACGCGGACCTCGAGCTTCTGTTCGAGTCCCTAGTCAACATGTTCGAGCATGATCGCTCCGCTGCGCGCGGCGAGATGTCGACCCGCGGCCTCATCGTCTTTCGCCACGACAGCGCGCTCGGCAATGCGCCCGCCCATCGCCTTTTCGAACGGGTTCGCATCGGCCGCCGCGTAGATGGCGCATTCCGCGAGATCGACGCGCGCCTCGACAACCTGCCGCCCGCACGTCGCTTCTCCGACTACTCGATCGAGATCGACCGGGACGACCTGCCGTCGGGGGTCGAGATCCTCGAGATGGTCTGATGCCGCCGCCCGGCGCACGAGGGCGGCAGGAGGAGCCGATGCCGATCTCGGCCCTCCAGCACGTCGTATACTGCCCGCGCCAGGCGGCGCTGATCCATCTGGAGCGGCTCTGGGCCGAGAACCGCTTCACCGCCGAGGGCGACGTTCTCCACGCGGTCTCCGACAAGGGCGCGACGCGCCGGGCGAAGGGTCTGCGGCGGGTCCATGCGTTGCCGCTGCGCAGCGCCCGCTTGAACCTCGCCGGCGTCGCGGACCTGGTGGAGTTCTCCCCCGGCCCCGACGGGCGGGAGACGGCGCTGCCGGTGGAATACAAGCGCGGCAAGCCCAAGCTGCACCGGGCCGACGAGGTCCAGCTCTGCGCCCAGGCCCTTTGCCTCGAGGAAATGACCGGGGCGTCCGTCTCCGACGGCGCGCTGTTCTACGCGCAGACGAAGAGACGCCTGCGCGTGACCTTCGATGAAGATCTCCGCGCCCTGACCGAATCGGCCGTCCGGGAGCTCGCCGGAATTCTCGCCGGCGGCGTCACGCCGCCGCCCACACCGCATCGCGCTCGCTGCCGCGCCTGCTCTCTTGTCGAACTTTGCCGCCCGGATGCCGTTTCGCGCTCCGCCCTCGCCTGGCGCGACCGGATGGCCGCCCGCTTGCTGGAGGACGGTTCGGCATGAAAAAGCTGCTGAACACCGTCTACGTGACGACCGAGGGCGCCGCGCTCAAGAAGGACGGCGAGACCCTGGTCGCCGAGATCGAGGGGGCGGAGAAGACCCGCATCCCTCTGCACATGCTGGGCGCGGTCGTCGCCTTCGGACCGATCCTGATTTCGCCCGCGCTGATTGGCGCGTGCTCCGGGGCCGGAATCGCGATCGTCCTGCTCGACCGCGCCGGCCGCTTCCAGGCGCGGGTTGAGGGACCCGTCTCCGGCAACGTTCTGCTGCGTCGCGCGCAATATCGCGCCGCCGACGGTCCCGAGGGCGTGGAGATCGTGCGCTCCTTCGTCATGGGCAAGGTCGCCAACCAGCGCGCCGTCCTGCGCCGCGCGCTGCGCGACCACGGCGCCGAGATGGCGGCCTCGGACCGCGCCGCCATCGAGGACGCCGCCGCGCGCCTCGCCGCGATCCTGCGCCGGGCGCAGCTCGCCGATGCCTCCATAGAGGCGCTTCGCGGCTCGGAGGGCGAGGCCGCCAACCGCTATTTCGCGGTGTTCGACCACCTGATTCGCTCCCCCGACCCCGAGCTCGCCTGGACCGGACGTTCGCGTCGCCCGCCGCTCGACCCGGTCAACGCGCTGCTGTCGTTCCTCTACACCCTGCTGGTGCACGACTGCCGCTCCGCCTGCGAAGGCGTCGGGCTCGACCCTGCGGTGGGCTTCCTGCATCGCGACCGTCCCGGCCGCCCGAGCCTCGCGCTTGACCTGATGGAGGAGCTGCGCGCGCCGCTCGCCGACCGCCTGGCCCTGTCGCTGATCAACCGCCGCCAGCTCCGCGCAGCCGATTTCCGCCGCATGGACGGCGGCGCGACGCTCCTGACCGACGAGGCGCGTCGCACGGTCCTGACCGCGTGGCAGGAGCGCCGCAAGGAGGAGCGCCTGCACCCGTTCGTGCAGGAGCGCGCGCCCTTTGGCCTCGTTCCCCACCTGCAGGCCCAGCTCCTCGCCCGCCACCTTCGTGGCGATCTCGACGCCTATCCGCCCTGGTTCTGGAGCTGAGCGATGATGGTGCTGGTGACCTACGACGTGAGCACGACCGACGCCGAGGGCCGCCGTCGCCTGCGCCAGATCGCCCGGGCTTGCCAGGATCACGGCCAGCGGGTGCAGTTTTCGGTATTCGAGATCGAGGTGGAGCCCGCAATGTGGACGAAGCTGAGAGCCCTCTCTGATTGGGGTCCTGGTGGTCAAGCTGCTCCTGTCTTCATCCTCATTCGTCG
>NZ_CAXBOD010000069.1:0-21753 GCF_963977235.1 uncultured Albimonas sp.
GGCGGGCGCGAAGGCCGCGCCCTGGCCCGGCGCTCCCTCCCCCCGCCTCCCGGGCGCGCATGGCGCGGACGCCGCGGCCGAGGTCGGCTCGCCGGCCAGTTCCGGTTCGCGAGATCCAGTGCACACGCTCCCCCCCTTTCGCGCGAAACGACAGGCGCGCGCCCCCTGGCGGCGGCCGGGGGCCGGTGGGTGGGAGGCCGCCGACAGGGGGCGCGGGCCGGGCCAGGCGCGCCCCAACTCCGGTCAGGAAGCGGCCAGCATCCGTCGATAGCCGATCGCCTCGGCCACGTGCGGCCGCAGCACGCGCGGCGCGTCGTCCAGATCCGCGATGGTGCGCGCGATGCGGATCGCGCGCGAATGCCCTCGCGCCGAGAGCTGCAGCTTCTCCGCCGCCCGGCCCAGCAGGTCCTGCGCCTCGGCGTCCATCTCGGCCGCCGTCTCCAGCGTCGAGCCCTCCGCCTGGGCGTTCAGCCGGACAGGAGCGCCCAGGCTCCGGTAGCGGTCGGATTGCACATCGCGGGCCCGCGCCACCCGCTCGGCGACCGCGGCGCTCGGCTCGCCCTTCGGCAGGCGGATCAGGTCGGCGGCCGAGGTCGCCGGCGTCTCGACCACCAGGTCGATCCGGTCCAGCAGCGGCCCCGAGATCTTCGCCTGGTAGTCCGCTCCGCATTTCGGGGCGCGCGAACACGCCCGCCCCGGCAACGCCAGATACCCGCAGCGGCAGGGGTTCATCGCCGCCACCAGCTGCACGCGGCATGGATAGCGCACGTGGGCGGCGGCGCGGCTGACGGTGATCGTGCCCGACTCCAGCGGCTGGCGCAGCTGGTCCAGCACCCCGCGGTCGAACTCCGCGATCTCGTCGAGGAAGAGGACGCCGTTGTGCGCCAGGCTGACCCGCCCGGGCCCCGCCTTGCGCCCGCCTCCCGTGAGCGCCGCGGCCGAGGCGGAGTGATGGGTCTCGATGAACGGCCGGACCCGGCTGAGCCCCTCTTCGGCGAAGGCATGGGCGACCGAGCGGACCATGCTGACCTCAAGCGCCTCCTGCGCGGACATCGGCGGCAGGATCCCCGGCAGACATTTGGCGAGCATGGATTTTCCGACGCCCGGCGGACCGATCAACAGCAGGTTGTGACCGCCGGCCGCCGCGATCTCCAACGCGCGGCGGGCCTTTTCCTGGCCTTTCACCTCGACGAGGTCATGGGTCCGCAGCGCCTGTCCGTTCATCTCGGCGGGCTTGGGCCGCGACAGCGCCTGGCGACCGGTCATGTGGTTGACCAGCGCCACCAGGCTGGCCGGCGCCGCGATCTCGGCGGCGTCCACGATCGCGGCCTCGGGCCCGTTCTCGAGCGGACAGACCAGCGCCTTGCCCGAGGCCGCCGCCTGCACCGCGGCGGGCAGCACGCCGGGGACCGAGGCGATGCGCCCGTCCAGCCCCAGCTCGCCCATCGCCAGCATCTGCGCGGCTTCCTCGGCAGGGACCATCTCCATCTCCGCCAGCAGGGCGATGGCGATGGGCAGGTCGAAATGCGCGCCCTCCTTGGGAAGGTCGGCGGGGGCGAGGTTCACCACCACCCGCTTGTTGGGCATCGCCACGCCCATCGCGGTCAGCGCCGCGCGGACCCGCTCTCGCGATTCCGCCACGGCCTTGTCGGGCAGGCCGACCACCTGGAAGCTGGGCGTGCCGGGCGAAAGCTGGCACTGGACGTCGATCTCGCAAGCCTCGACGCCCTGGAAGGCCACGCTGTAGCACCTGGAAACCATCGTCGCGCTCCCGCTTGTCGGCAGGCGCGATCAGACAGGGACAAGGTTAATCGCGACTTAAGGCGGGGGGACGGCCTTAGGTTTGCTGAAGTGCCGCGCGCCCCCGGCCTCAGCGTGTCGCGGCGGCGCGACGAACCTCGATCGCCTCCCAGAACTTCGCGGCGATGTTGACGCCGTCGAAGCGCTCGAGCTCCTGCATGCCGGTGGGCGACGTGACGTTGATCTCGGTCAGCTTGCCGCCGATCACGTCGATGCCCACGAACAGCTGGCCGCGCTCGCGCAGGGTCGGGCCGATGCGGCGCGCGATCTCGAAGTCGGCGTCGTCGAGCTCGCATTTCTCCGCCCGGCCGCCGACATGCATGTTCGAGCGGGTCTCGCCCTTCTGGGGGACGCGGTTGATCACGCCGACGGGCTCGCCCTCGATCAGGATCACCCGCTTGTCGCCCTTCTCGACCGCCGGCAGGAAGGCCTGGGCGATCAGCGGCTCGCGGTTGATGCCGCTGAACAGCTCATGCAGCGAGGCGAGGTTGCGGTCCGACTGCGGCAGGCGGAACACCCCCGCGCCGCCGTTGCCGTAGAGCGGCTTGAGGATGATCTCGCCATGCCGCTCCTTGAAGGCGCGCAGGTCCGCGAGGCTGCGGGCCACCATCGTGGGCGGCGACAGGTCGGCGAAGTCGAGCACCAGGATCTTCTCGGGGCAGTTGCGCACCCAGAACGGGTCGTTGATCACCAGCGCCGAGCCCTTCAGCCGCTCGAGCATGTGGGTGTTGGTGACGTAGGACATGTCGAAGGGCGGGTCCTGGCGCAGCAGCACCACATCGAGGGTGGAGAGGTCGACGCTGCGCGCCTCGCCCAGCTCGAAATGGTCGCCACGCTCGCGACGGACCTTCAGCGGCCATCCGGTGGCCTTTACCCGACCCTCCTCCCAGGTCAGACGGTCGGGGGTGTAGAAGAACAGCTCGTGTCCGCGGGCCTGCGCCTCCTCCGCCATGCGAAAGGTGGTGTCGGCGTCGATGTCGACGCCCTGGATCGGATCCATCTGGATCGCCACGGAAAGGCTCATGCCCGAAGTCTCCCGGCCGGCGCGCGAGGAATTGCGCGGGCCGGACAGTCGCCCCGCCTCTGGGCGGCGTCAAGCGCCCCCGAGGGTCAGGGAGGCGACGCGCCGGTCGCGTTCGCGCGAGCCGCAGGACACGCGGTCGGGCGCGGACGCCCGGTCAGAAGAACGCATTCTCGACGATCTCCATGCGGCCGTCGCGATCGAAGGCGGCGAGGTCGAAGCGGCGGTCGGCGCCCGAGGCCCCGGCGATGTCGAGGAAATGCGTCGCCGCCATCTCCAGCCTCCGCAACTGAGCGGGTTTCACGGCCTCCCCCGCCTCGAGCAGGGTGCGGCGTGACTTCACCTCGACGAAGGCGAAGGTCCCCTCGCGTTCGAGGACAAGGTCGAGCTCCCCGTTTCCATGCATGCGGTCCGCGCGCCAGTTGCGCGCGGCCAGCCGCCAGCCTGCCGCGAGATAGCGCCCGAGCGTCCGGTTCTCGGCCGCGCGGCCGACGTGGCCGGCGGTTCGCCCACGCAGGCGGCGACGGCCGGGTTCGGCGGCGGGACGGCTGGGGGTCGGGGGCATCGCGTCTCTCCCTTCGGCTGGGCCCCGGGATAGCGCGACACCGGTTGACGAACCGTTAGCGCCCGCGCGCCAGGGCCCGGGCGTAGACGTCCTTGCGGGGCAGGCCGGTCGCGGCCTGCACCTCGCGGACCGCATCTTTCAGGCTCATCGAGCCGAGGGCGTCGTCCAGCATCGCGTCGAGCGTCTCGTCGTCCGGTCGGCCGGCGGCGGGGGCGGGGGGGCCGACCACCAGAACCACCTCGCCGCGCGGGTCGTCCTCGCCGGCCAGGGCCTGCGCCAGCTCGCCCAGGGGGGCGCGGCGAACCTCCTCGAAGCGCTTGGTCAGCTCGCGGCAGAGGGCGGCCTCGCGCTCGGCCCCCAGGGTCTGGGCCATGTCGGCGAGCGCCGCCGCCGCCCGCCGGGGGCTTTCGAGGAACACCAGCGTCGCGGGTATGGCCGCGAGCTCGGCCAGGAAGGCCCGGCGCGCGGCCGAGCGGGGGGGCGGGAAGCCGGCGAACAGGAACCGGTCGGTCGGCAGGCCCGCGAGGCTGAGCGCGGCGAGCACCGAGCTGGGGCCGGGGGCGGTCGTCACCGGCAGGCCGGCGCGGGCCGCGTCGCGCGCCAGCTTGTAGCCCGGATCGGCGATCAGCGGCGTGCCCGCGTCCGAGACCAGCGCCACGCTTTCACCCACTTCCAGCCGCGCGAGAATCGCCGGGCGGGCGGCGTCGCCGTTGCGGTCGTGGTAGGCCAGAAGGGGCCGGCCGCGCAGCGCCACGCCGTGGATCTCCATCAGCCGGCGCAGGCTGCGGGTGTCCTCGGCCGCCAGCGCGTCCGCCCGCGCCAGCACGTCCAGCGCCCGCAGGGTGATGTCGGCCGCGTTGCCGATCGGAGTCGCCACCAGGTGCAGGCCGGCAGGCAGCCGCGGCGCCGCGTCGGGGCCCGCCAGGCCGGCCGGATCCGCGTCCGCCCGCGCCCCCGCCTCGTCGGCCGGAGCGTCGCCTCCTCGCCGAAGCTTCGCCTTTCTTGCGCCTGTGTTTGCGCTCATAGTTCCTCGCCGTCGCCCGGGCCGCCGCCCGTGCGGCGCACGGACGAACGGAACATTGCAGGAGGTCAACATGGGCGAGGCGCTTCGTGAGCACAACGCAGGCCGCGCGCCGGACGCGGTCGGACGCAGAGGCCGCTCCGGGGTCACGCTGACCCGGGCGCTCGCCGTCGCCGCGCTCGCCGCGCTCGCCGCCTGCAGCAGCAACGACCGGGGCGAGCGCGCCTCGGGCCCGGCGCGCACGACGGGCCAGACCGCGACGCCCGCCGGGCCGCAGCCGGGCGAGGGCGGACAGGTCGACCTCTCGGGGCCGGCGCGCGTCGCGCTGCTCGCCCCGCTGACCGCCCCCGACGCCGGGGCCGCCGCCGCCGCGCGGGACATCGAGGACGCCGCCCGGCTCGCCATCGCCGAGGGCGCGGGGGACGCCGTGGCGCTCGACATGCGCGACACTGCGGGCGACGCCGCGACGGCCGCCTCGGTCGCGCAGGCCGCCGCCGCGGCCGGCGACGCGCTGATCCTCGGCCCGCTTTACGGCGCCAACGCCGACGCCGTGGGCCGCGCGGTCGCCTCTGCGGGGCTGAACGTGATCGCCTTCTCCAACACCCCCTCGGCGGGGGGCGGCAACGTCTGGGTCGCGGGGCTTCTCGCCTCGTCGGAGACCGACCGCATCCTCGCCCACGCCGCCCAGCAGGGCTGGACCGGCGTCGGCCTCTACCACCCCGAGACGCCGCTTGGCCGGGTCGCCCGCACCGCCGCCGAGCAGTCGGCCTCGCGCCACGGAATCGCGCTGTCGCCGGTGATGGCCTATCCGCGCAGCTTCGAGGGCATCCAGGACAGCGCCGTGGCCTTCGACGCGTCCTTCGAGGGCTCCGGCGCCATGACGGTGCTGCTGCCCGACGAGGGCCAGGGCCTGCAGGCCGCGGCCTCGTTCATGCGCTACCACGGCATCGGCATGCGCACGCCGATCCTGGGGATGGGCGGCATGGCCGACCCCGAGCTGCAGCGCGACAGCTCGCTGTCGAACGCGCTCTACGCCGGGCCGGACCCGGCCGCGATGGCCGACTTCGCCGCCCGCTTCCAGGCCGCCTACGGCCGGGCGCCGGGCAAGTTCGCCTGGCTGGGCTATGACGCCGTCGCCGCCGCCGCGCAGATGATGCGCGCCGGGCGCGCCTCGGGCGACGATCGTCCCTTCGGCCTGCAGGAGATCACCGATCCCGGCGGCTTCCGCGGGCTCGGCGGACCCTGGCGCCTGACCGCCGACGGGCTGAACGTGCGCGCTCTCGCCGTGTTGACGCCGGCGTCTTCGGGCCCCCAGGTGGTGGCGCCCGCCACGACGCCCACCGCACCCGGTTCCTGACGAGAGACCATGGCCTCACGCAAACCCGCCCCCGAGCCCGCCGCCTTCCCTCGTGCGGCGGCCGCCCGCGGCGCCCCCCGGCGCCGCATGGCGCCGCCTTCTCCGGAAGACCAGGGCGGCGGGACGGACGGGATGCTGGTCAGGCCCGCCGCGGAGATCCTCGATCCCGCGGCGACTCTGGTCCGCCTGGGCGAGGCCGCCGCCGCAGCCCAGGCCGAGGGCAAGGGCCGCGACGGCATCCGCGCGGCCTGCGCCGACCCGCTGCGCGAGGCGCTCGACGCCGGCCACGCCGCGATCCGCGAGGCGCTCGAGGAGCGGCCCTGGGCCGGCGCCTCGACCTCTCGCTCGATCGCCTGGCTGACCGACGAGGTGGTGCGCCTGGCGCTGGAGGTCGGGCTGCGCTGGCTGCACCCCAATCCCAACCCCACCGAGGGCGAGCGCCTGGCGGTGCTGGCGGTCGGCGGCTACGGCCGCTTCGAGATGGCGCCCTATTCCGACGTCGACCTGCTGTTCCTGACCCACTGGAAGCAGACGCCCTGGGTGGAATCCCTGGTGGAATCCGTCCTCTATCTGCTGTGGGACCTGCGGCTGAAGGTCGGCCACTCCACCCGCACCACCGAGGACTGCCTGCGGCTCGGCAAATCCGACATCACCATCCGCACCTCGCTGCTGGAGCAGCGCTTCATCTCCGGCGACCGGCGCCTGTCCGACGACCTGCAGGACCGCCTGTGGGACGAGCTTTTCTCGCGAACCGGGTCCGAGTTCGTGGAGGCCAAGCTCGACGAGCGCGCCGACCGCCACAAGCGTCACGGCGGCTCGCGCTACGTGGTCGAGCCGAACGTGAAGGAGGGCAAGGGCGGCCTGCGCGACCTGCAGACCCTGTGGTGGATCGCCAAGTATCTCTACCACGCCCGCTCCCCCTCCGACCTCGTGGAGAAGGGCGTGTTCTCGCCCGACGAGATGGCGGTGTTCTCCGAGGCCGAAGCGTTCCTGTGGACGGTGCGCTGCCACCTCCACTACCTCTCGGGCCGCGCCAACGAGCAACTCAGCTTCGACATGCAGGTCGAGGTCGCCCGCCGCCTGACCTTCGAGGACCGGCCCGGCCAGTCCTCGGTCGAGCGCTTCATGCAACGCTATTTCCAGCACGCCACCGCGGTGGGCGAGCTGACGCGCGTGTTCCTCGCCGCCCTCGAGGCGCGCCACGTCAAGAAGCGCCCCTCGCTGGGCGGCATCGTGAAGGCCTTCCGCGGGGTCGGCGGGCGCAACGCGCCGGGACCGTTCGAGATGCTCGACGGCCGCATGACCGTCCCCGACGAGAGCGTGATCGTCGACGACCCGCTCAACATCCTGCGCCTGTTCGACGAGGGGCTGCGCACCGGCGCGCTGATCCATCCCAACGCCATGCGGATGATCGCGGCCAACCTCGACCTGATCGACGACGAGCTGCGCGCCAGCCCGATCGCCAACCGCATCTTCCTGCACATGCTGGTCGACAGCGGCGACCCCGAGCGCGCCCTGCGTCGGATGAACGAACTGGGCGTGCTGGGCGCCTTCATCCCCGAATGGGGCCGCATCCACGCGATGATGCAGTTCAACATGTATCATCACTACACGGTCGACGAGCACACCATCCGCGCCGTCTCGATCCTCAACGGCATCGAGCGGCGCCGCCTGGTCGAGGACCTGCCCGTCGCCTCGGGCATCCTCGAGCAGGGGGTGGACCGCACCTCGCTCTATGTCGCCCTGCTGCTGCACGACATCGGCAAGGGGCGGGAGCAGGACCACTCCGAGGTCGGCGAGGAGATCGCGCGCGAGCTCTGCCCGCGGCTGGGTCTGGACGACGCGCAGACCGACACGGTGTGCTGGCTGATCCGCCACCACCTGCTGATGTCGGACGTGGCGCAGAAGCGCGACATCTCCGACCCCGTCACCGTGCGCGCCTTTGCCGACGAGGTGCGCACCCCCTCGCGGCTGAACCTGCTGCTGGTGCTGACCGCCTGCGATATCATGGCCGTGGGCCCGGGCGTGTGGAATAACTGGAAGGCGCAGCTTCTGCGCACCCTGCACCGCCGCACCCGCGAGGCGCTGACCGGCGGCGCGGCCGGCGTCTCGGGCGTCGACCGCCTGCGCGAGGCGCAGGACGCCCTGCGCGCCTCCCTGCTTTCGGACGGCTGGACGGACGAGGCGATCGACGCCGAGATCGACCGCCACTACGTGCCCTTCTTCCTGTCGACCACCGCCGAGACGCAGCGGATCTTCGCGCGGCTGGCGCGCGACAGCGCCGGGGACGATTCCGCCGTGGCCTCCGACTTCACCCAGGACGAGAGCCGCGACGCCACCCGCGCCTGCTTCCACCTCGCCGACCATCCGGGGCTGTTCTCGCGCCTGGCAGGCGCGCTGGCGCTGGCCGGGGCGGACGTGAAGGACGCGCGGATCACCACGACCTCGGACGGGTATGCGAACTCGGTGTTCTGGATCCAGGACGGCGACGGCTCGACCTACGAGACCGCGCGCCTCGACCGGCTGCAGACCATGGTCCGCCGCGCCCTGATGGGCGAGGTGGTGGCGCGCGAGGCGCTCAAACCCAAGCGCAAGGTCAAGAAACGCGAGAGCAAGTTCCGCCTCGCCACTCATGTGACCTTCGACAACCACTCGTCGGACATCTACACGGTGATCGAGGTCGACACCCGCGACCGCGTCGGGCTGCTTTACGATCTGACGCGGGCGCTGGCCTCGGCCAACATCTCGATCCACTCGGCGATCATCGCCACCTACGGCGAGCAGGCGGTGGACGTGTTCTACGTCAAGGATCTGTTCGGGTTGAAGATCACCTCCGCCGGCAAGATGAAGACCATCGAGACCCGCCTGCGCGCCGCCATCGAGGCCGCCGCCCCCGACGACGGCGAAGGCTGAACCATGCCGCACACGCGTGACGAGGGCGCGGCGCCGCCGCCGCCCGGAGACCCTGCGTCCGACCGCCCGGCGGCGAGCCCGCCCGGCGGCGCCAAACGCCCTCCGGCCCGGCTGATGCGGGCTTTCGCCACGGTCGGCGGCTGGACGATGTTCAGCCGCATCCTCGGGCTGGTGCGCGACGTGATGATCGCCGCGGCGCTGGGCGCGGGCCCGGCCGCCGAGGCCTTCGTCGCCGCCTTCACCCTGCCCAACCTGTTCCGCCGCTTCTTCGCCGAGGGCGCGTTCAACACCGCCTTCATCCCCATGTTCGCCCGCCGCCACGAGACCGACGGCCCCGACGCCGCCCGGGCCTTCGCCGAGCAGGCGATGGCCGCCCTGACCACGGTGCTGCTGCTGGTCACCGGGCTTGCGCAGGTGGCGATGCCGTTCCTGGTGCTGGGGCTGGCCTCGGGCTTTGCGGGGGACGCGCGCTTCGACCTCGCGGTCGAGTACGGGCGGATCACCTTCCCCTACATCCTGTTCATCTCGCTCGCGGCGCTGTTCTCGGGGGTGCTGAACTCGATCGGCAAGTTCGCCGCCGCCGCCGCCGCGCCGACCCTGCTGAACGTGATCCTGATCGGCGCCATGCTGGTCGCCCAGTGGGGCGTGTTCGAGGGGCTCGAGGGGCCAGGCGACCCGCCGGGCTATGCCGAGGGGCTCTGCGCCTCCTGGGGGGCGGCGATCGCGGGGGTGGCGCAGCTCTGGCTGGTCTGGCGCGCGGCGAGCCGGGCGGGCATGTCGATCCGCCTGCGCCTGCCGCGCCTGACGCCCGAGGTGAAGCGGCTGGCGATCATCGCCTTTCCCGCGGCGCTGGCCGGCGGGGTCATGCAGATCAACCTGGTGGTGGGGCGGCAGGTCGCCTCGTGGTTCGACGGGGCGGTCGCCTGGCTCTACTACGCCGACCGGCTCTACCAGCTGCCGCTGGGCGTGATCGGGGTGGCCATCGGCGTGGTGCTGCTGCCCGAGCTGTCGCGTCGCCTCTCGGCGGGCGACGAGCCGGCGGTGCGCGAGGCGCTCGGCCGCTCGACGGAGTTCGCGCTGGCCCTCACGCTGCCCGCCACCGCGGCGCTGGTGACGATCCCCTGGCCGCTCGCTTCGGTCCTGTTCGGCCGCGGCGCGTTCGAGGCCGAGGACGTGGCCGCCACCGCGCTTGCGGTCGCGATCTACGGCGCCGGCCTGCCGGCGTTCGTGCTCCAGAAGATCGCCCAGCCGATGTTCTTCGCGCGCGAGGACACGCGCACGCCGTTCAACTACGCCCTTGTCGGGCTGGCGGTGAACGCGGCGGCGGCCATCGGGCTTGCGCCCTTCGTGGGCTTCGCCTCGGCGGCGCTGGCGACGACCCTGGCGGCCTGGGTCAACTTCCTGCTGCTGTGGCGCGGCGCGCGCGCCCGCTTTGGCGAGGAGGCCCGCCCCGACGCCCGCCTGCGCGCCCGCACGCCGCGGATCCTGCTGGCCTCGGTGGCGATGGGCGGGGCGAGCTGGGGCCTGGCCCGCCTGCTGGCCCCCTGGCTCGAGACGCCGGGCCTGCGCTATCTGGCGCTGGCGGCGCTGATCCTGGGGGCGCTGGCGATCTATTCGGTGCTGGTGGTGGCGCTCAAGGGCGTGGTGGTCGGGGACCTGAAGGCCGCGATGCGCCGCGGCAAGCGCTGAGGGCGCGGTGCCCCGCCGGTCAGGCCCTGGGCACCGCGATCCAGGCCGCGACCCAGCCGGCGACAAAGCCTCCGAGGTGGGTCTGCCAGGCCAGCATGCCCCCCATCGCCACGGCCAGGATCACGTTGATCAGCACCAGCGCCCCGATCGAGCCCAGGAACGCCCGCATCGACCCCTGTCCCGGCCGGCGGGTGATGAAGGCGAACTCGGCGTATTTCAGCACCCCGATCAGCCCGAACACCACGCCCGAGGCGCCCACCATCGGCGCCTCGGCATGGGACATCAGCCCGTAGCCAAGCGAGCCGCCCACCGCCGTCACCCCGAAGAACACGAGGTAGAGCGGCACGCCGAAGATCCGCAGCACCAGCAGGCTCAGCCCCAGGAAGGCGGCGGAGTTCATCAGCAGGTGCGTCATCCCCCCGTGCAGGAAGGCGTAGGTGAGGAAGCTCCACCACACCCGCATCGGCGTCGGCTCGCCGGCCAGCAGCCGGTCGAACCACGGGTCGAAGAACGAGAACATCGCGTAGGTTTCATAGCGCAACTGCGGCGCCAGCACGCCCAGGTCCGAGAGCTGGAAGACCAGCTCGATCGCCGCGAACACCCCGGCGATGGCGAACGCCACCTGGCGGTGGATCGTCAGCACGGGCGGCAACGGGGGAAACTGGAACATCGAACCTCTTGATCTGGTCCAGGGCGCGTCCCCGACGCGGCGATGACCCGCGCGGACGCCCCGCTGAGCGCGTCTTGACCCTGTCCCGTCGCCGGCCGCATAAGGCCCGCGCCGCCGCAGGAGGACAGCAGATATGACCCCGACGCAAGAGGCGCACGGCGCCGAGACCGAAGGCCGCGATCATCCGCGCCGCGTCTTCTCGGGCGTTCAGCCCACCGGCAACCTGCACCTGGGCAACTACCTCGGGGCCGTGAAGCGCTTCGTCGAGATGCAGGACGAGGCCGCCAGCCTCGGCGGCGAGACGATCTACTGCATGGTCGACCTGCACGCGCTGACCATCAACCCCGACCCCGCGGCCCTGCGCAAGGCGACCCGCGAGCTGGCGGCGGCCTTCATCGCCTGCGGTCTCGACCCCGACAAGTCGATCCTGTTCAACCAGTCCCAGGTCCAGGCGCATGCCGAGCTCGCCTGGGTGTTCAACTGCGTCGCGCGCGTGGGCTGGATGAACCGGATGACCCAGTTCAAGGAGAAGGCCGGCAAGAACCGCGAGGCGGCCTCGGTCGGCCTCTACGCCTATCCGGTGCTGATGGCCGCCGACATCCTGTGCTACCGCGCCACCCACGTGCCGGTCGGCGAGGACCAGAAGCAGCACCTCGAGCTGACCCGCGACATCGCCGCCAAGTTCAACCTCGACTACGACCGGCCCGGGTTCTTCCCCCTGACCGAGCCGCTGATCGAGGGCGTGGCCACCCGCGTGATGAGCCTGCGCGACGGCTCGAAGAAGATGTCCAAGTCCGACGCCTCGGACATGAGCCGGATCAACCTGACCGACGACGCCGACGCCATCGCCCAGAAGATCCGCAAGGCCCGCACCGACCCCGAGCCCCTGCCCGAAACGGTCGAGGGCCTGGCCGAGCGTCCCGAGGCCCGGAACCTGGTGGGCATCATGGCCGCGCTCTCCAACCGCTCGGCCGAGCAGGTGACGGCCGAGTGGGCCGGCAAGCCGTTCTCGGAGTTCAAGCCCGCGCTCGCCGACCTCGCGGTCGAGAGCCTGGCCCCGATCGCGGCCCGGATGCGCGAGCTGAACGCCGATCCGGGCCATATCGACGCCGTGCTGGCCAAGGGCGCCGACCGGGCCGACGCCATCTCCGCGCCCATCGTCGACGAAGTCTACGACGTCGTCGGCCTGCTGCGCTCCCGCGCGCGTTGAGCCGGCGGGCGGCGCGGTCGGCGGGTGATTCTCCGCCGACCGCGCCGCGGCGGCCTGGTCAGTTCCGTTTCAGTACGGTATCGTAAGGTCATCTTGCCGCGCCCCCCGCCGGGAGCGGGGCAATTGCGGCGGCGACGGGCGCATTCGCGCCAGCGGCGCCTTCACCTCGCCTTCCCCATTGGCTAGAGCGTATCCATGGACACACAGCCAAAGCCGCTCAACCCCCTGGTGAAAGCCGCGCTCGAGTTCGGGCCGCTGGTGTTGTTCTTCGTGATCTACCAGCGCTCGGACATCTTCACCGCCACGGCGGTGTTCATTCCGGTGATCCTGGCCTCGCTGGGCGTGTCGTGGTGGCTCAGCCGTCACGTGCCGCGGATGGCGGTGGTCACGGCGGTCGTGGTGGTGGTGTTCGGCGGCCTGACGCTCTGGCTGCAGGACGCGACCTTCATCAAGATGAAGCCGACCATCATCAACGTGCTGTTCGCGGGCGCGCTGGGCTTTGGTCTGCTGCGCGGGCGCAGCTACCTCAAGGACCTGATCGGCGCGGCGATGCCGCTGACCGACGAGGGCTGGATGGCGCTGACCAAGCGCTGGGCGCTGTTCTTCCTGTTCATGGCCGTGCTGAACGAGGTCGTCTGGCGCACCCAGACCGAGGAGTTCTGGGTCACCTTCAAGACCTTCGCCTCGCCCGCGATCACCTTCGCATTCATCATGACCCAGTTCGGCCTGATCAAGAAGCACGGCATCGAAGGCTCGGGCCCCGACGGCGCCTGAACCCGCCGACAGCGGCGCGGACGCAAAAGGCCCGGACGGCAACGCCCGGGCCTTTTGCGTCGGCGGCGCCGGCGAGCCGGCTCAGAAGAACGGGATCGTGCCCTCGTCGACGGCGGTGATCTGGTTGTCGCGGATGTCGTCCAGGTCGACGTCCTTGAGCAGGACCTTGCCCGTCTCGGTGCGGAACAGCACGCCCTTGCGGGTCTGCTCGGCAAAGTCGCGGAACGCCTCGACGCTGTCGTAGTAGACGTCGCGGTCGAAGCCGATGCGGTCGCCGCGGCCGAAATCGTGGATCACGGTGTTCCCGGTCCCCGCCTCGTCGGACATGAAGAACTTGTCGCCGCCGCCGCCGCCCCACAGGTCGTTGCGCCCCAGCGAGGAGATCATCGAGTCCACGCCGCCGCCGCCGCGCAGCTCGTCCTTGCCGCCCTGGCCGATCATCACGTCCTTGCCCGCGCCGCCGAACAGCAGGTCGTCGCCCGAGCCGCCGATCAGCCAGTCGCGGCCCTCGTCGCCCTCGAGCCGGTCGTCGCCGCCCTGACCGTAGAGCTTGTCGCCCGCGGCCTTGCCCTGCATCTTCGCGCCGGGATGGGCGTCGCCGCGCAGGTGGTCGTCGCCGCCGCCGCCCTTGATCGTGTCGCGGCCGCCGCCGCCCGAGATCTCGTCGTCGCCCCCGCGTCCGAACAGCTTGTCGTTCCCGCCCGAGGACACCAGCCGGTCCGAGCCGCCGCCCACGTCCAGCTCGACGTCGGCGAAGCCGTTGTTCTGGGCCTTCTGCAGGACGATCAGCTCCTGCCGGCCGGCGAACAGCTCCCGGGTCGAGGAGGCCAGCAGATCGGTGACCGAGGGCGCGGTCTCGTTCTTGAAGCTCCAGGTCACGGTGAGCACGCGGTTCTCGAAGCCCAGCAGGAAACTGTCGGGCGAGGCGGCGAGCGCGGCGTCGTACCACTCGGGCGGCAGGTCGCCCTCGAACTCCGGCGGCGGGCCGGGGAAGTCGGCGCAGAGGAAGGTGGTGACGCGCGCGCCCTCGTCCCAGATCAGCAGGCCGGGCGCCGGGCCGACGGTCGGCAGGCCGGTCGGCGCGCCGGAGACGGAGAGGATCGGCGTCCCTCCCGGCGTCAGATCGACGTCGGCCGTGCCCTTGATGACGACGGATACCCGGTGAACCATGCTGCTCTCTCCAATCGCGGCGCGGCGGCCGCCAGATGCGCCGCCCCTGTATCGGAGGGCGAGCGTGATCGGCGCGTGACCGTGGCCGCGGCGGAGGGAGCATGACGCAGCGCCATTTCATGGACCGAGAGAGCATTCCGAGATTCGGCCGGACCGCTGCGCGGGAGGGCCGAGGCGGATCAGCCCTCGGGCGGGGTCCAGCCGGCCTCGCGCAGGGCGGGCAGGATCCGACGCTCGAGGTCCTGGTTCTGGATCGGGCCGACGTGCTTGTGGACGATGCGGCCCTGACCGTCGATCACGAAGGTCTCGGGCACGCCATAGACGCCCCACTCGATCCCCGCGCGGCCGGTGGTGTCGGCGCCGACGTTGGCGAACGGGTCCCCCAGGTCCTGCAGGAAGCCCAGCGCCGCGTCACGGTCGTCCTTGTAGTTGATCGAGTCGATCTCGACCCCCATCGCCTGCAGCTTCATCAGCTCGGGGTGCTCGACCCGGCAGGGGCCGCACCAGCTGGCCCAGATGTTGACCAGCTTGACGCCGGGCCGGTTGAGCAGCTCGGTCGTCAGGCGCGGCTCGCCCGGGCGCAGGCTGGCGAGGTCGGTCTGCGGGACCCGCTTCTCGATCAGGGCGGAGGGCAGCGCGTCCTGGTCGCGGCCCAGCATCGACCACGAGAGCGCGGCAAGCGCCAGGAAGGCGACCAGCGGGATCAGCGCCCAGAGGCGGCTGCGCTTGGGGGCGGGATCGGTCATGGGGCCCTCCGGCGGCGGGGGTGACGGGCCTCGAGCCGCTCGAGCTCGCGGCGGGCCCGGCGGGAGGCGCGGATCGAGGCGCCGACCAGCAGCGCCACGATCGCCAGCGTCCCGAGGTAGGACCCCAGGATATAGGGCGCGTAGGGGCCGAGATCGGGCATCACGCGGCGCCTTGCGAGGGCTGCGCGGGGGCCGGCCCCTCGCCGGACGCGAGGCGGATGGCCCGGGCGCGGCGCAGGCGTATCTCGGTCCGGGTGCGCAGCAAAAGGAGGGCGAGGAACAGCAGGAAGAAGCCGACGAGGCTGAGCACCAGCGGCCGCCAGAACACGTCGGCGACGTTGGTCTCGCGGTCCAGCGACAGCGAGGCGCCCTGGTGCAGCCCCTGCGCCCAGAAGATCACCGCGTAGCGCGAGACGATGGCGAAGACCGAGCCCACGAGGCACAGCACCGCGGTCAGGTCGGCGGCGGCGTCCGGATCCTCGATCGCCGCCCACAGCGCGATGTAGCCGGCGTAGAAGAACAGCAGGATCAGGAAGGCGGTCAGCCGCGGATCCCAGGCCCACCAGGTCCCCCACATCGGCTGCCCCCAAAGGGCGCCGGTGACGATGGCCGCCAGCGTCATGCCCGCCCCGATCGGCGCCGCGGCCTTGGCGGCCAGCGCCGAGACATGGTGGCGGCGGATCAGCCAGATCAGGCTCATGATCCCCATGAAGGCGTAGACATTGATCGCCAGCGTCGCCGCGGGGACGTGGATGTAGATGATCTTGACGGTCGCGCCCTGCTGGTAGTCGTCGGGGGTGAAGAAGAACCCCCAGACCAGGCCCCCGGCCAGCGCGGCGGCCGCGGCGGCGGAGACCCAGGGCAGCAGAGCCCCGCTCAACCGCATGAAGCGGGCGGGGTTGGCGAAGTCCCAGATGGATTTCGGCCAGATCGACATGGCCGGTTGGTTAGCCGCTCCGGCGCGCGCGGGCAATGCGGCCTTGGCGCCCGGCCGCTCACGATGGCGCGGGGGCGGGCGGGAGGAGGCGCCGCGTCGGGCCGAGCGCCCGGCGCGGGGGGGTCCGCCCGCGGCGCGGATCCGGCGCGGCGCCCGGGACGACGGGGGCCCGGGATCGCGGTCGCGGCGGCCTCGGGCAGGCGTTCGGGAGGCGGGCGTCGTCCCGGCGCCCCTGCGACGCGGTCCCGCGCGTCGCGATCCGACCGGCTTGCGTCGCCCCTTCGCCCCCGCGCCCCTCGCGGGGGCGCTAGAGGTGTGCGCTGAGACGGGGCCGGGCACGAGGAGATCCCAGCAATGAAGACGCAGGCGCGGGCGGTCGTGGTCGGCGGCGGAGCGGTCGGGGTCTCGATCGCCTACCACCTCTCGAAGGCGGGGTGGGAGACGATCCTGCTCGAGCGGGACGAGCTGACCTCCGGCTCCACCTGGCATGCCGCGGGCCTGCTGCCGCTGTTCAACATGAGCTACGCGGTCGGGCACATCCACGACTACTCGGTGAAGTTCTACAAGGGGCTGGAGGCCGAGACCGGCCTGAACCCCGGCTTCTATCAGGTCGGCAACCTGCGCATGGCCCAGACCGACGCGCGGATGGACGAGTACCGCCTCTATGCGTCCACCGCCGAAACGGTGGGGGTCGAGGTCGAGTGGATGACGCCCGCCCAGATGGCCGAGCGCTGGCCGCTGGTGCGCGCCGACGACCTCAAGGGCGGGATCTTCCACCCCGGCGACGGCTACATCAACCCGGCCGACGTGACCCAGGCCATGGCCAAGGGCGCCCGCCAGCACGGCTGCACCATCATCCGCAAGGTCCAGGTCGACGGGTTCGAGCGGCGCAACGGCGAGTGGGTCGTGAAAGTCGCCCACATGGTCGAGAAGGGCGGCAACCTGGTCCCCTCGGGCGAGACCTCGGAGATCGTGTGCGAGCATGTGGTCACCGCCACCGGCAACCATGCCCAGCGCACCGCCGCGATGATCGGCTGCTACATCCCCGCGATGCCGGTCGAGCACCAGTACATCGTCACCGAGCCCGACCCCGCGCTGGTCGACTACCGCAAGACCGGGCCCGAGCACCCGGTCCTGCGCGACGCCGACGCCAAGTGGTACGTGCGCGAGGAGCGCGGCGGCTGGATCCTCGGCCCCTATGAGCGCAACGCGCCGGCCTGGGCCAAGTTCGGCGTGCCCGAGAGCTTCCGCGCCGACCTCCTCAAGCTCGACCTCGAGCGGATCGAGGAAGAGTACATGTCGATGATCCACCGGATTCCGTCCTCGGAATCGGTGGGGCTGAAGGACGACTACAACGGCCCGATCTGCTACACGCCCGACGGCAACCCGCTGGTCGGCCCCGCGCCGGGCGTGCCCAACTTCTGGTTCGCCGAGGGGTTCTCGTTCGGCATCACCGCGGCGGGCGGAACCGGCCACTACCTCGCGCAGATGATGACGCAGGGGGAGGCCGAGATCGACATGTGGTCGCTCGACCCCCGCCGCTACGGCAAGTGGGTGAACCGCGAGTATGCGGCGCAGAAGAACGAGGAGTGCTACGAGCACGTCTACATCCTCCACCACCCCGACGAGGAGCGTCCGGCCGCCCGCCCCCTGCGCACCGCCCCCTGCTATGCGCGTCTGAAGGCCGCCGGCGCCCGGTTCGGCGCGGTGAACGGCTTCGAGCGGCCGAACTACTTCGCGCCCGAGGGCTTCGACGACCACGACGCGCGCAGCTTCCGCCGCGGCGGCTGGTGGCCCTACGCCGAGAAGGAGGCGCGGCTGGTGCGCGAGGGCGTGGGCCTCTACGACGCCTCGGCCTTCGCCAAGACCCGGATCAAGGGACCTGGCGCTGCGGCGTTCCTCGACTGGCTGACCTGCAACAAGCTGCCCAAGACGGGGCGCATCAACCTGACCTATGCGCTGACCGACGCGGGCACCGTGCGCACCGAGGCGACCATCGTGCGCCTCGCCGAGGACGACTTCTATGTCGTCACCGCCGGCGCCGCGCAGGCCTACGACTTCGACTTCTTCGAGAAGGAGGCTGCGGCCAAGCGCGAGACGCTCGGCTGGATCGAGGTGCACGACATCACCACCCAGTGGGGCGTCTTCGCGCTGGCCGGGCCGAAGTCGCGCGAGGTGCTGCGCGCGCTGATCGTGGACGCGGATCCCGCGACCGCCCTGTCGAACAAGCGCTTCCCCTGGCTCTCGATGCGCCAGATCGACCTCGGCATGGTCCCCACGATGGCGATCCGCGTCGCGTATACCGGTGAGCTCGGGTATGAGCTGCATCACCCCATCGAAATGCAGACCCATCTGTTCGACGCGCTGGTCAAGGCCGGGGAGCCCCACGGCATGGGCTTCTTCGGCGCCCGCGCCCAGAACTGGATGCGTCTGGAGAAGAGCTACCGCGCCTTCGGCTCCGACCTCGGGCGGGACGCCAGCCCGCTGGAATCCGGCCTCGATCGCTTTGTGGACCTGACCAAGGACTTCAAGGGCAAGGCCGCGATGGAGGCCCGCGGCGTGCGCTCGAAATGCGTCACCGTGCTGATGGACGGCCCCGAGGGCGCCCTCGCCGCCGATCCCTGGGGGCGCGAGGGCCTGTTCGCGGACGGCAAGGTGGTCGGCCGCCTGACCTCGGGCGGCTGGTCGGTGGCGCTGGGCCGGCGCATCGGGCTGGGCTACGTGACGCCGGAGCTGGCGAGCCCGGGCACGAAGCTGCAGGTCCGCATCCTGGGCGACCTCTACGACGCCGAAGTGGTCGAGGATTCGCCTCACGACCCGGAGAACGCCCGCCTGCGCCTCGACGGCTGAGGCGGCGACCGCCGCCTGCCGGACGCGAAAAAGGGGCGGCGTCCCCCCAAGGACGCCGCCCCTTCTCCCTGTCCGCCTCGGTCCCCACGACCGGACGAACGCACCGGATCCGCCTCCGTTCCGCCTCGAGACACGAGGCTGGGACGGACCCGACGCCGCCGCGCTTCCGCGGCCCCGCGCCATTCCTGACTGTCTTTCCCCTTGGAAGGACGCAGGGCCCCCGGCCGCGCTGCAAGAGCCACACACCCTCACCGCGTTCGGTGAATCAGGGATGCCCGATTCGGTGTGACTCGAGCGTGATACTATCCGCCCGACCCCTCCAGAGCCTGCGCGAACACCGCCCGGTCGACGTTGCCCCCGGTGGCGAGGCACAGCACCGCCTCGCCCGACAGCTCCTCGGGACGGAACAGGGCGGCGGCCAGCGCGGCCGCGCCGCCCGGCTCGATCACGATCTTCAGCCGCTCGAAGGCCTGCGCCATGGCGTCCAGACACTCCCGGTCCGAGACCGCGATCCCCGGCCCGGCGAGCCGCGACAGGATCGGCCAGGTGATCTCGCCCGGCGCCGGCGTCACGATCGCGTCGCAGAGCGAGACGCGCCCCCCCGTGGCGGGCGTCCGCGCGCCGACCTCCAGCGAGACCTTCCAGTCGTCGTAATCCTCCGGTTCGACCGGGCGGACGCGCAGGCCCGGCGCCTCGGCCTGCAGCGCGAGCGCGACGCCCGACGAAAGCCCCCCGCCTCCGGTGCAGACCAGGACGTCGGCCTCGCGCACCCCGGCCTCGGCGGCCTGCTCGGCCAGTTCCAGCCCCGTCGTGCCCTGGCCGGCGATCACCATCGGCTCATCGTAGGGGCGCACCAGGGTCAGGCCGCGCTCTTCGGCGAGGCGGGCGCCGATCTCCTCCCGGCTCTCGGAATAGCGGTCGTAGGTGATCACCTCGGCGCCGAATGCGGCGGTGTTGGCAAGCTTCAGCTTCGGCGCGTCGGCGGGCATCAGGATCACCGCGGGGATCCCGTGCAGCTTGGCGGCATAGGCCACGCCCTGCGCGTGGTTCCCCGAGGAATAGGCGAAGACCCCGCGGGCGCGCACCTCGGGGTCCAGCGCCGAGATCGCCGACCAGGCGCCGCGGAACTTGAAGCTGCCGGTGTGCTGCAGGCACTCGGCCTTCACCAGCACGCGGCGCCCAGCGATCTCGTTGAGGAACGGGCTTTCGAGCAGCGGCGTGCGGCGAACCACGGGGGCGAGCCGCGCGGCGGCGGCCCGGATGTCGGAGATGTCGACCACGGGGATTCCTTCGGGAGGGAGGGCTCAGCCGGCCTTGGCCAGCAGCGCGTCGATCGCCTCGACGCATTCGGGCTCGTCCAGCAGGGGAACGTGGGCGCGGTCGGGGACCGTGACCAGCGTGACATGGGGCGAGACCTCGGCCATCCGCGCGGCCGTCGCGCCCGAGAGGATGTCGGAGTTCGCGCCCCGCAGCACCAGCACCGGCCCCTGCGCCAGCGCCCCGAACAGCGGCCAGAGGTCGGGCGCCTCGCCGCCCCCGGCGATGTGTTTCTCCAGCGCCGCGCCCTGCTCGGCCAGCGCCTCGCCCAGGCGCAGGTCGTATTTGAAGGCGAGGCCCTCGGGCGTCTCTTCGGCCACGGCTTCGGCGATGCGCCGCCAGTCGGCCTCGCTCAGCGTCGGCGCCCCGGCCTGGCCGTCGGCCTGCAGCGCGGCGGCCAGCTCGTCCAGCGTCCGCGCCGCGGGCGGCTTGCCGACGTAGCCCTTGATCCGGTCGAGGCCCGCCTGGTCGATCTCGGGCCCGATGTCGTTGAGGACGGCCGCCGCGATCCGCCCCGGCGCGATCACCGCCGCCAGCATGGTGATCATCCCCCCGCGCGAGGTCCCCAGGAACACCGCCCGCTCGATCCCGAGGTGGTCGAGCAGCGCCACCGCGTCCGCCGTCTCGGTCGGCAGGTCGTAGGTGGCGGGGTCGGCGTAGTCCGAGACCCCGCGCCCCCGGCTGTCGAGCCGGATCACCCGGCGCGTGGGCGACAGGCGCGCGGCCACCGCGTCGAAATCGGCGTGGTTGCGGGTCAGCCCCGGCAGGCACAGCACCGGCAGGGCGCCCTCGCGCGGGCCCTCGTCGACAAAGCCCAGGCGGGTCCCGTCAGGGGCGTCGAAAGACTCGATCTTCACCATTCGGCGGCAAGCTCCGGGATCTCGGTCAGGTCGGAGGCCACCTTGTGCGGCCTCCAGGGAAGGCGGTCCATCGGGTCGCCGGCGCGGTTCACCCAGACGGTGCGAAAGCCGTAGCCCGCGGCGGCCGCCGCGTCCCAGCCGTTGGAGGACACGAACAGCACCTCGCGCGGGGTGCGCCCGAAGGCATGGCCGACGAGGTCGTAGACCACGCGCGCCGGCTTGAACACGCCCACGCTCTCGACCGAGAGCATCTCGTCGAGCAACTCGCGGATCCCGGCCGAGGCCGCCGCCCCCTCCAGCATGGCGGGCGAGCCGTTGGACAGGATCGCCGTCTCCAGCCCCGCCTCCTTCAGCGCGCGCAGCATCGCGGGAACCTCGGGATAGGCCTCGAGCCCGAAGTAGAGGTCGAGCAGCGCCTGCCGCTCCCCCTCCGCCACGCCGCCAGCCGCCTCGATTGCGAAGTCGAGCCCGTCCTGCGTGACCTGCCAGAAATCCGTGTGCACGCCCGCGGTGGCGCGCAACCAGGAGTACTGGAGCTGTTTCAGCCGCCACAGTTCGGCGATGCGCGGCCACTTGCCGGCGAAATCCTCGTGTCCCGGCCGCTCGGCCAGCCGCCGGGCGGCCGCCGCGACGTCGAACAGCGTGCCGTAGGCGTCAAAGACGCAGGCGGCGATGGCCATCGGTATCCTCCCACCCCGTTGCGGGCGCGCGGAGCATCGCCTGCAACCCCCTTCCCACGCAAGCCGCCGCGCTCGGCCCCGCCCGGCCAGGCGCCGCCGCCGCCCGGCCCGGGGTCCTCGCCGAGCGCCTGTTCTCCGGAGCCGTCCGTCGCTGATGCCGATCAGAGCGACTC
>NZ_CAXBOD010000070.1:0-21272 GCF_963977235.1 uncultured Albimonas sp.
GGGCGCCGCGACAGGCCGCGCGCCGCTGCGCAGGGCGCGCCTGCGGCGCGACGCGTCCGGTTCGGCCCGGGGGTCCCGAGGCGCAGCGGCAACGGCGCATGTCGCAGATGCGCGGGCGCGCTTCGCATTCGTGACGCGCCAGAAAGCCCGTCGCCTTTAGGTTCCGGCGGATCGATGCGCCGAACCGGGCGCGCCCTGTCTTTCCCGGAGGTCTGTCATGGCGGATGGCGACGACGTCTTCTCCCCCGGCTCCGAGCCCGTCTCCACCGCCTCGGCCGAGGCTGGCGGCGCGCGCGCCGGCCGGCGCGCCCGGGGCGGCGGCGGCGCCGCGCGTCGGGCCGAGCGCACCGCAAGGCAGGTGCACCTTGCCCCGCGTATCTCGCGCGGGATCCCCGACCTCGACGTGCTGAACGCCGAGGCGATCGAGATCATCGAGGCCAACGCCGAGACCGTGCTCGAGGAGATCGGCGTCGGCTTCATCGACAACCCCGCCGCGCTGGCGCGCTGGCGCGAGGCCGGCGCCGACGTCTCGGGCGAGCGGGTGCGCATTCCCCGTGGCCTCGCCCGCAAGCTCTGCGCCACCGCGCCCGCGAGCTTCGAGCAGATCGCCCGCAACCCCGCGCGCAACGTGACCATCGGCGGGCGCGACCTGGTGCTGGCCCCGGTCTACGGCCCCCCCTTCGTGCGCGACAGCGAGGGCGGGCGGCGCTATGCGACGCTCGAGGATTTCCGCAACTTCGTGAAGCTGACCTACAGCTCGAAGTGGCTCCAGCACTCCGGCGGCACGGTCTGCGAGCCGACCGACGTCGCGGTCAACAAGCGCCACCTCGACATGCTGCTGGCGCACATGACGCTGTCGGACAAGCCGTTCATGGGATCGGTCACCGAACCTTCGCGGGCCCGCGATTCGGTGGCGATGTGCGAGCTGCTGTTCGCGGCCGACGGCGGGCTGAACGATCGCACGGCGATGACCTCGCTGATCAACATCAACTCGCCCCTGAACTTCGACGCCACGATGATGGGCGCGCTCGAGGTCTATGCGGCCGCCAACCAGGCCTGCATCGTCTCGCCCTTCATCGTGGGGGGCGCGATGGCGCCGGTCTCGGTCGCGGGCACGCTGACCCAGGTGCTGGCCGAGGTGATGGCGGGCATCGCCTACGCCCAGCTGGTGCGGCCGGGCAGCCCGCAGATCTTCGGGGCCTTCGTGACTTCGATCGACATGAACTCCGGCGCGCCGACCTTCGGCACGCCCGAGGCTTCGATGATCCTGTGGGGGGCGGGGCAGCTCGCGCGGCGGCTCGGCGTGCCGTTCCGCTCGGGCGGGGCGCTGTGCGGCTCCAAGCTGCCGGACGCGCAGGCGGCGTATGAAACCGCGAACACGCTGAACGCGGCGCTGGTGGGGGGCGTGAACTTCATGCTCCACGCCGCCGGCTGGCTCGAGGGGGGGCTGGTGTCCTCCTACGAGAAGTTCGTGATGGACGACGACCAGCTCGGCGCGCTGCACCAGGCGGCAAAGGGCGTTGATCTCTCGGAGGAGGCGCAGGCCATGGACGCGATCCGCGAGGTCGGTCCGGGCGGGCACTACCTCGGCTGCCAGCACACCCAGCGCAACTTCAAGACCGCGTTCTGGCGCTCGGACCTGTTCGACTACAAGCCCTACGAGACCTGGTCCGAGGAGGGCGGCCGCGACACCCAGCGCCTGGCCGAAGCGCGGGTGAAGAAGATCCTGGGCGAGTACGAGGCCCCCGCGCTGGACGAGGGCGTGAGCGACTCGCTCGAGGACTATGTGGCGCGGCGCAAGGCGTCGGAGCCCGACAGCTTCACCTGATCGGCGGGGGGGCGCCCGCGCCCCCTCAGCCTTCCAGCGCCGCGCGCTCGGCCAGCAGGGCCGAGAGGACCAGAACGTGGCGGCGCACGGCGTAGTCGGGCGCATGGGCGCGGCGACGCGCCTCCCAGACCGCCTCCATCTCGACCAGTTTCGCGATCACCGCCCGCGGCCCCCGGCGCGCGTCGAGCCCCGGCGCCGCCGAGCGCAGGTGGCTGTCGCGACGATAGAGCCGCGCGCCCGCCTTCGCCGCCCGCCACAGGAGGCGCGGGCGCAGGAGGGGGGGCGTGGCCTCGGTCCGGGGCGCGGACAGCGCGGCCAGGGCGGGGATCGCTTCGGCGTGGGCGGGGTCGGGCAGGACGGCGTGCTTCATTTCGGCCTCCACTGTGAATGTCGGAGGCGATCTTCACCCGGATTCGGGGGGCGTTGCGCAACACAGCGCACCAGCGCGCGGACCATCCACAGACCCCTTCCATGGCAAACCCTTGCCACGCAACGCCTAAGGCAAACGGTCCACAGGCGATTAACGCGTTGTTCAGGAATCAACCATAGCGTGAATTAGCGTAAAAACATTCACCTTGGGGTATGGCCCATGTCCGGCGTCACCATGTTGCGGAAGTGCCGTGACCTAGCGGAATCCCGTCTGCCCGCGAATGGCGGCGGCCTCCGGTCCGAAGACGCGGCGATCTATCTTGCCCACGTCGCCTGCGGTCAGCCGCTGCGTCGCATCGCGGCGGAGTCCGGGCGCCATCCCTCGACCATCCTGCGCGCAGTGAGGCGCGTGGAACTGCGGCGGGACGACCCGCTGTTCGACGATCTGTTGTCCGAGTTCGAGTCCGTCGCCCGCGACCCCGGCGTCCCCGCGCCGCCTGCCAAGGAGACCGCGTTGCCCCAGATCCACCCCACCCCCGACGACCGGCGCGACCCCAGCGTCTCTTCGGCCACCGTCCGGAGCGCCGCCGCCCGCGCCGCCGGCCGCCTCGACGACGAGGCTGTCGACAAGGAAGCGCGCCGCATCCTTCGCCGGATGTGCGAGCCGCGGGCGTTCCTGGCGCTCGCTCGCGGCGCGCAGGTCGCCTGCGTGTTCCGCAAGTCGGACGAGGCGCTTGTGACGCTCGCCCGCACGCCGCTGGAGATGGCCCGCGCCTTCGCTGCGCGCGACTGGATCGTCTGCGTGCAGGGCGGCGCCTCGATGGCGCGCTATGAGGTGACCTCGGCCGGTCGCTCGTGGCTGCGCCGCACGCTGGGCGAGGACGGCGACCAGCGCCGCCGCCGGGCCGAGAGCCCCGCGCCCCAGCCCGGCATGGCCGAGGCCGTCAGCGTCTTCGCCCGTCAGCACCAGATCCCCGGCCGCCGCCGCGTGGTCGAGGACGGGACCGCCCGCGACATGGTGGTGAACCTGGGCGAGACGCCGCTGGGCTGGCTGGCCCGGCGCCGCGGAACCGACGGCAAGGCGTTCCTGACCCCGGGCGAGCTCGCCGCCGGCGAGCGCCTGCGCGAGGACTTCGAACGCGCCCAGATGGGCCCGCGGGTCACCCAGGACTGGCAGCGCTTCCTGACCCCGGGGGACCCCGGCCGCGGCGGCGCCAGCGACCCCGCGGCGGGCCCCACCGAGGCGCGCCGGCGCCTGGCCAAGGCGCTCGAGGCGCTGGGCCCGGGCCTGAACGACGCCGCGCTGCGCGCCTGCTGCTTCCTCGAGGGGCTGGAGGCGACCGAGCGGCGGATGGGCTGGGCGGCGCGCTCGGGCAAGGTGGTTCTGAAGATCGCGCTGTCGCGCCTGGCCGAGCACTACGGCTTCGCCCCGGCCCACGAGAAGGCCGAGGCCGCCCCCGCCTCCGGCCTGCGCGGCGAGGGGGCCGGCCTGCGGCGCGGCGCCGCCTGAATCGCGCCTCCCTGATCGCGTCCGGCCGACGCCGCGCCCGCGGCGTCGGCCTTTGTGCGCGAGGGCCTGTATCTCGCCGCCCGGGTCTCGCGCGCCTGGGTCCGCGCGCCGGACGTTCCCGTGGGCGGGGACCGACCGCAGTCCCGCGCGCGGGGATCGATCGCAGTCGGCGCAACCGGGGGGCGAGACGCTGCGCCGCACCGGGCGCCGCGCGCCATTCCGCCCGGCGATGTTGCAATGCACAATGGGTTGCCCTAGGATTACTTCGCAATGCAGCAATGCCAAAGGGACCGAGGTTTCGCGATGATGGCGGACTACAAGCTCGGCGTTTCTTTCATGAAGCGCGACGACGAAAGCCTGAAGGACTACCTGGTCAGCTTCTCGCCGTTTGCGCCGTTCTTCGGCGTGCCCTACCGCTTTGCGGCGGCGACGACCTTCGCCCCGTTCGCCTTCGCGCCCAAGACCGCGCCGGCGCCCGAGGCCAAGCCCGCGCCGCGCAAGGCCAAGGCCCCCAAGACCAAGGCCGCCACGTCGATCGAGGACGCCGTCGAGGCGGCCGAGGCCGCCGCGGCCCCCGAGCCGGCGGCCGATCCCGCGCCCAGATCTGACGCGCCCAAGTCTGACGCGCCCGACCTCGCGGTCGAGGCCGCAGCCGCCCCCGAGGCCCCCGAGGCCACGCCCGAGCCGGCCGGCGAGGGCGCGCCCGCGCTCCTCTACGCCTCGGCGCCCGCCACGGCCGACGATCTCAAGCAGATCCGCGGCGTCGGCCCGAAGCTGGAGCGCGAGCTCAATGGCATGGGCCTCTACACGTTCGCGCAGATGGCCTCGCTGACCGAGGCCAACCTCGCGTGGATCGATTCGAACCTGACCGCCTTCAAGGGCCGCTCGCTGCGCGACGACTGGGTTGGCCAGGCGAGCGCCCTTCTGGGCAGCTGAGAACGCCAGCGTAAGCTGGGGGTGTGCCAAGATCGAAACGGGCCGCGGGGATGGGACCCCGCGGCCCGTTTCCGTTCGGGCGTGGGTCAGGCGAGGAGGCGAGCCGGGGTTCGCCCCGGCCCGCGCTCAGCCTGCCGCGTCGACGATGCCTGCGAAGTCCGCGGCCTTGAGGCTCGCGCCCCCCACGAGCCCGCCGTCGACGTCGGCCAGCGCAAAGATCTCGGCCGCGTTGCCCGGCTTCACCGAGCCGCCGTAGAGCAGGCGCATGCCGTCGGCCTCGGCGGCGAAGCGCTCGGACAGGCGGGCGCGCATGTGGGTGTGCATCTCGGCGATGTCGTCGTTGGACGGCGTGCGGCCGGTCCCGATGGCCCAGACCGGCTCGTAGGCCACCACCGTGTTGGCGGCCGTGGCGCCCTCGGGCAGCGAGCCCGCGAGCTGGCCCGCGACCACCGACAGCGCCTCGCCCGCGTCGCGCTGGGACTCGGTCTCGCCCACGCAGACGATGGCGACCAGGCCCGCGGCCCAGGCGGCCTGCGTCTTGGCGCGCACCGTCTCGTCGCTCTCGCCATGGTCGGCGCGGCGCTCGGAGTGCCCGAGGATCACGTAGGCGGCCCCCGCGTCCCTGAGCATGGCGGCCGAGACGTCGCCGGTGTGGGCGCCGCTTTCGCTGGCATGACAGTCCTGACCGCCCACGGCGACGACCGAGCCCGCGGCGCGCTGCGCCATCGGGGCCAGCAGGGTGGCGGGGGGGCAGATCAGCACGTCGCAGCCCGGAGTCGGACAGGCGGCGACGAGCGCGTCGATCTCGGAGAGCTGGGCGGCGAGCCCGTTCATCTTCCAGTTCCCGGCGGCGAGCTTGCGGCGGCTCATGACCTCTCCCGTGCGTGAGTGTTCCTGCACAGGGACCTAGCGCAGCGAAGGGTCGGGAAAAAGGCCGCGCGGCGCCGCGGGGCGTCTGGGGCCGCTGTCGCGGGCGCGCTGGCCCCGCGGCGCAGCCCCGGACTCAGCCCCGCTTGGCGGCGCGCGCGATGTCGAGCGAGCGCGCGCCCCACATGCAGGCTTCCTCGGGATCGTCGAGCCCGTCCTCGGGGATCCGCCAGTAGCCCATGGTGCGCGGGGCGCCGTCGCGATGATAGGTGAACGGCGTCGAGCCGCCGGCGGCGAGCGCGCTCGCCAGCACGCCCTCGGCCTTGAGGTAGAGCTCGTCGTCCCGGCCGATCAGGGCGAACATGACCCCGTCGCAATAGACGCCGGCGCCGCCGAACATCGCCTTGACCTGGATCTCGCCCAGACCCCCGAACAGGTCCCTGGCCCAGTCCGCCAGGTCCGGGTTCACGGCCATCAGGCGCTCCCGAATTTCACCGACTCGCCGCAGCCGCAGCTCTCGGTCACGTTGGGATTGTTGAACACGAACCCCGACTCGAGCAGCGAGGTGCGATAGTCGATCTCGGTCCCGAACAGGAACATCTGCGCCATGGGGGCGATCATCACCCGGGCGCCGTCCTGTTCGACCACCTCGTCGTTGGGCTCGGCCGCGTCTGCGAAATCCATGGTGTATTCCATGCCCGCGCAGCCGCCCTTGCGCACGCCGATGCGCAGGCCCGAGGCTTGCTCGGTGGACTTGGACATCAGCTTTCTGACGTGCGCCGCCGCTGCCGGCGTCAGCGTCACCGGGGATTTTCCGGGTATGCCGAACATGGCCGCCTCCTCAATGGATATGCGGAAATTACCCGCCGGCCGGCGCGGCCGCAAGCGACGCGCCGACGCGCCGGGCCTTGCGGGCGTGACGTCATCGAAGCGTCATTGGACGCGCTGCCGACAGGGTGCATGTATGCCGACGGGAGCGGTATGAAAAGGGCGCCTGATGACGGAGAGCGAACCGCGGCGCGATGAAGCCGCCGGCGTGTCCGGGACGCAACCCACGACAGAGCGGCCGGGCGCGCCCTCGCCCGGCGCCGCCGACCCGGATCCGGCCGCAGCCCCTGCGGGAACCGCGTCCGAGGTGTTCCTCGTGTTCCTGCGTCTGGGTCTGACCAGCTTTGGCGGCCCGGTCGCCCACCTCGCCTTCTTCCGCGAGGCGCTGGTTCGCCGCCGCCGCTGGCTGGACGAGGCCGCCTATGCCGAGCTGATCGCGCTGTGCCAGTTCCTGCCCGGTCCGGCCTCGAGCCAGGCGGGGCTGGCGCTGGGCCTGCTGCGCGCCGGCCTGCCGGGGGCGCTGGCGGCCTGGGCGGCGTTCACGCTGCCCTCGGCGATCGCGCTGGCGGTGTTCGCGGCCGGGGTTGGGGCGATGGATGCGGCCGGGGCGGGCTGGCTGGTCGGGGTGAAGGCCGCCGCCGTGGCGGTGGTGGCGCAGGCGGCGCTGGGCATGGGGCGCAGCCTCGCCCCGGACCGGCCCCGCCAGGCGCTGGCCGCGGCCGCCGCGGCGCTGGCCCTGCTGGCGCCCGGCGTGGCGGGGCAACTGGGCGCGATCGCGCTGGGCGCCGTCTTCGGCCTGCTCTCCGCCTCGACCGTGGCCGAGGCCGCCGCAGCCCCCACGGGCGCGCCCCTGCGCCCGCCATTGTCGCGCAGCGCCGGGGCGGGGTGCCTCGCGGCCGCGGCGCTGCTGCTGGCAGGCCTGCCGTTGCTGGCGTCCCTCGGCCCGCTCGCCGCCCATGCCGACGCCTTCTACCGCGCCGGCGCGCTGGTGTTCGGCGGCGGCCACGTGGTTCTGCCGTTGCTGGAGGCGGAGACGGTCGGCCGCGGCTGGGTCGACGCCGAGACCTTCGTGGCGGGCTACGGCGCGGCGCAGGCGGTCCCCGGCCCGCTGTTTGCTTTCGCGGCCTTCCTCGGCCAGGCCTCGGCCGGGATCCCGGGCGCCGTGGTCAGCCTGGTCGCGATCTTCCTGCCCGGCGCCCTGCTGGTGATCGGGGCGCTGCCCTTCTGGGCCGCCCTGCGCGCCCGGCCGAGGGCGCGGGCGGCGCTCGCGGGGGTCAACGCCGCGGTGGTGGGGCTGCTGCTCGCCGCCCTCTACGACCCGGTTTTCGCGCGCGGCGCGGCCGAGCCCGCGGGCTTCGTCATCGCCATGGCCGCATGGCTGGCGCTGACCGGCTGGAAGCTGTCGCCGCCGCTGGCGGTGCTGGGGGCGGCCGTGCTGGGGCAGGGGCTCGGCTGGGCCGGGCTGCTGGGCTGAGGGGACGGAAAAAGGGGCCCGCAGGCCCCTCGATCCTCACATGAAGCCCAGCTCCAGCTTGGCTTCGTCCGAGAGCATGTCCATGCCCCAGGGCGGATCCCAGACCATCTGCACGTTGACGGTCTTCACGCCGGCGATCGGCTCGACCGCGTCGGCGACCCAGCCGGGCATCTCGCCGGCCACGGGACAGCCGGGAGCGGTCAGGGTCATGTCGACCTCGACGTTGCTCTCCGCATCAATGGCGATGCGGTAGATCAGGCCAAGGTCGTAGATGTTCACCGGGATTTCGGGGTCGTAGACGGTTCTGATCGACTCGACCACCGAATCGTAGAGCGGATGCTCGGGCGTGGACGGGCCGACGAGCGGCTCGCCCTCGACCGGCGGATCGCTTTGCAGGGTCATCGTCGGCGGCTCCTTCAGGCTTGGCTCCCAACATAGGAAATCGGTTGCGCCCGGTAAAGGTGGGGCCGCGTGCGGATCCGCGGCGGGCACGGCGCTCGGGCGCGCTCTTGGCGCGGCGTCCGCGCGCGTGTAAGGGCCGCGCCATGACCCGGTTCTCCTACGACATCCTCGCCCGCGACGGCCGCGCCCGCCGCGGAGTGATCTCCACCCCCCGGGGCGAGATCCGCACCCCCGCGTTCATGCCGGTGGGCACCGCGGCGACGGTCAAGGCGATGCTGCCCGGCTCGGTGCGCGAGACCGGGGCCGACATCCTGCTCGGCAACACCTACCACCTGATGCTGCGCCCGGGGGCCGAGCGCATCGACCGTCTCGGCGGCCTGCACCGGTTCATGGACTGGCAGCGGCCGATCCTGACCGACTCCGGCGGCTTCCAGGTGATGAGCCTCTCGGACCTGCGCAAGCTGAGCGAGGAGGGCGTCCGCTTCCGCTCCCACGTCGACGGGTCCGAGCACATGCTGACGCCCGAGCGCTCGATGGAGATCCAGCGTCTGCTCGGCTCCGACATCGTGATGTGCTTTGACGAGTGCCCGGCCCTGCCCGCCGACCGCGCCCGCATCGCGGAGTCGATGCGCCTGTCGATGCGCTGGGCCCGGCGCTCGCGCGACGCCTTCGGCGACCGGCCGGGCCATGCGCTGTTCGGGATCCAGCAGGGCGGCCTGGAGGAAGACCTGCGCGGCGAGAGCGCCGAGGCGCTGGCCGCCATCGGTTTCGACGGCTACGCCATCGGCGGCCTTGCGGTGGGCGAGGGTCAGGCGGCGATGTTTGGCTGCCTCGACTACGCGCCCGGCCAGCTGCCCGAGGACAAGCCGCGCTATCTGATGGGGGTGGGCAAGCCCGACGACATCGTCGGCGCCGTGCAGCGGGGCGTCGACATGTTCGACTGCGTGCTGCCCTCCCGTTCGGGGCGCACCGGCCAGGCGCTGACCCGCTTCGGGGCGGTGAACCTGAAGAACGCGCGCCACCGCGACGATCCCCGGCCGCTGGACCCCGAGTGCGCCTGCCCCTGCTGCACGCGCTACTCGCGCGCCTACCTGCATCACGTGATGCGCTCGGGCGAGATCATCTCCTCGATGCTGCTGACCTGGCACAACCTGCACTACTATCAGGAGCTGATGCAGGGCCTGCGCGAGGCCATCGAGGCCGGCGCCCTCGACGCTTTCGCCGCGTCCTTCCACGCCCGCCGCGCGGAGGGCGACCTGCCCCCCGTCTGAGAGCGCGCCCGCGCGCCAGATCGTCCGGCCCGCCGCCCAGGCGACGGCGCCCCGGGCCTGACCCGGGGCCTCTCCGACGCGCGCCAGCCGCGCCTCCCCTGGATCCTGGCGCGCGCCTCGGCTCCCGGCGAGACGCAGCCAAGCCCGCCCGCAGGGCGCCTGTAGACCGTTTGTAGAAACAGGGGTCTGCAGGCGCCCTGCGGTCGGGCTTGGGTGTGGGGCGGGCGCTGCGCCGGTGGCCGAAAGGGCGGGCGAGTTCAGGCGGCGTCGCGGCCGGTCTCCAGCTCCACCGTCTCCCAGGCCAGCATGGCGCGCTTCACGCCCAGGCCCCAGTGATAGCCGCCGATGCCCCCGCCCTTGCGCAGGGCCCGGTGGCAGGGGATCAGCCAGCTGAGCGGGTTCTTCCCCACCGCCGTGCCCACCGCGCGCACCGCCCCGGGGTTGCCGATGGCCCGCGCGAGGTCGGAGTAGGTCGTCACGTGCCCGGTCGGCACCGCCAGCAGCGCCTCCCACACCTTCAGCTGGAACGGCGCGCCGATCACCTGCAACGGCGCCTCGCCCTTGCGCCGGAAGGCGGCGTCGAGCCAGGGCGTCAGCGCGTCGGGATCCTCGACGCGCCTCGCCTGCGGCCAGCGGCGGGCCATGTCGGCGAAGGCCGCCTCCCGCCCCACCTCGGCCGAGAAGGCGAGCCCCGTCAGCCCGCGGTCGCCGCCGAAGGCCAGCGCCTCGCCGAAGGGGCTGTCGAACCAGCCCCAGCGCAGGGTCAGGCCCTCGGCCCCGCGGGCGTATTCGCCGGGCGTCATCGCCTCCCAGCGCACGAACAGGTCGTGCAGGCGGCCCGGGCTCGACAGGCCCGTGGCGTAGGTCGCGTCGAGCACCGTGTGCCGATCCCGCAGCAGGGCGCGCGCATGGTCCAGCGTCAGCCATTGCAGGTAGCGCTTGGGGCTGACCCCCACCCAGCGGGTGAACAGCTTCTGGAAATGCGCCGGCGACAGGCCCATGCGCGCGGCCAGCGCCTCGAGCGAGGGATGCTCGCCCGCCTGCGCCTCGATCAGCTCGATGGCCGCGGCCATCAGATCGTAGGTGAAGCGCTCGGCGGAGTCGGGACGCTCGAACCGGTCGGCGTCTGCGGCGGTCTGGATCGCGGCGGTCATGGCGTGTCTCCTGAACTGAGCCCCAACATACGCGCGCCGGCGCCCGCGACCCACCCGAATCCTGCGCGGGCGGCCCGGTCCCCCGATCCCGCGCAGGAGGCCCCGGATCGGGGTCCGGGGCGCCCGCTGCGCGGGATCGGGCGCCGGCTCAGGCGGCCAGCACACGCGCCGCCTGGCGCAGGTCCTCGGAGAGGCGGGCGGTCTCCTCCTCCCGCCGTCCGGCGTCGGGCAGGCGCAGGATCCAGCTGGGGTGGACCGTGACCAGCAGCGGCGTGCCGTCGGCGGTCGCCTCGACCCCGCCGCGGCGCGCCAGCAGCCCCCGCCGGTCCCCGGTCAGGCTTTCGAGCGCCGTGCCCCCCATCGCCACCACCAGCCGGGGCGAGAGGATCTCCCGCTCCAGTTCCAGCCACCAGCGGCAGTGCCGGATCTCGCCGGCGTCGGGGGTCTGGTGCAGGCGGCGCCTGCCGCGGGGCGCGAACTTGAAGTGCTTGACCGCGTTGGTGATCCAGGCGCGGGAGCGGTCGAGCCCCGCCGCCTCCGCCGCCCGGTCGAAAAGCTGGCCCGCGGGGCCCACGAAGGGGCGGCCGGTCAGGTCCTCGCGGTCGCCGGGCGCCTCGCCGACGATCATCAGGGGCGCGTCGGGCGGGCCCTCGCCGGGGACGGGCTGGGTGGCCGGCTCCCACAGCGGGCAGCGGCGGCAGCCGTCGAGGGCATGGGCCAGCGCCGGCAGGGTCGCGGGGCGGTCTTCGGGCGGAGGCGCCTCGGGGGCCGCCAGACGCTCGCGGATGCGGGCGACGCGGGCGGGGGCGAGGGTGGGGGCGGCCTCGGCCATCTCGCGGGCGCGGGCCTGGGCGCCGGCGATCATCTCGGGGATCAGCTCGGCTTCGGGCAGGTTGCGCCAGTATTTCTTCGGCATCTCCGCCTGCATCGCCTTCGGCTTCAGGCGCGCAGGGTTGAAGATCGAGCGGAAATAGGTCCGCCAGAGGTCCTCGGTCGCGTCGGCGGCGATCTCCGGGCGCGGCGGCGGGTCGGCGAAGCGCAGGGCGCCGCCTTCGAAATGCGCGGCGAGGTCGGGGGTGAAGATCGACCAGTCCATGTCCCCGAAGCGCCGGGCGAAGAAGGGCGCCGTCGGCTCCAGCGTGAAATGCGAGGGCTCGAACCAGGCTGCGAAGCGGCGGCGCGGGGCGCAGGGCTCGCCGACTTCCCGGAAGCGGACGAAGGCGGTCATCTTGTGCCGGTCGCGGCGGACCTCCTTGGCCATCCGCTCCAGCCTGGCCACGGCCGCGTCGCCGCGGTCGGCCATCAGCCCTCGGGTCGATTGCAGGCGGACCAGCAGGGCGTAGAGGCGGGCGAACCGCTCGGGGTCCGCGTGCCAGACGACATGCTCGGCCAGTTCGACGAAGGCGCGCGGGACGGTGGCCGAGGCGGTCGAGGGGGGCGCAGGCGCCGTCTCGGCGAAGAGGTCGGCCTCCGCCTCCCCCCGGCTCCAGAGCGCCGCTTCGGGCGGAACGCGGGCGGCGAGCAGGGCGCGGGCCTCCGCCCGCCAGGCCGCCGACGTGCCGATCCGGGGCAGGGCGACGCGGCGGATCACAGCAGGGAAAGCTGCTCGGGCGGCGGGGCGAAGCGGGCGCGCAGATTCTCCTCGTCCGCCAGCGCGCGCGGGCGCCAGTCGAGCAGGGCGATGAAGGGCCGCGCCTGTTTCAGGTTCGCGCCCATCCGTTGCAGATCCTCCCACCGCAGGGTGCGGTGGCGGCGCGTGGTCAGCACCCGGCCCACGGTCTTCGTGCCCAGCCCCGGCACGCGCAGCAGCGTCTCGCGCTCGGCCCGGTTCACGTCCACCGGGAACAGGTGGCGGTTGGCCAGCGCCCAGGCGAGCTTGGGGTCGATGGCCAGGTCCAGGTTGCCGCCGGGCGCGGAGGCGGCGATCTCGCCGACCTCGAACCCGTAGAAGCGCAGCAGCCAGTCGGCCTGATACAGCCGATGCTCGCGCATCAGCGGCGGCTTCACCAGCGGCAGGGCGGCCGAGGAATCGGGGATCGGCGAGAAGGCCGAGTAATAGACCCGCTTCAGCCCGTAGCCCGCATAAAGCCGGGTCGAGGTCGTCAGGATCGTCGCGTCGCTCGCCCCGTCCGCGCCCACGATCATCTGGGTCGACTGGCCGGCGGGCGCAAAGCGCGGCCCGCGGCGGCCGGTGTGGGTCTTCTCCGACCGCGCCTCCTTGGTGGCGCGGACATGGGCCATGGCCCGGCGGATGCGCTGAGGGGACTTCTCGGGGGCGTAGGCCGCGACGGAAGGGTCGGTGGGGAGCTCCACATTGATCGACAGGCGGTCGGCGTAGAGGCCGGCCTCCTCCACCAGCAGGGGGTCGGCGTCGGGGATGGTCTTGAGGTGCACATAGCCGCGGAACCCGTGCTCCTTGCGCAGGGTGCGGGCGATGCGGACCATGTCGGCCATGGTCTCGTCCGGGCTGCGGATGATGCCCGAGGAGAGGAACAGCCCCTCGATATAGTTGCGCCGGTAGAACTCGAGCGTCAGGGAGACGACCTCCTCAGGCGTGAAGCGGGCGCGCTCGACGTTGGAACTGACCCGGTTCACGCAATATGCGCAGTCGTAGAGGCAGAAGTTGGTCATCAGGATCTTGAGCAGGCTGATGCAGCGCCCGTCCGGCGCATAGGCGTGGCAGATCCCCGAGCCGGTGGTCGAGCCGATCCCCTTCCCGTCCCGGCTGTCGCGCCTCTGCCCCCCGCTGGAGGCGCAGGAGGCGTCGTATTTCGCCGCGTCCGAGAGGATCGCCAGCTTCCGGTCCAGGGAGAGTCTCGTCATGACGTTCATCATATGTTCTCGATTCCCCGGCGACAATGTCCGGGATGGCGAGACTCGTGAAATCCCGCTCCGGCAGGCGGCGGAGCGCCGCGCCGGCGCCGCTTGCTCCTTGCTGCGCTGCGGGGCAAGGTGCCGGCCATGACCGCAGCGCAGCTTCCCTACGCCTCCATGAAGGAGATCTTCCGCCGCTTCCACGAGGAATGCGCGGAGCCGCAGGGCGAGCTGGAGCATCTCAACGCCTTCACCCTGCTGGTGGCCGTGGCGCTGTCCGCGCAGGCCACCGACAAGGGGGTCAACAAGGCCACCCGCGCGCTGTTCCCCATCGCCGACACGCCGCAGAAGATGCTGGCGCTGGGCGAGGAAGGGCTGATCGCGCACATCAAGACCATCGGCCTCTATCGCAACAAGGCCAAAAATGTCCTGAAGCTGAGCCAGCGCCTGATCGAGGAATTCGAGGGCGAGGTCCCCTCGTCGCGCGCGGCGCTGGAGTCCCTGCCGGGCGTGGGGCGCAAGACCGCGAACGTGGTGCTGAACATGTGGTTCGGCCAGCCGGCGCAGGCGGTCGACACGCATATCTTCCGGATCGGCAACCGCTCGGGCGTCGCGCCGGGCAAGGACGTGGTGGCGGTCGAGCGCGCCATCGAGGACAACGTCCCCGCCGAGTACCAGCGCCACGCCCACCACTGGCTGATCCTGCACGGCCGTTATGTCTGCACGGCGCGCAAGCCGAACTGCCCGACCTGCCTGATCCGGGACCTCTGCGCCTGGGACGAGAAGATCCCCGACGCGACCCTGCCGGGCGCGCCGGATCCCGCCGCGGCGACGCCCGCGAAGAAACCCCGCGCGACCCGCGCGAAAGCCACGCCTCCTGAGGAGACCGCATGAGCGAGAAACGCTTCGACGTCGTCGGCATCGGCAACGCCATGGTGGACGTGCTGGGCCGCGTCACCGACCAGTTCCTCGAGGAGAACGGCGTCGGCAAGGGCGTGATGACCCTGATCGACGCCGACCGCGCCATCGAGCTCTACGGCAAGATGGGCCCGGCGCAGGAGATCTCGGGCGGCTCGGCGGCCAACACCATTGCGGGCCTGGGGATGCTGGGCGCGAAGGCCGCCTATGTCGGCAAGGTCAAGGACGACCAGCTGGGCGCGATCTTCGCCCATGACATCCGCTCGCTCGGGGTGGCCTTCGACACCCCGCCGACGCCGAAGGACCGGCTGGACGAGGAGACCGGGCGCTGCATGGTGCTGGTCTCTCCGGACGGCGAGCGGTCGATGAACACCTACCTGGGCGTCTCGGCCGACCTCGGGCCGGACGACATCGACGAAGCCCTGATGGCCGACGCGAGCTGGATCTACCTCGAGGGCTATCGCTTCGACGGGATGGAGAGCCAGGAGGCGTTCCGCAAGGCCATCGCCGCGACCAAGTCCGCCGGCGGCAAGGTCTCGATCACCCTGTCGGACCCGTTCTGCATCGAGCGTCACCGCGACGCCTTCCGCAAGATGGTGATCGAGGAGGTGGACCTGCTGTTCGCCAACGAGCATGAGCTGGTCAGCCTCTACCAGACCGAGACGCTGGAAGACGCCATGGACCTTGCCCGCCAGGAGGTCGAGATCGTGGCCTGCACCGTGGGCCCCTCGGGCGCCTACGTGCTCAAGGGCGACCGCACGGTGCATGCGCCGGCCGCGCCGATGAAGCGGGTCGACGCCACCGGGGCGGGGGACCTGTTCGCGGCGGGCTTCCTCTACGGGCTGACGCGCAACCGCAACCTGCTGACCTGCGGGACCATGGGCTGCGTCTGCGCGGGGGAGGTGATCTCCCACATCGGCGCGCGGCCCGAGGAGAACCTCAAGGACCTGTTCGCCCGCTTCGGCCTGTCCTGACCGCGGCGTCCGGCCAGGCCGAGCGGGTCCTCGCCCCCCGGCCCGCCGCGGCCGCGGGGCGAGAGGCGCGCGCGGAGCCGTCCCCCGACAGTTGCATTCCCGCGACGTCGCCGGGCCGCGCGTTTCGACCGCTTCCCTAAACGCGCCGGCGAGGCGAGACTGGCCCCGGTTGCCGCCGCCCGGAACCGCGTCCAGAAGGGACCGAGTCATGACCCACCCCGAAGATCCCGCCCGCCAGCGCGTGATCACGCTGTCCGTCGACGTGTTCGTGACGATCGGCGTGCTGGCGCTGTTCATGGCGCTGAGCTTCGAGTTGATCGCGCCCTTCGCCTCGATCCTGATCTGGTCGGTGATCCTGGCGGTGGCGCTGGCGCCGGCCTTCGACTGGCTGAACGCCAGGCTGGGCGGCAGGCGCGGGCGCACCGCCACGGTGATGGCGCTGCTGGGGCTGGTGATCATCATCGGGCCGACGATCCTGATCGTGAACTCGCTGGTCGACTCGGTGGGCGAGCTGCTGGCCCATATCCGCGACGGAACCCTGACCCTGCCTCCGCCGGCCGAATCCGTGCGCGACTGGCCGCTGGTGGGCGCGAAGCTGTTCGAGACCTGGCAGGAGGCGAGCGTCGACCTGCTGGCCCTCTCGCAGCAGTACGCGCCCAAGCTGCGCGAGATCGCGGCCTCGCTGGCCGGGGCCGGCGCGGGGCTGATCCTGGGGGTTCTGCAGTTCGCGCTGTCGGTGATCTTCGCCGCGGTGTTCCTGGCCTGGGCGGCGCCCCTGTCCGAGGCCACCAGCCGCGTCGCGGGGCGGATCTCGGCCCGCGGACGGGCGATGACGATGATGGCCTCGAAGACGATCCAGAACGTCTCGCGCGGGGTGATCGGAGTGGCGATCGTGCAGGGCGGGCTGGCCGCCATCGGCATCATCGTCGCCGGCCTGCCGCTGGGCGGCTTCCTGGCGGCGGCCGCGGTGATGGCCTGCGTGATCCAGATGCCGCCGCTGGTGATCATCCCGCTGATCATCCTCGACTGGGCGATCAACCCGACGCTGCACGCGGCGATCTTCACGCTCTACATGATCCCGGTGCTGTTCCTCGACAACGTGCTCAAGCCGATCCTGATGGCCCGCGGGCTGACCACGCCGATGGTGGTGATCATGATCGGCGTGATCGGGGGCACGCTCTCGATGGGGCTGCTGGGCCTGTTCATCGGCCCGGTGATCCTGGCGCTGTTCTACGAGATGGTGACCACCTGGATCGCCTTCGAGACCGACACGCTCGACCCCGAGCTGGAGGCCGCCGCCGCCCCGCCGCCGCCGCCGCTCCCCGGAGCCTGAGGGCATGAGGCTCGGCCTCGCGCCCGCGGCGGAGCGCTGGCGCTATCGTTTCCTGCTGGCGCTGGCCGCGGCGCTGCTGCTGGGCCAGCCGGCGCTGCAGGGCTCGGCGCTGGGCGAGGCGGCGCTGGCGGCGCTGTTCGCGGCCACGGTGGCCGCGACGGGGCTGGTCACCCGCTCGGCCAGCGTCGCGCGGCCCCTGAAGCTCGCGACCCCGCTGCTGTGGCTGGCGCTGCACCTGCTGGCGCAGGCGACCGGCTCGCCCGTGGCGGCGGGGCTGGCCTTCGCCGCGGCCCTGTGGCTGGCCGCCCAGACCCTGTGGCTGACCGTCGAGGCGCTGGTGCGCGAGCAGAAGGCCGACGGCGACGCGCTGGCCGGCGCGGTGTTCGGCTATTTCATGCTGGCGCTGACCTGGGCGCAGCTCTACGCCGCCGCGCTCTTGCTGCACCCGGGCGCGATCGCGGTCCCGGGCGAGGGGCCGACGGGCGCGGATCTGGTCTATTTCAGCCTGGTGACGGTCACCACGCTGGGCTACGGCGACGTGCTGCCGGTCTCGCCGATGGCGCGGATCCTGGCGGCGACCGAGGCGGTGGTCGGCGCGCTCTATGTGGCGGTGCTGATCGGGCGGATCGCCTCGGACCTCAAACCGGGCGGAGGCCTGCGCGGCGACCGCTGATCCGGCGCGCCAGCGGCGCCAGAAGGCTGACCGCGCAGACCGTGTAGACGGCGCCGACCGCCACCTGCCACAGGCGCTCCGAGGCCGCGACCTCGTCGCCGCCCAGGCTCGGCGACAGGGTCATGCCGTAGAGGGCCAGGAAGGTGACGAAGCCCGGCAGCCAGACCTGCGCCTGCAACGCCCCGCCCGACATCCGCCAGGCGAAGCCCAGCGACAGCGTGGCGACCATGGCCAGCGCCAGCGTCGCCTCGCCATGCATCAGCGTGAGCGCGTGGACGCCCGCCGCCGCCGCGCCGCCCGCGGCGGTCCCCGCCAGCCGGGTCAGCGAATCGCGTAGCGAGGCCGCCACCCCCGGCTGGCGCAGCATCGACGAGCAGGTGAACAGCACCGGCATGGCCGCCACCCCGCCGTCCGCCGTCAGCCACAGATGCAGCGGCAGCATCGTCAGCGTGGCCAGCGCCGCGCGGAAGGCGACCGAGATCTCGGGCGCCGGAACGCCGGCGGGCTCGGCGATGTCATCCTCGGCCTCGGCCTCGGCGTCGGCGTCGGCGTCGGCCCCGGCCTGCGGGCCGGCGGCCGCGGCCGGCGGCGGCGGGCCGGGCAGCGCGGCGAAGGCCAGGTAGACCACCGCCGCGCCGGCCAGGATCGACAGCACCAGCGACAGCGCCAGCCCGGCCGCCGCCCCGGTCGAGGCGGCCGACAGCGCGCCGACCACGATGGTCATGGTCAGCGCCATCGCCCCCAGCGGCCGGGTTTTCGGATGCATCGCCAGCGCGAAGCACCACAGGTACAGCACCCCCATCCCCAGCGGGTAGGCGCCGGGGATCGAGACGGTGAAGGCCGCGATCACCCAGGCCACCAGCGACGAGGCCGCCGCCGCTCCGAACAGCATCGCCAGCATCTTCGCTCCCGGCGGCCGCTGGGCCGTGGCCAGGATCTGCAGCGCGATCATCGGGGCGAGGATCGGCAGGTCCGCGCCCCGCAGCGCCTCGACCGCCAGGGCCGCGGTCACGGCCAGCGCGATGCGCAGCCCCCGCGCCTTCAGCCGCGCCCCCGCCTGCGGGTCCGCGTCAGGAGACATAGGTCAGCAGGGCGATCAGCCGGATCCGCGCCCAGGCGATCGCGTCCATCACCGCGTTGTCGCCGGTATAGACGATCACCGCCGCCCGGCTGCCGTAGCGGGCGCCGCGGGGCAGCTGCTCCATCTCGAAGCTCAGGATCACCGGAAAGCGCTGCGGGTCGGTCAGCCAGCCCTGCGCGGCGGTCGACTGGGGCAGGCCGGTGGCGGGGTCCACGGCCTCTCCGGCCACGCCCCAGCCGACCGAGCGCACGGTGGCGCGGAACACCTGGCCGGGCAGGGCGTCGAGCACCACCTCGGCCGACTGGCCCTGGCTGAGCACGCCCAGGCTGTTCTCGCGCATCGCGGCGCGCAGCCAGATGTCCTCGGCCGAGATGAAGGTCATCGAGGCGGCGCCGGCGGTCACCGTCTGACCGGCGGCGAGCTGCAGGTTGGTCACCACGCCCCGCGCCGGCGCGGTCATCGTGGTGCGTTCGAGGTTGTAGCGGGCGCTTTCGAGGGCCGCGAGCGCGTCCTGCACGCCGGGATTGTTCTCGCCCTCGGGGCCCAGCTGCTCCTGCGCGCGACGCAGGTCGGCGGCGGCGGCGAGCACCACGGCCTCGGATTCGTCGATGGCCGCCAGCGCGTCGTCCTCGCGCGCCTTGGCGTAGACGCCCTTGCGCACCAGCTCCAGCACGCGCTCGGTCTGGGCGCGGACGTTCTGGGCATTGGCGCGGGCGCGTTCGAGCTGGGCCTGGGCGACGTCGACGGCGGCGGTGTTGGCGCCGACGGCCTGGCCGGCCTGCTCGAGGCGCGCCTGGGCCTGGTCGACGGCGATCTGGAAGGGCTCGGGGTCGATGGCGAACAGCTCCTCGCCGGCCTCGACCACCTCGTTGTCCACGACGTTGACGCGGGCCACGTGGCCGGTCACCTCCGGCGCCACGCGCAGCACGAAGGCCTGCACCCGCGCGTCGCCCGAGAACGGCGTGGTGCGGTCGGCGATCACGTAATAGGCGAACAGCGCCACCGCGATCCCCAGCGCCCACAGCGTGGCGCGGCGCAGCCCCGCCAGCCCGTCGCGCGCCGCGGCCGGCGGCGGCGCCGAATCCGGCCCGGTGCTCGCGCCCGTCGACTTCGCCCCGGGGCTCTCGGCCGGGGCCGCCTCGATCGTGTCCGCCATGCGCGCGCCCTCCGTTGCCTTCCGCGCGAGGACCTTAGCCGACCCGCGCCCCCGCGCAACCGCAGGCGGCGCCCATGTGGGCGCCCGCCGCAAGACGGCATTCGCTCAAGGGCCTGCGGATCGACTTCCGGGCTTGCGAACCGGCGGCGGATCCACTCTTGCCGGCCCGTCAGACGCCGGCCGCTTCGCCTGAGACTTCTGCAGTTTCGCGGCGCGTGCCAGCGTGTGCGCACCGTGGAACAAAAGCCGCCCCTCGGCGCACCCGTGTTGGCGATGCCGAACGTGATGCCCTTGGGCGTCACAGCATGCGCGACACCTGCCGCGGCAGGGTCCTGGGGAGATCGGGCGCACTTTGTCCCATCGACACAGACGCTCTCGGCGACAATCGATCCGCGCAGTATGCCCGTCAGGAAGAGTCGCCGCGCCGCCGCCATTGGGGTCCTCTCCACGGGCCGATCGACCGCGCAGGACGACCCGGACCCCCGCGAAACCGCACTCCAGTGGCGGCCTTGTTCGACGCATGCCGACCGGGCCGGCTGCACCGGGGTGTTTGAGGGCGAGCGCGCGGTCCACTCCGGTCCGTTGGTCGACGCGATCTGGTTCGCCACGACCAGGGCTGTCCGCCCCGCTTTTCGCCGCGGTCGCGGACAACAGATCGTCTCGAACATCGGCCGGTCGAGGAAGCCCAAGTCTTTCGTCGACTTCAACAGCGTGGCCGACCGCTCGATGGCGGCGGGCGCGATCGTGGACACCGTCACGCGCCGATGAAGGTCATGGCCGGCGCAGGCTGCCGGATATGCAACGAGGTCCTCCGTGCCGGCGGCCAGGTTGCCGCGCACGCGATGCATCGCTTGATCGCGGTGTTCTGGCAGGGCTGAATCCGCAACGCGCTGAAACGCCAGCGGGAAGTCCCGCCTGCAAGCGGACCGGCGACAGCGCCATCGCGGCAGTCTGCGAAGAGGCGGCGTGGCACCCTTCATCGCCTCGGGGCGGACCGCGTTTGTCGCGGGCGACAAGCAGGTTCGCCACGTCGTCTGCGGCGGTCCGTCGAAAGCATGTCCGGCGCGCTCTCGGGCCGGGCCGAGGCGGCGGCGGCAGATCGGGAGGCGGAGCTGTCGAAGCTGCACGCGAAGATCGGGGAGCCGGACCTGGAGCGGGAACCTGTGCTGAAAGCCTCCGGACGATGAGCGTGTCCCGGAGGCGAGAGACGATCGATTTCGCTCACCCGCGGCTGTCGATCGCACGGCAGGGCCGGCTGGTCGCGATCAGCCGGTCGCCATCATGGGCAGGGCGACGCGGAAGGCGCTCGCCTGGCGGGTGTCGAACACGCTGCATGCGGACTTCTGCATCGAGGCGTTGGAAGCAACTCTGGCGCGCCACGGTCGGGCGGGGATATCCAACAGCGACCACGGCAGCCCGAGGGTCACCGGCGCGCTTCAGAACGCGGGCGTGCGCATCTGCCTGCACGCCTTCGGGACCGGCTCGGACCTCCGCGCGGGTCTGCGCAGGTGGGTCGACCACTCCAACGCCCACCGACCGCACTCGACCCTGGGCACAAGACCCCCGAATGAGATCTACGCGGCCACGGACGTCAACAAAGCGGCGGCATGAAGACCATCTCAACCTGCTCTGCCCCCAAAGAACTGGACCGCTCGCAGCTGGAATCCCGGGTATTCTTTCCCCG
>NZ_CAXBOD010000071.1:0-20145 GCF_963977235.1 uncultured Albimonas sp.
CCAAAGGCTCGAAAGCCTACCTCAGGGAGGACCACTTTTCAGGGGGCAGACCAGGAGGACCCGCGAGGGGGGGCGTCAATCTGAGGAACGTTATGGCCCATTCGACACCCACTTGAACAAGCCTATCGATTCCGAGTGCTACCGGCCCACTGAGGGCTCCCAGAAAATCTAACCAGTCAGCGCCCCTCAAGGTTATAGGCAAAAGGAGGCGGGAAGCGGAAGTTCGCTGCACATGCAAAGACGCGTCGCCCCGGCGTCTGGAGCCGACATTCATTGGCCTGCCTCGCCAAGATCCGACCTGCGCCACCGCAGCAACGTTAGCGCGGAATTCCAAATGAAGCGACCAATCGGAGTTCGACTGTCCCCAAATTACAGTCTACCAAAGCATTGGTATCCTGTCTCTACTTGAGTGCAGAATTCACCACCCGGATCAACTTCGTCCATTGTTCGCGTTCGGTTGATTTCAGGTCCTTTGCTGTATGATCTCGAGACCAGCTAACAAAAGCCTTTGCAAGACGGTACTTTGAGAATCCCTTGATCTCGCTTTCAAATATACTGACGAGTGGGCGGTCTTTTTGCTTCGCCGCGACGGCGGCGATATCCCAGCCGCAGTCCGACTTAGCAACAGCGATCAACGTCTCGCGGAGCATGTCTTCGATTTCCGCAGCTTTGACGGGACTGACGAGGAAGTCCTTCGTCCGCAAGATGCCCTTGTTGCCGAGCGTGTGAACAAGCGTGTCTTGCTTCGCGGCCTGGTCGCCTGCGCTGTCGGAATCCAAAAGCGCCGCTACCTTGAAGCCCTGCGCGTGAAGGATCGTCGAGAAATACACAACCTTGCCTGCGGTGCTCGACGGAACAAGGGCGACCTTTTCGTTGAGGTTCACGTCGCCCGAGTCCCGCAAAAGAGCGGCAACCGCGTCAACGTACCAGTAATCTGTAAGCCCCTCGAGGACGAGATTCTGTTTCTGCGTGAAGAGGCTCTGAGCGAGATCGTAGCCGAGGGCTTCCTGTAGGGGCAGAAGAGCGGCTGGATCGTTCGCGGTGACGGACGTGTGGACTTTGGTTCCGGTTTCCCTGTTTGCCATCTCGACGACGCGGACAAGGTCGAGCTCATCTGGGCCGACAAGGAACGGCGAATGGGTCGTATAAATAGTCTGGTTGTCCGCAGCCAGCCGCGAAATCGTCTTCCGGAATTCGCGCTGCTTCAGGGCGTGAAGGCTCATCCCTGGTTCATCAAGAAGGAGCACGGCGTTCTTATGGTCGCCCTCCGCTTCGGAGAAAAAGACCACGAAGAAGGATACAAGCCACTGAAACCCTTCGGAGCGCTGGTCAAGTTCGACTTCGACCCCGAGATCGTCTTCAACCGTCACTTTGAGGTATTGTCCGTCCGCCCGCAGCCGTAGCTTCGCCGCCTCGCCCTTGCTTTCATCGGGATTCCAGACCGACCTGATTTCGCGTGTGAGGCTGACCTCGGCGGCATTAAGCTGATATTGCCGCTTATCAAGCTTCTCCCGATAGATTTCCATCGCATCGGGATTATTGGCGTCGGGATCGGGCGCGGTCCCCATTTCGGAAAGCTCGGCGGCGGTGAACCCGAGCAGGTTCAGAAGGCAGACGTTCCCGTAGTCAAATCGTTCTTCGTCGAGCGTGCTGTTCGCGATCCGTCCCGCCAACTGCTACAGATGGATCAGCGGACGGACGCGGAAATAATTGCTGAACAGTACGAATACGGGAACGCGCTCCCGGAGCGCCTGAACCGCGTCGTCCCGGGCGTCGCCGATGCCAATTGCTGTCTTGAGACTATCGTAGCGAGCCTCTTCCTTCTTGTTGTCTCCGTCAACGAAAGGAAGCATCGTGTCAAGTCAGCCCGAAAGCGCCTTGGCTTTGTCGCCTTCTATTTGGTTCCAGCTTTTCCAGTCCGCGGTTATGGCGTTCAGCTTTTCAGATGGCTTGCTATCGGTGCTGCCCTCCACAGTAGCAAACTGATGGTCAACGTGAGCTGCGAGGCGGAGCAAATCCTTGTCGATGTCAGCGAAGGTCTTCCTGTCGGGCGCTCCTTTCAGGCGATGCCCCGTCGAGTTGTCGAGGTTCCGCCACAGGACATAGCTTGCGTCTTTCATCCCCTCCGGAAGCAGAGCGCGCTCGTCGTCATCAAGTTCGAACTCTGCTTCGACAACCTTTGTTTCGGCGGGATCTACCTCACCTGTTGTGATCTTGCTGTAACGGGAGCGCGGATAGTCCCGCAACGCGCTGAGAGGCTTCACTCCGCTGGGCGGATTTAGGTGCTGGATCGCCTGCAATAGCGCGGTTTTGCCAGCTTCATTGGGGCCGACCAGGATCGTTTTGTTCTTATCAATTTCGAACGCTTCGCCGTTGATGATCGAGCGATAGTTCTGAACATGTATCTTCGTAATTCGCATGGATGCGCTCCTGCCGTGCTGCAGACTGCAGGCAATCAATTCTGACTTCAACCGCGCACATGTTCGAGGCGCTGACCCTGCCGACGCACAATGTTCTTTTTTACCGCGGCGTGAGTGGAAGTTCTGGCGACGCTGCGCCGTGGCCTTGACCCGAATAGCCTACGTCCGCTCCGCTCCGGGCCGGCAGCCGGCGTGCCACCGTCAGGATTGGTGGCTGGTGATCTCGTGGCCATGATATCGATCCCGTCATGGTCATTCGGGGCAGCGAACTCGGGCTCGCCGCTCGCCAGTTAGATATTCAAGGCTTGGTGGGCCGATGCTCCATTTTGATGCGCCAGCGCGTTGTGGGGTGCTTTTCGTTCAGGTCAGCTGAAAGGGTATTTTCTAAGTGGGGAGGGAAGGGGAAAGACTCTCAAAGAGATGGATGAACGCACCATAGAAAATAGAAAGGCGCGAAATTCCTGCCCATTTGTCCCGTCGGTCCCGCGGCTCAGGAATCGCTGGATAAATTGTCGCCGGACGCCGCCCAAGGCCTCCCGCTCTTTGCCCTTGATGACGCCCGCCGCGCTCACGGAGCGGCCCGATGTGCCAGAAGGGCGACGACCGGATGAGACATGTAGAGGTGCTTGCCGAGAGAGGTGGGGACAGGGGCGGCGCCCTGTCCCCCGTTCATCGCCGCCGCTACCAACGGGCTGCGCGGGGTTCAGTCGCTCGGCGCGCCTTCGGCCCCGTCGCTCGCCCAGGCGATGTCCTCCCAGTGGAGGCGTCCGCCCGAGGTCTTGCGGGCGACGTAGCCCTTCTCGGTCATGATCCGATTGAAGGCGTCGCGGGGCAGGGGAGGGGCCATCTCGCGGGCGGCCCAGCGATCGTAGGCGTCGAAGACCGCCTGCTTGCGGAGGCGCTTGCCGGGGCGGTGGACGCAGCGGGCGGCGGGGAACTCGCCGACCGGATCCTCGAGGGCCTCGAAGCTCTCGCGTTGCTCGCGGGCGTCGGGCGGGGCGTCGAGGCCGCGGGAACGGGTGGCGAGCCAGCCCTCGATCAGCCAGTTGAGGATCGCCGGGGCCTCGGCCTTCAGCTCCGCCTCCAGGTCGCGCTGGTCACGTCGGCGGCCGGGCGGGAGCTGGTCGAGCCGCGCCTCGAAGGGGATGAAGACCATGCGGCGGCGCGTGCCGTGGTCGTCGGTGGCCAGGCGCGGGGTGCGGTTGCAGGTGATCACCGGGATGCCGGTGGGCGTGTAGACGAACTCGCGCTCGCCGTAGGGCGCGCGGATCGGGCGGGGATCGCCGCCGGTGAAGGCCTTGAGCTTCTTCGCGCTGAGGCGGTCGGAGCGGTCGGGCTCGGGGCAGAGGAACAGGCGGGCGCCGGGGAGGTTCATCTCCTCGGGGCTCGGCGCGCCGGCGGCCTGGGTGCGGGTCTCGAGCAGCAGTTCGATCCGGCAAGGGGCGGCGTAGTCGCCCAGCGCGTGGGCGACGGCATTGACGAGCGTGGACTTGCCGTTGCCGCCCTCGCCGCGAAGGAACAGGGCGACCTGTTGGTCGTTGCGTCCGAAGACGGCGAGGCCGAGGGCGCGCTGGAGGAAGGCGCGCATCTCGGGGTCGGGCATCACGTCCGACAGGAACCGGGCCCAGGCTTCGCCGTCGGCGGTTGGGTCCCACGCTGCGCGGGCGACCTTGGTCAGGCGATCGCCGGCATCGTGGGAGCGCAGAGGCGTCCGAGGCTGCGATCCGTCGTTAGCTTCGTGGCCGCGGCGACCGGCGGCCAGCGCCTCCAGGTCGAGCGTGCCGTTCGTGCAGTTCAGAAGGGACGGACGAGCGTCGAAGCCGGAGGCGTCCACCTGGAGCAGGGCCTTCAGGAGTTCCATTGCCGCCTTGATGCGCCCGGTATTGCCGCAGCGCTCGGCATGGTCGCGATGGTCGGCGGCTCGCTCCTTCTGCACCAGCGATCGTGCATGGGTCATCTGCCGGGGCCGAACGCCGTCGCGTGTGATCCACATCCTGGCCTCAGCTTCCTGGTCCGTCGCCTCATGCAGTCGGATTGCGACGGCCTCCTCCTCGATCAGGTCGGACAGCCGCATGCAGGTCCGAAGCGCCCGCTCCCACCCCTTCGCGAAGTCGAAGCGTCGGCCATCCCAGACCGCCCAGCCGCGGCCGGGCTGATGCAGAAGGTGGTCCGAGAAGCGGGCTGCGAGGCGAAACGCGTTCGCGCGATCGCTCTCGCCAAGCCAGCCGCGCTCCACGAGCGTCATGGCGCGGAGATCCGCGATCGTCGGGTTGCTGCGCCGGGGCGCGTGTTCGGCGTCGAAGTCGCGGGCCATCAGCGCGCCCTCCGCCGGTCGGTGCGTCGTTCGACGGGGCGGCATTCATGGCAGTCGAGCCATTCCGGCAGCTTCTCGCAGTCGTAGAGGACCATCGAGCCCACCTTGACCCTCGGCGGCCCGATGCGGGCTTCGTGCCAGCGGTTCAGCGTGCGCGGGGTAACGCCGAGCAGTCGGGAAAGTTCTGCAGGCGACAGATACCGGCGGCCGGCGAGCGTGAGGCCGCCTTGCTGCGCGTCAGTGGTGTCGGTCGAGGGCTTGCCCATGCGTCTTGCTCCTGTTCTGGAGCGAGACCCCCGCCGAGGGGACTGGTGGCCTGGGACGACGGGGCCTTCAAGCCACCGCAACCGCATCGGAGGGGTCTCGAGCGGTTGCGGCGACGATTGGCCGTGGAACCTGCTTAGCGTGATGCTGGTTAACGGCAGGCTAAGCGCTCGTCCGCGCCTGTCCGAGTTCGGCGTCTGGCATGACGGCAACTTCCGCGGACTGCGCAGCGACGACCCCGGCGACCGCTTCCGTCGCCGCCCGCAGGGGATCGTCGAGCAGATGCGCGTAGCGCGCCGTCGTCTGCGGCTGGCTATGGCCAAGCAGCGCGCCGATCACCGGCAGCGACAGGCCCTGCGAGGCCAGGATGCTCGCATAGGTGTGGCGCAGGTCATGCAGGCGGACGGTCGGCGTCCAGCGCAGACGCGGCTCGCCCTGCGCGTCCCGCAGAACCTCTCCGGCGGCCGATCGCTTGGGCTCGCCGACCGCCAGCCCGGCGTCGCGGCAAACCGCCAGCCAGGTGCGCTTCACGTCCGTCAGCGGCCGCTCCGGATCCGCGCCCGGAAACACGAAGCGTCCTCGCGCCGCCTGCCGCATCTCAGCCAGCATCCTCACCGCCGGTGCCGAGAGCGGCACGCGATGCGCCCGGCGCTGCTTCGTCTGGGAGGACGGCTTGATCCACACCCCGGCCTCGAGATCGAACTGGTCCCAGGTCGCGCCGAGCGCCTCGGAGCGCCGCGCCCCGGTCAGCATCAGGAGCCGGATCGCGCTGGCGCTGACCCGCTCGGGATGCCGATCCAGCGCCACGACGAGGCGCCGGATCTCGGCGGGCGAGAGGTAGCGGTCGCGGGGCTCCTCCCGGTTCCGCCGCACCCCGGCGGCGGGATTGTCGGCACGCCAGCCCCAGCGGATCGCCAGGTTGAACGCCTTGCGCAGAACCTCGACGATGCGGTTCGCCCGCACCGGCCGTGACCGCGAGACCTCGGCATGCAATCGGTCGACGTCATCCGGCGCGACCTCCGCCACCTTGCGCGCGCTAAGCGCGGGCAGAATGCAGCTGCGCCACATGCTTCGATCGTCGGCCGCCGAGCGCGGCGCCTTGGTCGGCAGATGTTCACGATCATAGCGCGCGAAAAGATCCGCGACCGTCGGCGTCGCCCGCGCGGCAGCCGCCGCCGCGTCCCGCGCGGCGCTCTCCGCCATCGGGTCCTCGCCGAGGTCGATCCGCCGGCGCAGCGCCCGCGCTTCCTCGCGGGCCGCCGAGGTCGACCAGGCCGGGAACCGCCCGATGGTCATGCGCCGCTCGCGGCCCGAGACGACGTAGTTCAGCACGAACGCGCGCGCCCCGCCCGGCGTCAGCCGGAGCCCGAAGCCGGGCAGCGCGGCGTCGTAGACGATCCGGGCGCGCGCCTCCGGATCCGGCAGCGACCGGATGAACCTGTCGCTGAGCTTCTCGGTGGATCTCCTGGGCATCGACCGCCTCCGCTGAATGGCTCTTGCGGCCCGATGTCCGATCCGTGTCCGAACGAATTCCGTCCGAACTCGTCCGCATATGTCCGAGCCTGTCGCCGAGGCTCGCGAAAAGTCGTTGAGAAAGAGCTAACTGCGGATGTCGCTCAAATTCTATCAATCCAGCCAATGCCCTCGCGGACATTGTTCCACAGGCTCATAACCTGAAGGTCGTAGGTTCAAATCCTACCCCCGCAACCAGAATGACCGAATGAGCCCCCACGTTCAAAGCGCGGGGGCTCTTCGCGTTCCCCAACGCAAGTATCCCTGCAAGCTGCCCCACCAACTCGATCGTCAGGACACCGTCCTGCGGGGTCAGGCGGATCTCCTCGATCAACGCCCGCAGCGCCTCCGCCGCCTCCGTGCGAAGGTCAGGGTCCGCGAGCGACGCCGTCAGGTCCGCCACCTTGCGCCGGTAGAGCTCCGCCAGGCCCGGATGCAGGGCAGGGGGCTCGGCCGGCGCCGCGGCGAGGGCAGCCTCCAGTTCGGCACGACGCGCTTCGAGTTCTGCCATCTCCGCCTTCATCGCCGGGACATAAAGGCCGTCTTTGATTGCCTCGACGATCCGCTGCGCCTGTCGCTCGACTTTCGCCAGTTCCTTGCGGCGTGACGAGGCTGCGGCGCGGTCCCGCTTCTGCAACCGATCCGTCTCTCTTCTGAATTCCTCGATGAACTCGGCGACCAGGTCGGGATGCAGCAGGTTCTCCCGTAGGCCTGAGAGGACGGTCTCTTCCAGCACGTCGCGCCTGATGATCAGGCGGTTGTCGCAGGTGCCGCGGTTGCGGGTGCTGGCGCAGCCATAGTGCTGGCCTCCCACCAGGGTGTAGCCGCCGCCGCAGATCCCGCAGGTCAGGACGCCCGAGAACAGGTAGCGGGGGCGGCGTGCCCGCTCGGAGCGGATGGCGCCTGGTTCGGTGACTGCCTTGCGGGTGGCGCCTTGGCGGGCTTTGACCTCATGCCAGAGCTCATCGGTCAGGATCCTCAGATCCGGGACGTCCTCGATGATCCACGCCTCCGGCGGGTTCATCCGGGCCTGTCTGCGCCCGGTATCCGGATCCTTGACGAACCGCTGCCGGTTCCAGATCAGCCGGCCGATGTAGAGCTCGTTGTTGAGCACGCCCGTCCCGCGCCGCCAGTTGCCATAGATGGTGGACGCGCCCCAGGGCTTGCCGGACGGCCCAGCGAGGCCATCCTTGTTCAGGGCCGCTGCGATGCCGCGAGGGCTGATTCCGCCGGCGAAGGCTTCGAATATCCGGCGAACGGTGTACGCCTCCGTCGGGTTGATCCGGCGCTCCCCGGTGGTCGCCACGCCCTGAGCGTCGAGGCTCCGAACGACCTCATAGCCGTAGGCGATCCCGCCAGCGGAGCGCCCTTGTTTGACGCGGCCCTCCAGCCCTCGCCGCGTCTTGTCGGCCAGGTCCTTCAAGTAGAGCGCGCTCATCGTGCCCTTGAGGCCGATGTGGAGTTCCGAGATCGCGCCTTCGCTGACCGTGATCAGCGGCACGTCCCGGTAGGACAGAAGCTTGAACAGGGAGGCGATGTGCTCCTGGCCGCGGCTGAGGCGGTCGAGGCTCTCTGCGACCACTGCCTCGATGCGGCCCACGCGGGCGTCTTCCATCAGCTTCTGGTAGCCAGGGCGAAACTGCGATGCGCCGCTGATCGCATGATCGGTGTAGATCATCCCCTCGGTCCAGCCCTCTTGGGCGATCCGGCGACGACAGACCCGCACCTGGTCCTCGATAGAGGCGTCTCGCTGCTGGTCTGACGAGTAGCGGGCGTAGATCGCAGCGCGCATCGCGGTCTCCCTGTGGTCGCTTACGCTCACTGTCCCATGCCTTTGGCGCTTGGCGAAGGCTGGCCTGCGGCATGGCTTGGCTTTCGGCTGCGGGAGGCCAGGGGCCGCGTCTCCAGCCGTAGTTTGGCGATGACGTTCTGGTAGCTGTTGCTGGCTTCGATCATGCGCGCGCGGTTGTAGTGCTTCTGGGACATCGCCAGCGTCGCATGTCCCAGCACGGCGGCGATGATCCCGACATGAGCGGGATCTTGCTCGGCGATCCAGGTCGCGGCGATATGGCGGAAGGCATGCGGGCGAAGCGCCACGCCGAAGGCACGGCGTGTGAGATCTGCCAAATGGGCCTGGAAGCTGTCGGCTCCGAGCGGCGCGCCCCGACGCGAAACCCAGAGCGCGCTGAGATCCGCTCCCTGGAGAAGAATGGGTCGGTGCTCGTCCAGATAACGCCGCAGCGGTTCAACGAGGTCATCAGGGACCGGCAGATCGCGGGCCTTCCGGTCCTTCATATCCTCAGGTGCGAAGCGAAGCAGGACGCCGGCATGCGTGGGGACGACATGCCGGTCCAGGTCTAGGCAGATGAAGCTGCGAAGGCGCAGGGGCCTTTGGATCAGCAGATCGACCATCAGCCCGTCCCTGAACGCCACGACCCGCGCCATAAGCGAGAGGCGCTCGGCGCTTTCCGCTCGCGCCCGCTCCGCGATCGCCCATTCGTGGACCTGCCGAGCGGTGACGGGCGGCCGAGGACCGAGCGTGTGCAGGTCGGACAGCAGGCGAAGTCGGTCCGTCGCCTGCTTGAGCGCGGACCAATCCTTCTCCGGCGCCATGGCGCGCATCAGCGCGTGGAGGCTTTCCAGATGGGTATAGGCGGTCCGCGTGGCGCAGCGGGTGCGTTCGGCCTCTGCGAACCCCTTCAGCGCTTCGGGGGTGGCCCGGTCCGTCACGTCCGCAGGCTCGTCCAAGAGGCCGTTGCGGGCCAGGTATCCGAGCCAGTGGCCGTAGGACTGCCGGCGAAGGCGGCGCGTCCCTTCAGACCATTGCTGGCAGGGGCCTGCATCCTCGAAGATGTCTCCAGCAGCGAACAGGCGGTCCCAGGCGGCGAGGTCAGCGGCAGGCCAGTCGCAGGGCTTCAGGATCAGCGGCATGCTCCTGGTCACCGGCCTGCCCCCCGCAGGACATCGTCCCAGCGCTTCAGCGCCTCGCGCGTCTCCAGTTCGGCGTAGAAGGAGGTCGTGGTCTCCAGCTTCTTGTGCCCCAACATCCGACGCACCGTCTCGAAGTCGCCCGGGTTCCTGCGCAGAAAGATCAGGCCGGCGAAATGGCGGAACAGATGGGCATTCATCTCCAGGCCGGTCTCGCGATAGATGACGTCCGGAAGCGACTGCGACAGGTGGCCGGGCCGACGAGGGCCTCCAGACCGCATCGGAAACACCGCGTCGTTGAGCGTGCCGATCAACATGGGGCGCCAGCGCTTGAGATAGGTGCGGAGGAGGCGTGCCGCGTCCCGGCTCACATCGGCGGTAACCGGCTGCCCGTTCTTCACCGTGCTGCCGGGAATGGCGAGCGACAGGGTCTGGGCATTGCCCTGCCCGAACCAGGTCAGGTGCTTCTCAACATCAAGCGCGGCGAGGTTCGCGCTGCGGATCGGAACCGCGAGCAGGATCTCGAGCGCAACCGCATGCATCATGTCGAGGGCATGGCGCGAGGGGAGGGGCGACTGGCCGCCTCCGCCCGCTTGAGCAACTGCTGCGGCAGGCTCAGAAGCAGGCCCACATTCCGCGGATCATCGAACTGGCTCAGGCGCGCGCGGTTCTTGTCCGTCATCCCCGTCCGCTCCACCACAAGCTTGGTCTTGATGGCCAGCAGCTTCGCCGTCTCCGCTTCGGGCAGTTTGACGTGATGACGCGCGATGGCGAGCAGCTTGGCCGCCATGCCGGCGAGCCAGGTCGGCGTCTGCCCATTGAAGCGCGTGTGGATATGGCGGAGGCCGTCCTTGTAGGCCTGAAGGTCTACCAGAGCGGAAAGGTCCGTGATCGTCTCGATTGGGTGGCCGCTATGCACGAGCGCGGTCGCGAACTGGCGGACGGTCGCGCGCGTGTTCTGCAGCGAGTTCGGCTTCAGAGGCTTCGCCGGGCCGTCGCCGTCCCAGATGTCGCCGCCCTTGAGGCGGTCGATCCAAACCTCCAGATCGGCCTGGAACGACCGCGGGAAGTCCTTCAGCGGGATGGTGCGGAAGCGATCGCTCGTCGGGCTGTCCAGCTTGCACAGCGGCGCGCTGCTTCCCGCGATGATGCCGTTCCAGGTCTGCGTCGTGATCTTGACGGTCTTGTCGGGGTCCTTGCCCAGATTGGATGCCGCCAGATGAGCGCGGAATGCGGGCAGAAGCGCGCTGTCCACGCCCTCAGGCGGGATCCCCTTCGCCGAGGCGAAGTTGGCGAGCTGAGCAAGGCTGTATCGGTTCCATTCCTGGTCAATCCCATCCAGAAACACCTCCCATTCGGGCAGGCGGTCGCTTGGCTTCTTGGACCGCGGAGCGATCCGAGCAATGCGCAGCGCGCGTTCCACACTGGAGCGGATATTGGCGAGGCGCTTCGGGCTGACGCCGGCCTGCACGGGATGGATGCCGGCGAAGCGGCGTTGCAGATCCTCCATGTCGGCGCGGATCTCCGAAGGATTGCGGCGCAGGAGCTTCGCGGCGGTGCGCAGGTCCGAGATCAGATCGCGACGGCGGGATCCGGCAGGACCCACCCCGCTCTCAAGAAGATCGATCAAGTCCTGCAAAGTGGCGGTCTTGGCGGTCTTGGCGGTTTTGGGGGAGGACTGGATGTTCATGACATTGCCTCGAAGGTTCAGGTGAATGGACAGGAATGCCCCGCAGCGGTCGCCGGTGACCTGAGCGGGACATTCGGGAAACTGGGGCCGTCAATTTGAACCCGGAGTTCCCATCCACGGTCTCCCGAAGGCTGAGACCTCTGAGCCTTCACGGGACATTAGGAGACGAAGACGCGCCGCCAGCTGGGCCGGCTGTCGATGAAGCGGTTCAGCTCCTCCTCGGCGATCCGCCACTGCCGACCGATGCGATTGGCGCGCAGGTCGCCGGACTCGATGGCCCGGTAGATCGTCTTGGGGCTCACGTTCAGGATCCGCGCGACCTCCTCGGTGGAGAGCAGGCTGCGGATCGCGCCGGAGGTGCGGTTGGGATTGGCCATGCTCAGACCTCTTTGAGTTCGTGGGGGAGGGAGACGGCCGCCCGCTGGTCGAGAGCGGCCAGCGCCTCGCGGGCGGCCTGGCGCGCCAGAAGGCGGACGAGCGGAAGCAGAGCCGGGAGCACGTCGTCGTGCTCCCGAAACTGGGAGGCGGGGAGAGCGGACATGGCGACAGCGCACGCACAAGCCCCGTCGAGACGCATAGGTCTCGCCGGCGGCATTCAGGTCCGAGCGCGCGCGAGCCGCGGATAAGGCTCGCCCGTGGGATTGGAAGGGAGAGTGTTGCCCATTGCGAAATGTCCTGCCGAGCGCCGACGCGTCAGTTGGAGATCGATGGGCCCAACCGTTGCGGCGCATGCGGACAGCCTGCGCCGCGTCCAGATCGGACCCGGTTCAAGCTCCGCAGTGCAATGACATCCTGGATGTGCTGTGTGCAACTCGCGACGGAGGTAGCTGCGCCGGCTGATCGGCGGCGCGGCTACACATGTAGGTGTCCGCTCAACGGTGGGCAAGTCCGCCATTGGCCATCTGACAAAGCGCTTGCTGAACGAAGGTTTGGGTGGAGGATTGATGCAACCAGTTGCTCTGGGATCCAGATCTAGATCGCCGGAGATCGGAGTTTCCAGGGGGCAGAGCAGTCCTCAAAGCGAACCGCTCTGAGTACTCCTCTCGATGGAAGATGCCATCGGCGTGCAGCGGGCTTCATGCTTGCATCGCCATAGGGCGTGTTGACGAAGTCCCTGATCGATAGGCGGATCGAGACGATCTGGACGAAGCCGCGGTAGCTGTCGGCGGTTTTGTCGTAGCGGGTGGCGACGCGGCGGGCATTCTTCATCCGGTTGAAGCATCGCTCGATGCGGTTGCGCAGGGCGTAGATGTGGGCGTCGACGCTTTCGCGGACCTTCCGGGTCCTGCGCGCGGGGATCACGGCGACGCCGCCTCTGGCTTCCATGTCCTGGCGGATCGCATCGGAGTCGTAGCCCCGGTCGGCCAGCAGGACGCGGGCGGGCGGTCCGTCGGCCTCCATCAGGGGCGCATATCCACGATAGTCGGAGACCTGGCCGCCGGTGATCTCGATGGCTACGGGCAGACCCGCGCCGTTCGTCCGGAGATGGACCTTGGTCGAGAGGGTGAGGCGGGTCGGCGAGCCTTCCAGTGGAAGGATCGCCCGCCGAACGCGCGGACGGCCAAGACCCTGATCCTGAATCCCCCCCTTGCGCCCGCGGCGCAGTGATGGGCGCGGGCGATGGCGCCGTCGATCATCTGGTCGCTGTCGGGCGAGCCTTCGGCCTCGTTCAGAGCCTCCAGGATCACGTCCCAGACCCCGGCCAGGGTCCATCGTCGGAACTGGCGGTAGACCGAGGCCCAGGGACCGAAGCTCTCCGGCAGGTCCCGCCAGGGCGAACCGGTCCGGGCGATCCAGAACACGCCGTCCAGAACCCGGCGGTGATCCTTCGGCGGACGGCCGCGCTTCAGGCCGGTCTCGATCACGAAGGGCGCGAAGAACGCCCATTCCTCGTCGCTCATCAGGTCGCGAGCCACTCGTCCCTCCCTTCCAAGGAAGGACTCTGAATCACGCGTCAGTCGATTTGGGAATCCACTTCGTCAACACGCCCTAGGAGATCCGAGGCACGACGTTCGAGCGGTATGCGGCTGATGAGAAGATCCGGGTCGCGCTGGAAGGGCTGCGCGTCGACGTGGACATTGTCGAGCTTTGCCGCCGGGAAGGGATCGCGACGGGCGTCTAGAGCGTCATCCTGCTCGTCTGGATCGTAGCCGCAGGCGCCGAAGCGGTTGGCAGGGGCGAAAGGCGTCGGCGATGCGGGCGATGGCGGCCCGGGGGCCTTTGACGGTGCGCTCGGCGGCCTTGCGCGGGGCGCGGTGAGCTTGGCGAAGGCGTTCTCGACGAGATTGAAGTCCGGGCTGCAGGGTGGAAGGACGCGCAGTCGATGGCTGGCGGCCTCGATCAAGGTTCGCACCCTCGGCTCCGTGGGCGCGGGCGATGCCCGTCCTGGCCCAGGTCTCGTGGATGCAGAGGAGGCGCTCGGGATCGGGGTCGAGCTGGCCGTCGAACCCGGCCTGCCGGCGCCTCGCGACGGCGGGCTGATCCTGCTCGCCGGCACGGCCTTCATGACGCGGAGGCGAAGATCGACGGAGAGGGTTTTCGACATGTTCGCCGGCCTCGTTCCCCGGCCGGTATCTTGTAGCAGACCGAACCCCTGAGGGGCCTCCCCGACGATTCGATCAGAGGGGCTCCCGCTCCAGCCCAGCAGGGTCAGCGAGCGCCTCCGCCGTGGCCCCCGGTCCTCGGTCAGCCGGAATCAGGGACCGGGACCTATCTGATCTGATCCCGAACCCTGGATCGACTGGGACTGAATTTTCCGGGCGTCTTCACGACGGGCGGTCAGATGGGTCGTCGAGGTCAGTAGTGAGGAACGGGGTCGTTGAGCCTGCCGGCAAGGCGTGACCCCGGAGCGGAAACCGGCCCGGAGGCTGATCTGGATCAGTCCGACACCGATCGCGTGGTGCGAGAAGGAAGGTCGCGCGCGAAACTCGCCATCCCCCGGGGGCGCGATGCCAGGCGAGGACGCCCGCGTTTCCAAGGTGAGCGAGCACACCGTCTAGGACGCCCCGTCTCACCAAGAGGCGTGCCGGCTCGTCATGAACGAGCGTGGACGTCGGCCGGAGCATGGGACTCTCGGGCCCCTTCGCGACGCGGCCGCGACCCATGAGACCCCCGTCGGCGCCGAACCCGAAGCGAAAAAGCGCCGGGGCGGAGCAGACCTGATCGGAGCGATCATCGCCGGCGTCGACTCGGCTCGACGGGGCTGATTGCGCGCGACCCCGACGGCGCGGCCGGCCGCCGCGCCGCCTCCTCGACGCTGAAAGGACACGCCATGACCAAGGGCGACAAGAAACGCGGCAATCGCGAAGCCAAGAAGGCCAAGAAGCCCAAGGAGAAGGTCTCCGCCACGGCCGACTCGGCCAAGAAGAAGGACGTCCTTCAGATCGGGGACCGGAAAAAAGGGTAGGGCGCCGGACCGAGGCGACCGGAGCCGGTGGTCCTCCGCGCGCCGGTCGAGGCGTCGGTCGGAGGCTCGCGCCCGGGATCGCGAAGGCGGAACCGGGCGGGCGCCTGTCCTCTGGCCGGAGGCCACGGGGACGCCGATCCAGACGCCGGCCGCTCGGGACGAGACGGCCGGCGCTCGACCGTTTTCGGCGGGCGGACGTCTCGCGCTCGGGCGGCGATTTCAAGAAGGAGACCTTGCATGCGCGTCTTTTCCAATCCCGTGGGCGCCGGCTCGCTGTGGTTCGACAACCTCGCGACGGCGGACGAAATTCCCGTCGGATACGATCCGCAGGCGCGGGCGTTTGTGCCGATGCCGCCCTTCTGCGCGAACCGCAAGACGATCGGATGCAACTGGATCGCCCCGGAACAGGGCGCCTTCTGCCGATCCTGCGCGATGACGGCGCTGGCCCCGAACCTTTCGAGTCCCGACGCCGTCCCGAACTGGGCCCTGACAGAGGCGGCGAAGCGGTGGGTGCTCGACAACCTCGGGCGCTGGCACTGGTTCCGTCCCGAAGATCCGGGGACCCGGCCGGTCTTTCACATGCTCGCCGAGGGCCCGACCCCGGTCGCCATGGGGCATGTGGCCGGGGTCGTGACGATCAGCGTGGCCGAGGCCGACGTCGTGCTCAGCACCACCCGCCGCGAAGCGCTCGAGGAGCCCTATCGCACCATGATCGGCCACATGCGCCACGAGATCGCGCATATGCTCTGGTGGCGTCTCAGTCTGCGCGCCGATTTCCTTGAGGCCTTTCGTTCGGTCTTCGGCGACGAAAGAGAGGATTACCGCGCCGCGTTGCAGCGTCACTACGAGAGCGGACCTCCGCCCGACTGGAGGCGGCGGTTCGTGACCACCTACGCCTCCGCGCATCCGCATGAGGACTGGGCCGAGACCGCCGCGCATCTGCTGCACCTGACCGACATCTCCGACAGCCTCGCCGCCGCAGGCTTCTCCTCGTCCGACCTGCCGAGTCCCGGCTGGGATCCCTATTCCGAGCCGGACGCCGAGCGTCTGATCCGCGTGGCGACCTCCGTCGTCGCCGGGATCAACCACGTCAACCGGTCCATGGGTCTGTCCGACGTCTATCCGTTCGTGCTGTCCGACGCCGCCCGCAGCAAGCTCGCCTTCGTGCATGACTGGCTGCGAAGGGGCGCGCAGGGGAGATGAACGGCGCGGTCTCGCCCGGCAGGGGCTTCCGGCCGCAGGGGTGCGTCTCCGGCCGCGAGGAGGATTGCGAGGCGTCGGCATGGATCCGCCTCGTCGGCGCCGCCGGGAGCCCGGCTGGAGCCGTCCCAGGAGGGCTCGGGGCTCTCCGGGCCCTGATCTGCGCAAGGGCCCCGGGAGGGGCCTGCGCGTAATCTGCACGGAAACAGGGACGATCTGCGGTCGTCCAACCCAGGAGCGGACCGACGATGGCCAGGCCAAAGGGTCTCAACCCTCATCCCCCCGAATTCGAACGATTTCTCTACGCCCCGGTCGGCGAGGACCGGAACGGGACCGTCGTGACGGTCCTGTCCACGCTTGCGCGGCTCGGCCTCGATCCATGGAGCGAGGCCGCTGAACTGGCCCTGTTGCCCCCCGAGGGCGCACGAGCGCGGTTGGAGACGCTGCTCGCCCGGTTCCGGGACGTGCCGGCGCTCGAAAGCGATCGCGGCAGGGTGGCGCGAGACCTGAGCACGCTTCTTCCCCAAAGCCCGCGGCCTCAGGCGACCAGGCGCGCCGGCGCGTCGACGACGGACGGCCGCCCCGGCGCAAGCGCAGGGATCTGGGCTGCGCTCGCGATCGTCCTCGTGCTGCTTCAGATGGTCATGGTCGGCGGGTCGGGATCGGGCGAATGACGGTTCGACCCTGAGCGCACGCGCTCCGATCCCTGAGAACCGGACCGCTCGACGCCAGGATCCCGGGCCTCCTTTTACGGCCGGCGACGGATCGGCGACGTCCACCTGCACCCATCCTCCGCCGTCGGCGCCGGAACCGGTCTCGCAGGCCGGCCGTGCGGACCGGGCGGCGGCGGGCGGGCGGCTCCAACCTGTTCTTCCTCGATTTCGATGTCCGCTGATCTGGATCAGCATTCGACCCGACCGCGCCGCGTAAGTTCAGGGATACGAACACGGGTGTCCGGTAAGGACGAACATGATCTGCGCGAGATCAATCTATGCGACCGGAGCCGCCGCGGCGCTCATGCAGTTGCGGCTCACCGCCGGCGCAAGCAGCATCACCGTCTTCGACAATTCGGCGAGCGACACCGACCCGAACCTGGGCTTCATCAGCTACGATCAGACGGCGCTCGCGAACGATCTCAGTTCGCTCGGCTTCGACCGGGTGAACGTGCAGACCGGCCGGTGTCTGACCTGTGCGGCGGCGATGACGATGTCGCTGGTCACCGGAGGCGAAGACGATCTCGGCGTGCCGCTGATCGTCGAGGTCTGGGACTACGACTTCGTGCTGGAAGACTTCCTGTCCTGGGAGGGGCAACAGTCGGCGTCCGCCATTCTTCCCATAGGCAGCTCGATCATTATGGAATCGTTCTGGTCGGCCGCGGACGCCCCCGACAGCGCGGAGTTCCAGCTTGGGTCCGCGGCGACCTTCGCCGGAGCCAGCGGTTCCGAAACGACCTTTAGCAGCTTTCCTGCGGCGCTCACCGAGTCGCCGTTCGGCATGACGCTGAAGATGGAGTTCCTGTCGTCGAGTCTGGGGTTCGACGCACAGGCGCAGCAGAACGGCCTGGTGCAGGCGAGTGCAGTCCCGCTCCCGCTCGCGGCGCCGCTCCTGGGCGTTGGCCTGGGAGGGTTCTTTCTGCGCGGGGCCCGTCGCCGCATTGGGGAAATGCGACGGCAGGCCTGACCAGGCGGCCGGGCCGGTCCCTCGCAGGGCTCTTCGGCCCGGCCGCCATTTGTTCGTCTCCTGGTTGCCGTCGCCCCCCGTCCGCGGGACGAGGCTGCGGCCGGGAAGCGCCCGCCGCCGCTCCTGCGCGGCGCCTCGTGCGCAGCCCGGCAAGCTGATCCCCAGGCTCTCCCTCCATTCATCTCCAGCGTTCCGTCAGCCCTTCGGCCCGACGCGGCATATGCCGCGTCGGGCCGTTCCGTCTTGTCGGGCGATCCGTTCGCGTGCGGCTCAGCGCAGGATCGGGCCGTCCTGATCCAGATAGCAGGTGTCGAACGCGGCGAGCTCGACGAGCCCCGCGAAGTCGTCGAAGCGCACGCGTCCGTCCTGGAAGGTCACCAGGCCCCGTTCGCGCAGGCGTCGCAGAATGCGGTTCACATGGACCGCGCTGACGCCCAGCACGTCGGCCAGGTGATACTGCGTCAGCGGGCAGTCGTAGCCCGTCTCGTCGCCGAGCCCCACCAGCTTCAGCCGCGCCGCGAGCTCCAGAAGGAAATGCGCCATCCCCTCCTCGGTCGAGCGGCGGCCCAGGTTGACCAGATGCTCGACCACCATGGCCTCGTCGCGCGAGGCGGCCCAGAGAATGGCCGTCGCCAGCCGCGGCGCCTTCTCGAAGCCGTCGAGCAGGTCGGAGATCAGAACCTCGGAGGCCTCGATCGGCGTGACCGCCTCGACGCTGTGGTCCGAGGCGCGGAACAGGATGCTGCGCAGGCCGAGAAAGTCGCCCGGGACCTGCACGTCCACGATCTGGCGTCGGCCGTCGGGCTGCAGCTTGTAGGAGCTGGCCCAGCCGGCCGCCAGGATGAAGGCGGACTGCCGGGGCTGGCCTTCTTCGACCAGGCCGTGGTCGGGCGCGAAGAACCGGCGGCGGCGATGAAACCGCGCCAGGATGTCCAGGTCGGCCTCGGGCAGCGCCACGAAGGCCGACAGCTTCCGCATCAGGGGGCTGGGGGGCGGCGTCGCCGAGGCGGTGGGCATCGAGGCTGACCCCTGATTGGGCATGCTCAGCAGAAGCCCCTGAAAAGAAACGGCGCAGGCTGCTCTGCATCAGCGTAGCACAGCCGCGATGCGGTACGATCTCGAGATGCGGCCTTTCCGGCAGGCTCTGGATGCGGACGCCCCTTCAAGCGAAAGTCTGCTTTCATGCCCCGATCCGACGATATCGCCGGAGCCGCCGCCCTGAGCATTTGCGAGTCCCTGCTCCTGGCCTTGAACGACGGCGGGATCCTGAAGGAACACGAGATCATCGCGCTCCTCCAGGATGCGGCCGCGACCCATGAGGCCGCCACGGACGGCGACCGCGAGGTGCACGCGGCGGCGGCGGCCCTGATCAACGGCATCATCAACGGGGGAAACTCGGTGCGCCGGCGATGACCGGCGCGCCGCGCCCGCGCGTCCGCCGGCCCGCGTGCGGTTTGCGCGCGCGCCGGATGGGCTCGGCGACGGGACGCGGCGTCCGGCCGCGTCATGCCGCCACCGTGTACACCGCGATCACGATCGCGACCGCGAGAACCCCGCTGGGCATGTAGCCGAGCGACCGGTTCCCGCCCCAGACGGGCAGGATGCCGACCATGACCACGACGAGCCCGATCACGAGCAGAGATCCCAGCATGGCGACGTCCTTTCGCAGGGGTGGTGGATACGAGGCCCGGGCCGCGCGGTCCGGGGCCGTCCGCCATGGGCGTCCGGGCTTGTTCACGTCGTCCTTCGCCCTGCCGGCGCCTGCCCGAACGCCGCCTCCGACCCCATCGGTCCTGTCAGGACGCGTCTGCCGCTTGTCGCCGGCGAACTCGCCCCGGACGGTCGCGGCGGGGGCGGTCGATGCGCTCCCCACCCCTCTTCTGTTCTTGGGTCCCGGGGCGTGCCGTTGGGCGGGGCGGGCCGGACCGGCCGAGAGCAGCGCTCCCGCCTCGGCCTCAGTTTCGCCCTATACGGCGCGGCGAGCGCTAACCTGCATCAGCGGAGACGAAATTTCGTGGCCCCGGCGACGGCCGCGCGCCCATCCCCCCACGCCTCGGGGCAGGGCATCCGCGCCCCCGGCTGCGGCTCGACGCCCCGGCGCGAGCGGTCGTGCCGTACGCCGCCTCCGCGGCGGCCGACGAGCCCGGCGCGACGCTGATCCATGCTGCGTCCGCGAGACGCCGGACGTGCCAGAAAAGGGCGACGGAGATCCCTCCTGTCGCCTGCTGAAAAGGAACACCCTTCGAATGAACAACATCATCTACATCGTCGGCCTGGTCGTGGTCGTCCTGATCGTTCTGAGCTTCCTCGGCCTGACCTGACCATGACGGCCCCCGGGTCGCAGCGGAAATCGCCCTCGCGACCGCCCCCGCCGGTCGGCGGCGGGCAGGGATGCGCGCGCGGGCAAGCTTCTCCGACGTTCCGGAGATTTCGCCGCTGCCGTCTGTCCCGATCGGCGCCGCACGTCGTCTCGCCCGCGCGCCCGGCGACTCGCGATAGGGGGCTGTCATCATCGGCGCACCGGTCGTCGGCGTCGTATGCCGGAGAGCTGCTCCATCTTCGCGGCGCTTCCGGTCCTCTTCGGAGCCACCGGATTGCAACTGGCGAAGACCGCGAGGGCGTTCCCCCCTGACGACGACCCCGCCCTTGCCCCAGCCGTTGGCGGCGATCGTCTGCGCATCTGCGCTGACCCCGAAGTCTGGACCGCCCGGTTCTGGGAATCCCGGGCTTC
>NZ_CAXBOD010000072.1:0-19684 GCF_963977235.1 uncultured Albimonas sp.
CGGATCCGGAGAACAGGCGCGGGCCCTGTTCTTGGGTGAGTCAGGAGCCCGCCGGCGGCTTCCCCCGCTCGAAGGTCCAGGTCTCCCCGTCCCCCCAGGCGCCCCGCAGCCAAGCCCGCCCGCAGGGCGCCTGCAGACCGCGCCGTTTTGGGGCCTGGATCAGGCCTTGGCCCCGCGTTTCCCGGAGCCGATCAGCGGCGACGCCCCTGCGTCGAGGGGCCAGCGGGGCCGCGCCGGCAGGTCCAGCCCGTCCGGGCCCTCGCGCGCGAGTCGTTCCGCGCCGGCCCAGGCGATCATCGCGGCGTTGTCGGTGCACAGGCGCAGGGGCGGCGCGACGAGGCGCCAGCCCGCCTCGCCCGCGGCTGTCTCGAGCGCCTCGCGCAGCCGCGTGTTGGCCGCCACGCCGCCCGCGATCGCGATGGCGGGCGCGGGTCCGGCCTCGGGGGCGAAGGCGCGCAGGGCGCGGGCGGTCTTGCCTGCCAGCACATCGGCGGCGGCGGCCTCGAAACCGGCGCAGAGGTCGGCGCGGTCCTGCAGGGTGAGGCCGCCCTGCGTCTCGACCAGCCGGTCGCGCGCGCGGCGGAGTGCGGTCTTCAGCCCCGAGAAGCTCATGTCGCAGCCGGGGCGGTCCATCAGCGGGCGGGGCAGGTCGAAGCGGGTCGCGTCGCCGGCACGGGCCTCGCGTTCGACCTCCGGGCCGCCGGGGTAGCCGAGGCCCAGCAGCCTGGCGACCTTGTCGAAGGCCTCGCCCGGCGCGTCGTCGATTGAGCCGCCGAGGCGGCGGAAGCGGCCGGGCCCCAGCACCGCCAGGATCTGGCAGTGGCCGCCCGAGACCAGCAGCATGAGGTAGGGGAAAGGCAGGCCCTCGGTCAGGCGCGGGGTAAGGGCGTGGCCGGCGAGGTGGTTGACCCCCACGAAGGGCAGGCCTGCGCCCAGCGCGATCCCCTTGGCGCACATCACCCCCGAGAGCACGCCGCCGATCAGGCCGGGACCCGCGGTGGCGGCGACGGCGTCGAGCGTGTCGAGCGGCGCGCCCGCCTCGGCGAGCGCCTGTTCGACGGCGATGTCGAGGCGCTCGGCATGGGCGCGGGCGGCGATCTCGGGGACCACGCCTCCGTAAGCCGCGTGGAGGGTCGCCTGGTCCATGACGACGGAGGAGAGGATCTCTCCGGGACCTTCGGGCAGGCCGTCGCGCAGCGGCGCGCGGACGACCGCGGCGGCGGTCTCGTCGCAAGAGGACTCGAGGCCCAGGAGGGTGAGGTGGGTGCTCATGTCAGGGCGATAGCCTCGTGCGGGGGGCCTGGCAAGGCGGCCGGGGCGGCCCTCGCGTCCGCTGCGCGGCCGCAACGCCCCGCCCGGCCGTCCCCCTAGTGGGGCTCGGGTGTCGGCGCGGTCGCGGGGCGTCGCAGCGGTTTCGCCGGAGGAGCCCCCGGCGCGGCAGTCAGGCGGCGGGGGCGGGGGCCATGGCGCGCATCGCGTCGGCGGCGATCTCGAAGCTGCGGATGCGGGCGGCGGGGTCGTGGATGTGGCCGGCCAGGATCAGCTCGTCGGGGCGATGGCGGCCGATCAGCTCGGCGAGGCCGTCGCGCACCTGGCCCGGGTCGCCGATCACGCTGACCGACTGGATCTCGTCGACCATGGCGATCTGGGCGGGGGAGAGCACGTCCTCGATCCGGTCGACCGGGGCGGGCAAGCGTCCGGGGTTGCCGCTGCGCAGGCGGGCCATGGTGATCTGGGAGGAGGTGCGGATGCGGCGCGCCTCGGCTTGCGTGTCGGCGGCGAAGACGTTGGCGGCGAGCATGAAATGGGGGGCGGGCAGACGCCCGGTGGCGCGGAAGTTGTCGCGGTAGACTTGGGCCGCCTCGAACACCAGCTGCGGCGCGAAATGCGAGGCGAAGGCGTAGGGCAGCCCCAGGTGCGCGGCGAGCTGCGCCCCGTAGAGGGAGCTGCCCAGGATCCACACCGGCACCTGCGTGCCCATGCCGGGAATCGCGCGCACGTGCTGTCCGGGCGCCGGCTCGCCGAGGTAATCCATCAGCTCCAGCACGTCCTGGGGGAAACGGTCGACCCCGTCCATGCCCCGCCGCAGGGCGCGCGCGGTGGGCATGTCGGTGCCCGGCGCCCGGCCGAGCCCGAGGTCGATGCGGTCGCCGTGCAGGGTGGCGAGGGTGCCGAACTGCTCGGCGATCACCAGCGGCGCGTGATTGGGCAGCATGATCCCGCCCGAGCCGACACGGATCGTCGAGGTCTGGGACGCCACGTGGGAGATCAGGATCGCGGTCGCGGCCGAGGCGATGCCCGGCATGTTGTGATGCTCGGCCAGCCAGTAGCGGGTGTAGCCCGCGCGCTCGGCCGCCTGGGCCAGCGCCGCGCTGGCGCGGAAGCTGTCGGCGGCGGTTCCGCCCTCGCAGATCGGCGAGAGGTCCAGCAGGGAATAGGGGATCATCGCGCCCTCCGGATGGTTCGGGATCCTTGGCATTCGATCCAACATAGGCGCGGGGGCGGCTTTGTGCGAGGGGCGGCGGAGCCAGGGACGCCGAAGGGACGGACGTCGCGCGACGGTCGGGGCGGCCCTCGCGTCGGCTGCGCCTCCGCATCGCCCCGCCCGACCGTCCCCGTTCCTGAGCGAACCGGGACCGGCGGCGCGGGGCGCGGGCGCGGCGTTCAGGCCGCGGGCAGGGGGGCGATGCGCAGGCGGGCGCAGAGCAGGGTCAAGGTTCCGCCGTCGATCTCGAGCAGGATCAGTCCGTCCCGGGCCCGCGCCGTGACCTGCACGATCTCGTACTGGCTTTCCAGGAGGGAGGCGGTCGAGACGCGCTCGGCCGTGTCGGTCTCGATCCGCCACAGAGACGGGGGCTGGTCGGGGTCGCGGCTGTCGCTCGACAGGTCCGCGACCACGCGGTTGCGCGCGACCTGGGAGAGGCCGAAGGCGGTGCGCTCCGGCGTTACCAAGATCTCCAGCCGGGCCAGGCGCCAGTCGTGGAAGGCGTCGCGCGCGGCGAGGAAGGCGGCCGCCTCGGCGGCCTCGGTCGTGTCGAGGGACCGGTCGAGCCGGCTCACGCCGGCATGCCGGTGGGCAGTCCGTCGAGGGAGACGGCGTTCTTCTCGGCGCGGTAGGCCTTCAGGCCCTCGGCGCCCTTGCCCTCGGCCCAGCGGGTCAGCACGTCGCGCTCGCCCTGATGCTCGAACAGCGGCACCGCGTAGCCGCAGGAGGTCTGCACCAGGTCCGCGGTCAGCTCCACAATCTGGCGGGCGCCCAGCGGCGCCTCGCCGTCGTAGGAGGCGGCCAGGCGCTCGGCATACTCGGGCGTGCCGTGGAACAGCGAGCGGGCGCGGCCGTAGAGGCGCAGGATCATCGGCGGCCCCTCGAAGGCGCAGAACATGAGCGTCATGCGGCCGTCGGCCAGCAGGTGGGCCGAGGTCTCGGACCCCGAGCCGGTCAGGTCGAGGTAGCAGACCCGGCTCTCGTCCAGCACCCGCAGCGCGTCCGTCGAGCGGGGCGAGAGGTTGATGCGGCTGTCGCCGGTCGCGGTGGCGGCGAAGAAGATCTTCTGCTTCGCGATGAACCGGGCGAGGGGGGGCTCGATGCGCTCAAACTGGGTCGCCATGGGGGGCTCCGTCGGGAAGGGACGGGGGAGGGTATGCGCGATGGCGGGGGGAGAGCAACGGGAGGCGCGTGGGCGGGGCGGGAGACGGCCGCTTCCGAACCTCACCAGAGAACAGGCGCTTCCGGCCTGAGGCGGGTGGGGCGCCCGGGGCCGGTGGCGGGCCGGACGCCTGGGGTTGCAAGCGGAGGGGGCGCCAAGGGCGGCGTCGGATAGGGGGGTCAGCCGCGCGCGGTGTGGGCGGCGTCGGCGAGGGTCTTGACGAAGGCCAGAACCTGGGCCGGGGCGTCGCCGGCGGCGATGCGCTCGACGATGGCCGAGCCGACGACCACGCCGTCGGCGACCTTGCCGATCTCGGCGGCGCGGGCGGGCGTCTTGATGCCGAAGCCCACGCAGACGGGCAGGGGGGTCGAGGCCTTGATCCGCGTCACCTCGGGGCCCACCGCGCCGGCGGCGGCCTCGGCCGCGCCGGTGATGCCGGTGATCGAGACGTAGTAGACGAAGCCCGAGGTGTTCGAGAGCACCTTGGGCAGACGCTTGTCGTCGGTCGTGGGGGTGGCGAGGCGGATGAAGTTCAGGCCCGCGGCCTGGGCGGGGAGGCAGAGCTCGTCGTCCTCCTCCGGCGGCAGGTCGACCACGATCAGGCCGTCGACGCCGGCGGACTGCGCCTCGGCGAGGAAGGTCTCGACGCCCATCGAATAGATCGGATTGTAGTAGCCCATCAGCACGACCGGGGTCTCGTCGTCGCTCTCGCGCAGGGCGCGGACCACACCGAGGGTCTTGCGCAGGGTCATCCCCTGCTCGAGCGCGCGCTGGCCGGCGAGCTGGATGGTGGGGCCGTCGGCCATCGGGTCGGTGAACGGCAGGCCGAGCTCGATCACGTCCACCCCGGCGCCGGCGAGGCCCTTCACGATCTCGAGCGAGGTCGCGAGGTCGGGGTCGCCCGCCATCACGTAGGAGACGAAAGCAGGCCGTCCCTCGGCCTTCAGCTTCGCGAAGCGTCGGTCGATGCGGGTCATGCCGGTCCTCGTCCTGATCGGTCTGGCGGGTGGGGCTCAGGGGTGCGCGCGCGGGGTCGGACGACCCGGGCGGCAGGGGAAGGGCGCGGGCCCGCGCGGGGCCCGCAGCCGATCAATCGTCGTCGCGGAAGAACTTCTTCTCGCGCGGCTTGCCGTCCCAGCCGGTCTTGCCGCGACGGTTGTCGTCGCGCCCGGGCTTGCCGCCGAAGCCGCCGCCGTCGTCGGGACGCTCGGTCCGCTCGTTGCGGTCGCCGCCGCGATAGCCGCCGCCGCCGCCGCCGAAGCCGCCGCGATCGCCGCCCCGGTCGCCGCCGCGATACCCGCCTCGGTCGCCGCCGCGATCGCCGCCCCGGAAGCCGCCCCGGTCGCCGCCGCGATCGTCACGGTCGCCGCCGCCGCGGAACTCCCACTTGTTGAGCAGGGACTCGGTGAAGGTGTCGCGGCCGATCCGGCCCTCATGGCACCAGACCACGCTTACGTTGTCGCCCTCGATGCTCTCGACGGCCATGCGCATCGAGCCCGAGATCAGGACGACCATGTCGCCCGCGTTGAATTTCGCCACGTAACGTAACCTTTGATTCGCCCCGTCGAGTCGCGACAGGAGCGTGGTTGTCTAGCTCGCTCCGGACCTCCCGGAGCGAAATCCCCTCAGATCGACGTCCCCAGCGCCTCGGCGACGGTGAAGATGTCCTTGTCGCCCCGCCCGCACATGTTCATCACCAGAAGCGTGTCCTGCGGCAGAGTCGGCGCGAGTTTCGTCACATGCGCCAAAGCGTGGGCCGGTTCAAGCGCGGGGATGATGCCCTCGGTGCGGCAGGATAGCTGGAACGCCTCCAGCGCCTCCTGGTCGGTGACGGAGACGTATTCGACCCGCTTCATGTCGTGCAGCCAGGAATGCTCGGGCCCGATCCCGGGGTAGTCGAGCCCCGCCGAGATCGAGTGCCCCTCGAGGATCTGGCCGTCCTCGTCCTGCAGAAGGTAGGTGCGGTTGCCGTGCAGCACGCCCGGACGCCCGCCGGTCAGCGAGGCCGCGTGCTCCATCCGGTCGTCCACCCCATGCCCGCCGGCCTCGACGCCCACGATCCGAACCTCGGGGTCGTCGAGGAACGGGTGGAACAGGCCCATGGCGTTCGAGCCGCCGCCGATGCAGGCGACCAGCACGTCGGGCAGGCGGCCCTCGGCCTCCATCATCTGGGTCCGCGTCTCCTTGCCGATGATCGACTGGAAGTCGCGGACCATCGCCGGGTAGGGGTGGGGACCCGCCACCGTGCCGATGCAGTAGAAGGTGTCGGAGACGTTGGTGACCCAGTCGCGCAGCGCCTCGTTCATCGCGTCCTTGAGCGTGCCGCGCCCGGAGGTGACGGGGATCACCTGGGCGCCCAGCAGGCGCATCCGGAACACGTTGGGCTTCTGACGCTCGACGTCGGTGGCGCCCATGAACACCACGCACTGCAGGCCGAACTTGGCGCAGACGGTGGCGGTGGCCACGCCGTGCTGCCCGGCGCCGGTCTCGGCGATGATCCGGGTCTTGCCCATGCGCCGCGCCAGCAGGATCTGGCCCAGCACGTTGTTGATCTTGTGCGCGCCGGTGTGGTTGAGCTCGTCGCGCTTGAAATAGACCTTGGCGCCGCCGAGCTCCTCGGTCAGGCGGGGCGCGTAGTAGAGCGGGCTGGGCCGGCCCACGTAGTTCGTCCAGAGGTCGTCCATCTCGGCCCAGAAGGCGGGGTCGTCCTTGGCGCGGGCGTATTCCGCCTCGAGTTCAAGGATCAGCGGCATCAGCGTCTCGGAGACGAAGCGGCCGCCGAAGATGCCGAAGCGCCCCTGCTCGTCGGGGCCGGAGCGGAAGCTGTTGAGGCCGTCTGCGGTCATGGGATCTCTCTCTGGCGCGCGTCGCGGCCCATTTAACCCCTGCGGGGTCCGAGGTGAAGGGGGCGTGGGGCCTGCGGGGCGTCATCTGCCCCGCCCCGACGCCGCGATCCCGTCCGCCGGCGGCCGGCGCCACGGGGGCCGCGGGGCGGTCAGAGCGTCATCTTGAAGCCCTGGTGGCTCTGCTCGAAGCCGTTGGCGGTCCAGAAGCGGTGGGCGTCGGGCCGGGCGTTGTTGGAGGTCAGCTGCAGGATCGCCGCGGCGCCGTCGCGGGCGATCCGCACCGCCTGCTCGATCATCTGCGCGCCAAGGCCCGTGCCCCGCAGGTCGCGCGCGATGCGCACGTTCTCGATCTCGGCCCGCGTGGCCCCGGCCCAGGAGATGCCGGGCATGAAGATCATCTGGAAGCAGCCCACCACCGGTCCGCTCGCGCGGTCGCCGGTCACCGCGACATAGAGGGTGTTGCCCCGCTGCTCCTCGATCGCGTGGAAGGCGGCGAGATAGCGGGGGTCGTCGGCAGACGCCTCGCGCGCGGCGCCCAGCTCGTCGTCGCTCATCAGGGCGACGATGGCGGGGAGGTCGGCCTCCCGCGCGGGGCGAACGATGAGGGTGTCGGGGCGGGCTTCGGAGAGGGTCTCGGTCTGGGTCATGAAAGTTCCCGGTAGACGGCCCGCTCGAAGCTCTCGAACGCCGCGCGGGCGGGGGGCGAGAGGAACGGGCTCTGCTGCATCATCAGGACCGCCGCGAGGCCCGAGGCCGGGTCGATCCAGTAGTGGGTGTTGAACAGGCCCGCCCAGAACAGCGTGCCGGCGCGGCGCATGCCCGGCAGGTCCTGCTCGACGCGCATGAACACGGGCGTGTGGGTCTTCTCGACGCCCGGAAAGATCTCGAGCGGCGCGGTCAGCGTCGGCAGAGCCGAGGGCAGGTCGCGCACGCGCAGGTCGCCGATGGCGTTCGCCGAGATCTTGCGCACGGTCTCGGGGGAGAAGACGCGCACGCCGTCAAGCTCCCCGTCGCGCAGGATCATCCGGGCGAACCGGGCGTAGTCGGGCGCGGTCCCCGACATGCATCCGCCCATCGAATAGAACCCGTCGGAATAGTCCCCGATCCCGGGCGCGGCCTGCAGGCGGCCGTCCTCGTCGGGGCGGTGGTTGGCGACAAGCCGCGGGCGCATCGCCTCGGTCGGGGCCACGTCGGTGGAGGTCATCGCGAGGGGGCCGAGGATCTCGTCGGCCAGGAACTCGCGGATCGGGCGGCCGGAGATCGTCTCGACCGCGAGCCCGACCCAGTCGATGGCGACCGAGTACTCCCAGGCCTCTCCCGGCTCGCGCAGGAAGGGGAAGTTGGCCATGCCCGCGCGCCCGCCCTCCCGCCGTTTCGCGCCGCGCAGGGTCAGCAGGCGAAGCTGGTCGGCGTTCCACATCTCATAGCCCAGGCCCGCGGTATGGGTCGCGAGGTGGCGCAGCGTGACGGGCCGGGCGCGGGGACGGAAGCGGGGCGTGTCGCCCTCGAACCCTTCGAGCACGGGCAGCGCGCCGAGGTCGGCCATCAGCTCGCCCGCGTCGTCATCGAGGCTGCACCGCCCCTGTTCGACCAGCCGCATCAGCGCCGCGCAGCCGATGGCCTTGGTCATCGAGGCGATCTGGAACACCGAGTCGAGGGTCATCGGCGCCGAGCCGCCGGCGGCGCGCAGGCCATGGGCGCTCTGGTGCAGGATGCCGTGGTGATCGGCGACGACGGCGGTGCAGCCGACGGTGTCGCCGGCCTGCACATGCGCCTCCAGCGCCTCGGAAATCGCCGCGATGACGGGCATTCTCATCCTCCCCAGGATTTTCGGGGACGATAGCCGAGGCCGCGGCCCGGTTCTATGCCGGAAGCGCCGCGGCCTGGGCCGCCGCGCAGAAGGCGCGGATCAGCGCGGGATCCTTGACGCCGGGGGCCGATTCGACGCCCGAGGACAGGTCCACCTGCCGCGCGCCGGTCAGGCGCACCGCTTCGGCCACGTTCTGGGGCGTCAGCCCGCCCGCCAGCATCCACGGCAGCGCCCAGCGACGCCCCTGGAGCAGCCGCCAGTCGAACGGCAGGCCCGCGCCGCCGGGCAAGGGCGCGCCCTTCGGGGGCTTGGCGTCGATCAGAAGCTGGTCGGCGGCCCGGGCGTAGGCGTCGATGGCGGGCAGGTCGCCCTCGTCCGCGATGCCGATCGCCTTCATCACCGGCAGGCCGTAGCGGGCGCGCACTTCGGCCACGCGCTCGGGGCTTTCCCTGCCGTGGAGCTGGATCATGTCGAGCGGCGCGGCCTCCATCAGGGCGTCGAGCTCGGCGTCCTCGGCGTTGACCGTCAGCACCACCTTGCAAAGGCCCGGCGGGGTCGCGAGCGCGAGCTCGCCGATCTCGGCCAGCGAGCGGTGGCGGGGCGACTTTGGAAACGAGACGAAGCCGACATAGGCCGCTCCGGCCTGCGCCGCGACGGCGATGTTGGCGGCCGTGTCCAGGCCGCAGATCTTCACGCGGACGCTCATCGTCGGGGGCCTTCTCGCGGTCGAGGGGCGCGGGCGCCCGGGCGGTCGAGGGGCGCAAGCGCCCTGGCGGATATCGAGGGGGCGCAGACCCCCGGGATCGAGGCCGGGGCGCGCAGACGCGTCCCGGGTGTGGCGAAACGGATCGCGCGCGCCCCGGGCGGGGCGCGCGCGATGGTCTTTTCAGGCCGGCCCGCTCAGCCGCGGGTCAGACCGAGGATGTCGTCATCCTCCTCGCCCGCCTTGGCGGCCAGGCGCTTGTTCTCGGCGTCGAGACGCGCGGCCTCCTTCTTGTAGAGGCGCTCTTTCCTGCGGTGCTCGGTCTCGCGCAGCATTTCGAGCACCAGACCGACCAGGATGCCCAGGAACACGGCCAGGAACACCGCCACATAGATCGGCAGCGTGACCTCGGTCGGGATGCCCTCGGCCCCCGGCACGCGGACGCCCTCGGGCAGCCAGCGCAAGGTCACGGGCCCGCGATTCGCAATCGCCAGCAACACGGCCGCGACCGCGACCACGATCAGGAACAGGTACTTGAGGTAACGCACCCAGCTCTCCCCTCGGCTCTCGGGGCGCGCCCGGAGCCGTCGCCGGCGCGCCCTCGCTCAGTCCTCGTCGTCGTCCCCGTCCGCGCCGTCGTTCAGACGCAGCCGAAGCTCCTTGCCCGTCTTGAAGAAGGGCACGTGCTTTTCCGGCACGGGCACGGCCTCCCCCGTGCGGGGGTTGCGTCCCATTCTTGCATCCCGCCTCTTCACAGAGAAGGCGCCGAAGCCGCGCAGTTCCACCCGATCGCCAGACGACAGGGCAGACGCGATTTCGTCGAAGACGGTCGAGACGATGCGCTCGACGTCCCTGTGGTAAAGATGCGGATTTTCCTCGGTCAGGCGCTGTATCAGCTCCGACTTGATCATCCCAGTCCCCTCTCGTGGCGGGAGCAAAGCCTCCTATCCCCCGCCTCGCGATTCATTATCGACGGCCGACCCGCCGATGTCACATCATTTCAGCCCAAGAAACCACCACGCTCAACGCCATCACTGCAGAATAGAGTAGAATCTCGGACCGGAGGTCAACCGTTTCAACTGCGTCCCGGCCAGGGCCAGTTCCGACGCGTCCAGGCCCAAGAAGCGGCCGAGCCAGGAGTCGCGCTCCCGCTCCACCTCGGCCTGGCGCACCGGAAGGTCCTTTGCGACGCCATTGGCCGCCAGCCAGTCGAGCGCCGCCTCCGGCCCGCCGACCTCGTCGATCAGACCGCGCGCCAGCGCCTGCCGGCCGGAGAACGCGCGCCCGTTGGCGGCGTCGTCGAGCTCGGCGCCGGCCAGGCCGCGCCGCTCGGCCACCAGGGCGCGGAACCACTGGTAGGCGTCGTCCAGAAGCTCCTCCTCCCAGGCGTCGACCTCCGGCGGGGTGTCGGAGAACGGCGAGGGCCGGGCCTTGAACACGTCCGAGCGCCGCTCGGTGATCGCCACGCCGAGCGTGTCGAGCAGGCCGCGCGCGTCGACCTCCTGCTTCACCACGCCGATCGAGCCGGTCAGCGTGTTGCCGCGCGCCACGATGTGGTCGGCGGCGATGGCGGCGATGTAGCCGCCCGAGGCCGCCACCTCCTCCATCTGGGCGACCACGGGCTTGGCCTCGGCCACCGCGCGGATCGCCTCATACAGCGCCTCGGAGCCCGCGACGGTGCCGCCGGGGCTGTCGATGCGGATCATCACGGCCGCGACCGAAGGGTCCGCCGCCAGCTCGCGCAGCAGCGCGTCGCGGGCGGGATCGGCGGTGATCACCCCAGTGACGTCGAAGCGGGCCACGTGGGGACCGCCGCGCGCGACGGTCGCCGCCTCGGTGGTGGCGGCCGCATAGATCGCCAGACCCAGCACCGCGAGGGCGAAAAGCCGCCAGAAGGAAAAGATGCGCCTCATGAGGGGGTCATCTCATGACCGGCGGCAGGCGTCCAGCGGTAACCCTCCGGCAGCGCCTCGCCGATCACGGAATTCGGTTCAACCACGTGGAACGGGCGTATTTTTCGCCCGCCAGCGTCTCGGCCGCCGCCATCTCCTCCGGCGTGATCTCGCCGGGCGCCCCGCCGTGGAGCGCCACGAACGAGGCGGTCAGGCGGGCGATCACCTCCTCGCGCGGCAGGCCGGTCTGGCTGCGCACCGGATCGACGCGCTTGGCCGCGCTGACGATGCCCTTGTCCGAGATCTTCTCGCGTCCGATCCGCAGCACGCGAGCCATCTTCTCGCCGTCCATGTCGTAGGCCATGGTCACGTGATGCAGCACCGTGCCCCCGGCGAACCGCTTCTGCGCCGCGCCCCCGATCTTGCCCTTCGAGGAGGCGATGTCGTTGAGCGGCTTGTACTCGGCGTCGATGCCGAGCTCGCGCAGCGCGCTCAGCACCCACTGGTCGAGGAAGGCGTAGCTGTCGGCGAGGCTCATGTCGGCCACCAGCGCGGCGGGGGCGTAGAGCGAGTAGGTGATCGCGGTCCCCGGCTCGACGAACATCGCCCCGCCCCCGGTGGCCCGGCGCACGACCTCGACGCCCAGGCGCTCGGCCTCCTGCAGGTCGACCTCGTTGGACAGGGACTGGAAGTTGCCGATGATGATCGCCGGCCGCTCCCACCCCCAGAAGCGCAGCGTGGGGGGGCGGCGGCCGGCGCCGACCTCGCGCGCCAGCACCTCGTCGAGCGCCATCTGCACGGGCGGCGTGACGGGGATTTCCTCGATGATCCGCCACTCGTGGTCGCGCCAGGTGTTGGCCGCGCCCAGCGCCCGGCGCACGGCGATGGCGATCGCCTCGGGCGAGAAGCCGACCAGCGCCGCCTCGGGACGCAGGCCGGCGCGGATTGCGGCCGCAAGTCTCTCGACCGAGGCGTCGGCCGGCAGGCCCTCGAGCGCGGCGAGGATGTCGTCGAGCGCTTCGTCGGGCTCGAGGAAGAAATCGCCCGAGACGCGAACCTGCGCCAGCCGCCCCTCTCGGACCGCGAGGTCGGCGATCACCAGCTTGCCGCCGACCACCTTGTATTCGCCATGCAGGTCGGCTCGGTCGTCGGGCATCTGGATCTCCTTCCGGGGTGGCGCGTCGCCCCGGATATGGGCCCTGTCCGCGCCGAGGGCCAGAGGGCGCGCGCCCCGCGCCGCTTCAGCCGCGCCGGCCGCGCGCCGAGAGGCCGGCGAGCGCCGCGATCCCGGCCAGCGCCATCGGCAGGGCCGCGGGCAGGGGAACCGCGGTGACCGCCAGGGTCGTCGCGACAGAGGTGATCGGCCCGCGCGTCGAGTTCGCGGTGTCGCTTCCGTAGGCGTCGAACTCCAGCGCGTTGGCCCGCAGCACGCCCGAGTTCCAGGAGCTGTACAGGTTCCAGGTGATGCCGGTTCCGTCGTTCTGCACCTGGGGGCCGTCGTTGTCGAAGGCGCCCAGGCCGTCGGTCGGGTCCAGGGCCCAGGCGTCGAGATCGAACTCGAAGGTGATGCCGTTGGGGATCATGTAGGGCGGCCGCTGCTCGCGGACCTGTCCGTCGATCGGCTGGAACACGCCCCCCACGATGGCGACGTCGGTCCACAGCAGCGCGCCGTCGCCATAGAGATGGAAGGTCAGGTCCTGCACGCTGGTCTCGTCGACCGTGCCGGAGGTGGCCGCGGCGCTCCACTCGATCACGATGCGGTCGCCGTCGGCGGGGTCCGAGGACCAGGGCAGATCCTCGGGGTCGTAGTCGACGGTGGTGGTGTAGACGGCCGAGGCCGCGGCGAGGCAGGGCGCGGTCGCAAAAACGACCGCGGCGAGCATGACGCGATACATGGGCGTGACCCCTCTGGCTTGACGTTTCCCACGTCAACCAATAGCGCCTGCGCGGCCCTGGGCCAAGATCGATCGGGACAAATGTCAGGCGGGGCGCGGCGAGCCGCCCCGGCCGGCGCTTCAGGCGCGGTCGCGCACGCGGTGTTCCCGCCACAGGGTGAAGCCGCCGCTCGCCACGATCACCGCCGCGCCAAGGATGCTGATGGCGTCGGGCGTCTCGCGCCACAGCAGCCAGCCGAGCAGGGTCGCCCAGATCAGCGCGGTATAGTCGAGCGGCGCCACCACCGAGGCGGCCGCCAGCCGGAACGCCTGGGTCATCATCGTCATCCCCGCCGTGCCGAACACGGCGATCCCGGCGAACAGCCACAGATCCTCGACCCGCAGCGGCGTCCAGAAGAACGGCGCGGCCAGGCCGCTGAGCAGCGCCGCCCCGCCCGAGAGATACAGCAGCAGCGTCCACACGCTCTCGCGCGGGTCCAGCCAGCGGGCGCTGAGCATCAGGAAGGCGTAGACGAAGGCGGTCGCCACCGGCATCAGCGAGATCGGGCGGAAGCTCTCGGCGCCCGGGCGGATCATGATCAGCACGCCCGCGAACCCCGCCAGGACCGCGAGCCAGCGCCGCCAGCCCACCGGCTCGGCCAGCAGCAGCGCCGAGAGGGCGGTGATGAACAGCGGCGCCACGAAGACCAGCGCCGTGGCCTCGGCCAGCCCCATGCGGCTGATCGAGGTGAAGAACAGCAGCGTCGCGCCGATCCACATCGCCCCGCGCAGCAGATGCGCGCCCGGCCGCGTCGAGCGCAGCGCCCCCGCGCCCCCGAACCGCCAGGCGAGCGCGACGGCGAAGGGCAGGGCGATCACGTTGCGCAGGAACAGGATCTGCAGGGGCGCGTAGCGCTCGGTCAGCAGCTTGGCGATGGCGTCGTTGACGCTGAGGCTGGCCACGCCCACGCACATCAGCAGCATGCCCGTCGCCTGCGCCCGCCCGACGCCTGCCATGGCCGTGGACATCGTCTCTCACTCCCCGGGTCTTTCTTGTCCGGCGCCCGACTGCGCGCGCCCGGCGCACGCCCGTTCGCGGCGCCGCCGCCCGGTATGGACCGGGAGGCGGCCGGGAACCAGAGGGCGGGCGGCGAGATCGTCCGAGACGTCAGGCGCAGGCGGCGTCGGCGCGCGGGGCCGGGCGCGCGCGACCGGGCGTCAAAGGGCGCGCGAGACCGGGAAGGGGAGGGGCCCTCCGTGGGTCTCGCGCGCTGGCCCCGGGGCGCTGGAGGTCCCCGCGCCGCCGCCGGTGTACGGGGGGCGGCGCGAAGGTCGAGCGGACCCGAAGCGGCGGACGCCCGCCGCACGGGGCGGCGGACGTCCGTTTCCTGGCCTCGCGGCGGTCTCAGCGCCTCCCGCGGCGCGTGCGGGACTGCCGGGGCGCGACCTGCGTCGGGGGACCGGGCTGCGCGCTTCGCGGCTGCGGGCATCGGGGCGCGGAGCGCCTGGGTCGGATCGAGGGGGGCGCGGTTGTCCGCGCCGGGCGGCAGGCCCGGGGCGCTGCGGGCGCGGCGGCTGCGACGGCGCATAGCGCCCCTGTGGCCGCGTGGGGTGTGGCGGTCGACATCATCGCGGATCCCCTCCGGGGGACCGCCATGTCGGCGCCCTTCCCGCCGTCGCTTCGGGGAGCAGGCTCCCCCAGACGACAGCTCCGGTTCACCTGAACCATAGCGGAGCGCCACTCATCGACCTAGCAATAAAATCGAATTCTTGAAATCGATCCGGGTCAGCCGCCGCATCGTCGCCTGAACGGAAAAAGGGCGCCGCGAGGGGCGCCCTTCAACCAACTTGCGAGTCCCCGCCCGGCCGAGGCCCGGCGGGGGCGAGGATCAATCCTCGCGGGTCTTCAGGGCGGCGCCCAGGATGTCGCCCAGCGAGGCGCCCGAGTCCGACGAGCCGAACTGCTCGACCGCCTCACGCTCCTCGGCGATCTCGCGCGCCTTGATCGACAGGCCCAGACGACGGGCGTTCTTGTCGATGTTGGTCACGCGGGCGTCGACCTTGTCGCCGACGTTGAAGCGCTCGGGGCGCTGGTCGCCGCGGTCGCGGGCGAGGTCCGAGCGGCGGATGAAGGCCTTCATGCCCTCATACTCCACCTCGATGCCGCCGTCCTCGATCTTGGTGACCTCGACGGTGACGATCTCGCCGCGCTTGATGCCGCCGGCCGTGGTCTGGAACGAGTCCTCGCCCAGCTGCTTGACGCCCAGCGAGATGCGCTCCTTCTCGATGTCCACATCGAGCACCACCGCCTGGACGATGTCGCCCTTCTGGTACTCGGCGAGCGCCTGCTCGCCGGGACGATCCCAGTCCAGGTCGGACAGGTGGACCATGCCGTCGATCTCGCCCTCGAGGCCGATGAACAGACCGAACTCGGTGATGTTCTTGACCTCGCCCTCGACATGGGTGCCGGCGGGGAAGTTCTCGGCGAACAGCTCCCACGGGTTGCGCAGGCACTGCTTGAGGCCCAGCGACACGCGGCGCTTCACCGGATCGACGTCGAGCACCATCACCTCAACCTCCTGAGAGGTCGACACGATCTTGCCGGGGTGCACGTTCTTCTTGGTCCAGGACATCTCGGAGACGTGGACCAGACCCTCGACGCCCGGCTCCAGCTCGACGAACGCGCCGTAGTCGGTGATGTTGGTCACGCGGCCCATCAGCTTCATGCCGGCGGGATACTTGACCTCGACGCCCTCCCACGGATCGGCCTGAAGCTGCTTCATGCCGAGCGAGATGCGGTGCGTCTCCTTGTTGATCTTGACCACCTGGACCTTCACGGTCTCGCCGATGTTCACGATCTCGGAGGGGTGGTTGACCCGGCGCCACGCCATGTCGGTGACGTGCAGCAGGCCGTCGACGCCGCCCAGGTCCACGAACGCGCCGTAGTCAGTGATGTTCTTCACCACGCCGTCGACGGTGTCGCCTTCGGTCAGGCGGGCCACCACCTCGGCGCGCTGCTCGGCGCGGCTCTCTTCGAGCACGGCGCGGCGCGACACGACGATGTTGCCGCGGCGGCGGTCCATCTTCAGGATCTGGAAGGGCTGCGGAACGCCCATCAGCGGGGTGATGTCGCGCACCGGGCGCACATCGACCTGGGAGCCGGGCAGGAAGGCCACGGCGCCGCCGAGATCGACGGTGAAGCCGCCCTTGACGCGGCCGAAGATCTGACCCTCGACGCGGGCCTCCTTCTGCGAGGCGGCGTCCTCGAGACGGTCCCAGGCTTCCTCGCGGCGGGCCTTGTCACGGCTCAGGACGGCCTCGCCCTTGGCGTTCTCGACGCGGTCGAGATAGACCTCGACCTCATCGCCGACGCCGATTTCCTTTTCGCCGGGACGCTGGAATTCCTTGATCTCGACGCGGCCTTCCATCTTGAAGCCGATGTCGATCAGCGCCTGGCCGTTGTCGATCGCGAGCACCTTGCCGCGGACGACGCTGCCCTCATCGGGCATGTGGAGCTCGAAGCTTTCTGCGAGCAGGGCCTCGAAGTCTTCCATGGTGGCGGTAGCCATATGCAGTCGTTCTCCGTTTCGTGCGTATTCGGGCCAGCCGGTTGGGTCCGGCGGTCTTGCGTTGAACCTCAGGCAGGCGGGTTGGAGCCGATGTTCCAAACGCGAAGGCCCGGGGGCGCGCCCCAGGCCTGCTCGGTCAGCCTTCGCGTTTTCTTGTTATCAGCCCCGCCGCTTCGGCGATGGCGGCGTCTATAGTCAATTCCGTCGTGTCGAGCAAGAGCGCGTCGTCCGCGGGCTTGAGCGGCGCGTCGGTGCGCTGGGCGTCGCGGGCGTCGCGCCGCGCCAGGTCGCCGGCCACTTCCTCGAGCGTGATCGCGGGGTTGGTCCTGACCAGCTCGGCATGGCGACGCTCGGCGCGCACCGCGTCCGAGGCGGTGACGAACAGCTTCACGTCCGCGTCAGGGCAGATCACCGTGCCGATGTCCCGCCCGTCGAGCACCGCGCCCGAGGGCTGGCCGGCGAAGGCGCGCTGGAAGTCGAGCAGGGCCTTGCGGACCTCGGGAATGGCCGCGACGACCGAGGCCGCCTCTCCCGCCGGACCCGTGCGCAGGCCGTCGGCCGCCAGGTCCTCGGCCTTCAGGGCGCGGGCGGCGGCGATGGCCACGGCGGCGTCGATGGTCCCGCGGCCCTCGCGCAGGGCCTTGAGGCCGGTGGCGCGGTAGAGCAGGCCGGTGTCGAGATGGGCGAACCCGTAGCGCGCGGCGAGCGCGCGCGAGATCGTGCCCTTGCCCGCGGCGGCGGGGCCGTCGATGGCGACGGTGAAGCTCATCGGCCCGAGGCCTCGCCCGGCGCGATCGAGTCGAACCGCGGCTGGCCGTCGGGCGGGATCGCGTCCCAGTCGGCCTTGCCGGCGACGAACTCATGGGCGGCGAGGCGCAGGCCGGTCGGCATGTCGGCGGTTCCCATCCAGATCTCCAGTCGGTCCCAGTCCGTGGCGGTCCAGAACAGGTTCCCGCCGCAGGTTCCGCAGAAGCCGCGGCGGCCTTCGGGCGAGGAGGCGTGCCAGCGCAGGCTGGTCTCCTCGATGCGGACGTCCTTCGTGTCGAAGGTGGCGCAGGCGACGTGGTTGCCGGTCGAGCGACGGCAGTCCTCGCAATGGCAGGCGACGACGGGGGGGGGTGCGGCGCTCTCGGCCCGCCAGCGCACGCCCCCGCACAGGCATCCCCCCGTCAGGATCATTTCCAGCCCTCCTTGAGCCAGCCTGAGCTTTCGGGCTCGTCGCCCTCGAAGGCGGGCAGGGCGGGGTCGAGCTCGAAATAATCGCCCTTGCCCGCCACATGGATGTGCCCGACCAGGCTCAGGCCCGAGGGCATGTCCAGCGTGCCGGCCATGATCGAGACATGCGTCCCGGAGTCGGGCGACCAGAACAGGTTGCCCCCGCAGGTTCCGCAGAAGCCCCGCCGGGCGCTCGGCGAGGAGCGATACCAGGTCAGGGTTCCCGCGCTCTCCAGCACCAGGTGCTCGGACAGGCAGGCGGTGGCGGCGACATGGTGGCCCGAGGTGCGCCGGCACATCTCGCAATGGCAGCCCACCACCGGGCGCAGCGGCCCGGTCACCCGGTAGCGCACGCCGCCGCACAGGCAGCCGCCGGTGGCGCGGGTTCCGGGGGTCTTTGGGGTTTCGGGCGCGTCGCTCATGCCGCCACCGCCTCGCCGATCTCGGCGCCGAGCCGCGCCATCAGCGGGCGGAAGTCGGGGAAGGAGGTGGCGATCGGCCCGCCGTCGTCGACCGAGACCGGGCGCTTCGCGGCGAGCCCCCCCACCAGGAACGACATCGCGATGCGATGGTCGAGATGGGTCGCGACTGTGCCGCCGCCGGGCATCCCGCCGGGGCCCATGCCGTGGACGGTCAGGCTGTCCTCGGTCTCCTCGACCCGCACGCCGCAGGCCTCGAGGCCGCGGGCCACGGCGTCGATGCGGTCGCTCTCCTTCACCCGCAGCTCGCCGATGCCGCGCATCACGGTGGGGCCCTGCGCGAAGGCCGCGACCACGGCCAGAACCGGGTATTCGTCGATCATCGAGGGGGCGCGCCCGGGCGGCACCTCGACGCCCTTCAGGGTCGAGAAGCGGGCGATCACGTCGGCCGTCGGCTCGCCGCCCTCCTCGCGCGCGTTCTCGAGCGTCAGGTCGGCGCCCATCTCCTGGAGCGTGGCGATCAGGCCGGTGCGGGTGGGGTTCATGGCGATGCCGGGCAGGCGGACCTCCGACCCCTCGACGATCAGCGCGGCGCAGAGCGGGAAGGCGGCCGAAGACGGGTCGCGCGGCACCGCCAGCGTCTGGCCGGTCAGCTCGGGCTGGCCGGTCAGGCGGATGCGGGCGCCGCCCTCGGGCAGCGGCTCCGAGGTCAGGGTCGCGCCGAAGCCTGCGAGCATCCGCTCGGTATGGTCGCGGGTGGCCTCGGGCTCGATCACCTCGGTGATCCCGGGGGCGTTGAGGCCGGCGAGCAGCACCGCCGACTTCACCTGCGCCGAGGCCATCGGCAGGCGGTAGGAGACGGGCAGCGGGTCGGCGGCGCCGGTCAGCACCAGCGGCAGACGCCCGCCGGCCCGCCCGCGCGATTCGGCGCCGAACAGGGCCAGCGGCTCGGTGATCCGGCTCATCGGGCGCCGGCGCAGGCTGGCGTCGCCGGTGAAGCAGGCCGAGATCGCGGTGGTCGCCATCGCCCCCATGATCAGTCGCACGCCGGTGCCGGAGTTGCCGCAGTCGATCACGTCCTGCGGCTCGGCAAAGCCGCCGACGCCGACGCCGCGCACGCGCCACGCGCCCTCGCCGGTGCGCTCGACCTGCGCGCCGAAGCCGGCCATGGCCCGCGCGGTGTCGAGCACGTCCTGTCCCTCGAGCAGGCCCGAGATCCGGGTCTCGCCGAGCGCCAGCGCGCCGAAGATCAGTGCGCGATGCGAGACGGACTTGTCGCCGGGGATCGCCGCCTCGCCGCGCAGCGGGCCGCAGGCGCGGGCGGTCAGGGGAACGGGCTGGCCGTGGGCGGACATGGGGCGGGCTCCAGGCTGGGGACGTCGAACGCCTAGACGATCCGGGCGGTTCCGTCCACCGGGGGCGCCGCCCCGGGGCGTCCCCGGGCCGGCCGCCGACGCTCGGGGCGCGCCCTGCGCCCCAGGCGCCCCCGGCGGGCCGCCGGCGCCCCGCCCGGTCGGCGGGAGCGCCGCGACGGCCCGGGCGCCGTGTGGAGGCGTCAGGCTCGCGGCGCGGGTCGGCGTTGCGCAGGGGGCGCGCGTCGCAACCCGCGCAGGTCCCGGCCCTGCGCCGCGGGCGGACGGGTCGCGACCGGCGCGCGCGGGGTCGCGGCGCTTCCTCCCTGGGCGCCAGGCGCGAGGCTCAGAGGCGGG
>NZ_CAXBOD010000073.1:0-19246 GCF_963977235.1 uncultured Albimonas sp.
AGAACAGGCGCTTGCCGAGGGGTGTTCGGGCGTCGCGCCGGGGCGTCGCGCGTGGGGTCAGAGGGTTTTCTGCATCAGGACCAGGTCGTGGAAGCGGTCGAACTTCCAGCCGGCCTCGGGAATGCGGGCGACCTCGGCGAAGCCGAGACGGGCGTGGAGGGCGATCGAGGCGGCGTTGGTCGCGGTGATCGCGCCGATCAGGCTGTGGACCGGCGTGGGGCGCAGGGCGGCGAACAGCGCCTCCATCAACGGGCGGGCGAGGCCGCGGCCGCGGGCCTCGGGCGCGAGGTTGATCGAGTGCTCGTAGGTGCGGGCGTAGCCGGGGCCGGGGCGGAACTGGTGGGCGGAGACGAAGCCGAGCAGGGTCTCGCCCTCAAAGCCCCCGAGGCAGGGGCCGGGGGCGGCGAGCCAGGCGGCGAGCGCCTCGGGGGTCTTCTCCTCGGAGGTGAAGGTGATCGTGGTCTCGCGCACGAGCGGGTTCCAGATCTCCGCCACGGCGGGCAGGTCGTTCGGCCTCAGAGCCCTGATTTCCATGCGCGCGGCCCGCTCCCGGTTGCCTATGTCCCCAACCCCCTTTACCCCTGCGGGACGGGCTGGTGAAGGAGGCGTTGGATGAGCCGTTGGGACTTCTGGATCGACCGCGGCGGCACCTTCACCGACGTCGTGGCCCGCGACCCCGACGGCGAAATCCATACCGCCAAGCTGCTCTCGGAGAATCCCGACCAGTATCCCGACGCCGCCCTCGAGGGCATTCGGCGTTTCCTGGGGCTGGGCTCGGACGAGGCGATCCCGGCCGCGCGGATCAACGCCGTGAAGATGGGCACCACGGTGGCCACCAACGCGCTGCTCGAGCGCAAGGGCGACCGCACGCTGCTGGTGATCACCAAGGGGCTGCGCGACCAGCTGCGGCTGGGCTACCAGAACCGTCCGCGCCTGTTCGACCGCCACATCGTGCTGCCCGAACTGCTCTATGAGCAGGTGGTGGAGGCGGACGAGCGGCTGCTGGCCGACGGCTCGGTCGAGACGCCGCTGGACGAGGACGCCCTGCGCGAGCGGCTGGGCGCCGCGAAGGCCGAGGGCATCGACGCGGTCGCCATTGTCTTCGTGCACGCCTATCGCCATGCCCGGCATGAGAAACGCGCGGCCCGGATCGCGCGCGAGATGGGCTTCGGCCAGGTCTCGGCCTCCCACGAGGTCAGCCCGTTGATGAAGATGGTCTCGCGCGGCGACACCACCGTTGTCGACGCCTATCTCTCCCCCATCCTGCGCCGGTATGTCGACCGCGTCGCCTCGGCCTTCGACCGGGTGGGCGAGGACGAGGGCGCCGAGGCGCTGGGCGGCAAGCTGATGTTCATGATGAGCTCGGGCGGGCTGACCGACGCGACGCTGTTCCAGGGCAAGGACGCGATCCTCTCGGGCCCCGCGGGAGGGGTCGTGGGCGCGGTGCGCACCTCCGAGATCGCCGACGAGCGCCGGATCATCGGCTTCGACATGGGCGGCACCTCGACCGACGTGTGCCACTACAACGGCGAGTTCGAGCGGGTCCTGCACACCGAGGTCGCCGGCGTGCGCCTGCGCGCCCCGATGATGCACATCCACACGGTCGCGGCCGGCGGCGGCAGCCTGCTGCAGTACAAGGACGGCCGGCTGCAGGTGGGGCCGCAGAGCGCGGGCGCCTATCCCGGCCCCGCCTGCTACGGCAACGGCGGGCCGCTGGCGGTCACCGACGCCAACGTCATGGTCGGCAAGCTGAAGCCGGAGTTCTTCCCCTCGATCTTCGGGCCCGACGCCGACCAGCCGCTGGACGCCGCCGCCACCCGCAAGGCCTTCGAGGCGATGGCCGAGGACGTCGGCCGCGCGCCCGAGGAACTTGCCGACGGCTTCCTGCGCATCGCCTGCGAGAACATGGCGAACGCGGTGAAGAAGATCTCGGTGCAGCGGGGGCACGACGTTTCGGACTATTGCCTGACGGTGTTCGGCGGGGCGGGGGCGCAGCACGCCTGCCGGATCGCCGACCTGCTGGGGATGGAGCGGGCGCTGATCCACCCGCTGGCCTCGCTTCTGTCGGCCTACGGGATGGGGCTCGCGGACGTGAGGTCCTCGCGTCAGCAGGCGGTCGAGGCGCGCCTGACCCGCGAGACGCGCCTGCAGGCGGCCGCCGACCTCGACCGCATCTCGATGATCGTGGGCGGCGAGGTGGAAGGGCAGGGCGTCAACCCGAAGGAAATCACCTACCACCCCCGACTGCTGCTGAAGGTCGAGGGCACCGACACCGCGATCGAGATCCCGCTGTCCACGGAAGCCGACATGCGCGAGGCCTTCGCCGAGGCCCACCGCCAGCGCTTCGGCTTCGATCCCGGCGACAAGCCGCTGGTGATCGAGGCGATCAGCCAGGAGGCCGTCGGCCGCGCCGCCGACCTCTCGGAGCCCTCGCACCCGACCGACGAGCGGGAGGAAACCGCCTTCCCCACCGCGCTCGAGGGCGAGTTCTTCTCGGAAGGGGAGTGGCGCCGCGCCCGCTACGTGAAGCGCGAGGAGATGCGCCCGGGCGACGTTCTGACCGGCCCCGCGGTGCTGGTCGAGCCCCACACCTCGATCGTGATCGAGGACGGCTGGCAGGCGCGGATCACCGCGCATGACCATGTGAAGCTCCACCGGATCGAGGCGAAGGCCCGCTCCGAGGCCGCCGGCACCAAGGCGGATCCGGTGCTGCTGGAGGTGTTCAACAACCTCTTCATGTCCATCGCCGAGCAGATGGGCGCGGTGCTGGAGAACACCGCCGCCTCGGTCACGATCAAGGAGCGGCTGGACTTCTCCTGCGCGGTTTTCGACGCGGAAGGCGACCTGATCGCCAACGCGCCGCACATGCCGGTGCATCTCGGCTCGATGGGCGCCTCGGTGAAGTCGATCATCGCGCAGAACCCGGTGATGAGCCCCGGCGACGTCTACGTGCTGAACGCGCCCTACAACGGCGGCACCCACCTGCCGGACGTGACCGTGGTGACGCCGGTGTGGAGCGAGGACGAGAGCGAGATCGTCTTCTACACCTCCGCGCGCGGCCACCACACCGACATCGGCGGGCTGACGCCGGGCTCGATGCCGCCTGACTCGCGCCGGGTCGAGGACGAGGGCGTCCTGATCGACAACTGGAAACTGGTCGACAAGGGCGTGTTCCGCGAGGCCGAGACGCGCGCGCTGCTGACCTCGGGCGACTGGCCGTGTCGCGCGCCGGACACCAACATCGCCGACCTCAAGGCGCAGGTGGCCTCCTGCGAGAAGGGCGCGCGGGAGCTGCGCCGCATGGTCGCCCAGTTCGGCCGCGAGGTGGTCGACGCCTACATGGGCCACGTCCAGGACAACGCCGAGGAATGCGTCCGCCGCGCCATCGCCACGCTGAAGGACGGCGAGTACGTCTATCCGATGGACCCCGACTACGACGGCAAGTCCCGCGAGATCCGGGTGAAGATCACCGTCGACGCGCAGGCCCGCGAGGCGACCGTCGACTTCACCGGCACGACCGAGCAACTGGGCACCAACTACAACGCGCCCGAGCCGGTGACCCGGGCCGCGGTGCTCTACGTCTTCCGCCTGCTGGTCGAGGACTCGATCCCGATGAACGAGGGGGTGATGAAGCCCCTGAAGGTGATCGTGCCCCCCCGCTCGATGATCGCGCCGGAGTATCCCGCGGCCGTGATCGCGGGCAACGTCGAGGTCAGCCAGGCGGTGACCTCCTGTCTGCTGCTGGCGCTGGGCGTGCAGGCGGCGGCGCAGTCGACGATGAACAACGTCACCTGGGGCAACGCGACCTACCAGTATTACGAGACCGTCTGCGGGGGCTCCGGCGCGGGGCTTCTGAATGACGGCAGCGGGCATCCGGGGACCTCGGGCGTGCACACGCACATGACCAACTCGCGCCTCACCGACCCCGAGGTGCTGGAGTGGCGCTTCCCGGTGTTGCTCGAGGAATTCTCGATCCGTGAGGGCTCGGGCGGGGCGGGGGCTTTCCATGGGGGCGACGGGACGCGGCGGCGGATCCGGTTCCTGGAGCCGATGACGGCCTCGATCCTCTCGGGCCACCGGGTGACGCCGCCGCCGGGGCTGGCGGGCGGCGAGGCGGGGGAGCTGGGGCGCACCCGGATCGAACGGGTCGACGGCTCTGTCGACGAGCTGAGGTCGGCCGACAAGACCGAGATGGCGGCGGGGGACGTGTTCTGGCTCGACACGCCCTCGGGCGGGGGGTGCCTGCCGGAGGAGTGAGGCGCCGCCCGATGAGGGAGCGGTCTACGGGCGCCCTGCGGGCGGGCTTGGCATGCGCGCCTGCGGCGCGGGCGGGCCGGGGCCCGCGCAAGGCCGCTTCCGACCTCGCCATAGAACCGGCGCTGTCGGGTCGCCTCGGGGCCGGGGCGCGCGCGTCAGCGGCGGGCGGAAGGGAGCGGGCCGAGGTCGATGTCCCAGCTCGACAGGACCAGGTCGCGGCAGCGGTGGGCGACGGTGAGGGCCGGGACGCGCAGGGAGGAGGGGTCCTTGCCCGCGGTCCAGGCGGCGCGGAAGGCGACCATCGCCTGCTCGACCGCCGCGTCCTCGACGATGGCAAGCTCGCCCCAGTACAGCTCCTCGAAGCGGGCGCCGGCGGCGGCGCGGGTCTCGGCGGCGGGCGAGGTCGCGAGCTGGGCGGCCAGGCGCGAGGCCTCGAAGCACAGCGCCATCTGCCGCTCGAGGAACGGGCGTCGGGCGGCGAGCTCCTGCGTATGGGCGTGGTTCCAGGCGGTCAGCCCCAGGCCCCCCAGCCCCACCGCGGCCGTCACCGCGAGGCCCAGCGTCTTGAGAACCCGCTCCATCCCCGCGCCCCTCCCGGTCCTGCACGCGACCCCCTGACCGTAGCATGGGCCCGCCTGCTCTGGTAACGCGGTCGTCGATGTCGGGCGCGAGAAGGAGGCCGGAGATGCACGCCAGGACCGAACGGCGCGACCGCGCCGAGGCCGCCCTGCTGGGCGCTCTGGTCGCCGATGCGGCGGCGCTGGGGCTGCACTGGCTCTACGATCCCGCGCGCATCGCCGCGCTGGAGGGGCCGCTGGTCTTCCGCGCCCCCGACCCCGCCGATTTCGAGGGCGCCGCCGGCGTCTTCGTCCATCCCGGCAAGCGCGCGGGGGAGCTGTCGCACTACGGCGCCGCCCTGCGCACCGCCATGCAGGCGGTGGGCGCGCGGGGGGTCGACCTCTCGGAGGCGCAGGACCGGTTCGCGGCCGCCTTCGGCGCGGGCGGCTGGTGGGTGGGCTACATCGACAAGCCGACCCGCGGCACGCTGGCCAATCTCGCGGCCGGCCAGCGCGACCCTTCGGGCGTCGAGGACGATCAGATCCCGGGATTCGCGCGCCTGCCCGCGCTGGTCTGCCGGCCCGGAGGCGCGGCCGACGCGGTGCAGCTGGCCGCCGCCGTGGCGATGACCTCGACCGGCGCCGCGGCCCGCGACTGGGCGCTGGCCGGCGCCCGCATCCTCGCCGCCGCCCTGATCGGCGCGAACCCGGCCGAGGCCGTCGCCGCCGGCGAGACCGGCGCCCCCGAGGCCGTGGCCCAGGGCCTCGCCCGCGCCCGCGCCGCCGGCCCCGATCCGGTCGCCTTCGCCGGAGAGGTCGGGCGGGCCTGCCCGATGTCGATGTCCGTGCCGGTCGCCGCCCACATCCTGCTGCACGCCGGCTCCTTCGCCGAGGCGGTCGAGATGAACATCCGCGCGGGCGGCGATTCCTGCGGACGGGCGATCCTGCTGGGCGCCGTGGAAGGGGCCATACATGGCCTCGGAGGCGCCGGGGTTCCGGCGCCGTGGCTGCTGAGACTGGCGGACGGCGCAACGCTCGCCGCCGAAATCGCGGGCGTGATCGGAGAGGACCGAGGCTGATGCAGGCGCTGATCTGGGTGGGGGCCGTGCTGGCCGTTGTGGGGCTGGGCGGGCTTGCCTGGTGCATCCGCGAGGGGCTGCGCCTGCGCTCCCCCGACCGCAAGCCCGAGGAGATCCGGACCCGCCTGCGCAAGCTGAACGCGGTCAACTTCGCCTCGGTCGGCACCGGCTTCATCGGCCTCGCGATGGTCGCGGTCGGCGTGATCCTGGGCTGAGCCCGGCCTTGGCGCCTCGGCCGGAGCGCCGGAAAGGCGAGGTCGGCGATCGGCCAGGCCGCGCCCGCGGGAAACGCCTGAACGAGATTGCTCCGGACACTGACCCGGAACTCGGGGTTGGGCTGCGTTTCGCAGGCCCCGCATGGGGTGCTGGGCAGAAGCCTGAAGGGTCATCCTGCGCCGTGGAAAAAACGGCTGGCGAATCCGTTCAGAAATATTAACATTGTGGCGTGTGTTCATTTGACCGTCCCCCGACGTCTCCCGTCGCGGGACGGCGGCAAAGGGGGGTGCGTCACATGCCTCTGGGACTTGGGAGCCTTCTGGGATGGGTTTTCGGCGGCCTGCAGGGTCGCAGCGGCTCCATCTTCGGGATTGATTTCGACTTCGGGACGGTCGGGGCCGACGCGCTTTACGGCGACGGCCAGGGCACGGTCGCGGCAGGGACCCCGATGGGTCACGACGTGATCGTCGGCTTCGCCTCGGGCGACCTGATCGTGGGCGACGCCGAGCGGCTGGGTCCCGCGGCGGGCGAAACCGCCGCCACCTCGCCGGCAACCTTCGCAGGCGACGACCTCCTCTACGGGGGCGATGGGGACGACGTCATCTACGGCGACTTCCAGGCCGATCCGTCCTCGCTCTACGCGGTGCATCTGGGCGACGACGTGATCTATGGCGGCGCCGGGAACGACACGATCTACACCGACGCGGTCAGCGTGCTGGCGGACTCGGCCGGCAACAACCGCGCCTACGGGGGCGAGGGCGACGACCGGATCCGCGGCGGCGAGGGGATCGACCGGCTCTACGGCGGCGAGGGCGACGACGTGATCTATGCCGACGGCCAGTCGGGCACCGCGGCGGGCGCCACGCCGACCTGGAACCTTCTGGACGGGGGCGAGGGCGCCGACAGCCTCTACGGCGGCGCCGGAGAGGACGTGATCTATGGCGGCGGGGGCGACGACGTTCTGGGCGGCGAGGGCGGCGACGACCGGCTGGTCGGCGGCAAAGGCGCGGACGAATTCGAGTATTTCATGGGCGGCGGCGCCGACCTGATCGTCGACTTCAAGCCGGGCGAGGACCTGCTGGTCCTGATCTCCGACATCGGGGCGCCGCTGCCCGCGGCCGATTTCGCCGGCATCATGGGGCTGACCACCGACCTCGGGCGCGACCTGCTGATCGACCTTGGCGGAGGCTCGAGCGTCACGCTTGCCCGGACGGACGCGGACGACCTCTCGGCCTCGGATTTCCTGATCCTGGCCTGACCCCCGGCGGCCCGGCCCGGGCCTCCGCGGCCGGGGCCGGGGCGCTCAGCCCCGCAGGATGGCGAGGGTGGCGTGGGCGATCTCGCCCGCCTCGTCGGCCACGATCACGTGGCAGGCGCCTTCGTCCAGCCCCGCCCAGCGCAGCCCGTCGAGGATCGCCTCGCGCACCGGGGCCGCATGCTCGCCGATCCCGCCGGTGAAGCAGATCGCGTCCACGCCCCCCATGCCCGCGATCAGCGAGCCCGCGTGCCGGATCGCCCAATGGCAGTAGTGCGCGACGGCAAAGCGGGCCGCCGGGTCGTCGCGCGCCAGCAGGTCCTTCATCGAGCCCGAGCCGCCCAGCGCCTTCAGGCCGCTGTCGCGGTTCAGCGCGCGCTCCAGGCTCTCCGGGGTCTCGCCCGCGCGCAGCAGGTGGAAGATCACGCCGGGATCGAGCTCCCCGCAGCGGGTGGCCATCACCAGCCCCTCCATCGGCGAGAAGCCCATGGTGGTCGCGACCGAGACCCCCTCCCGGATCGCCGCCATCGAGGAGCCCGCGCCCAGGTGGCAGGCCAGCAGCCGCGGGGGCAGGGGGCCGCCGAGCTGCGCGGGCAGACGGCGGACCATCGAGGCGTAGCTCAGCCCGTGGAACCCGTAGCGCCGCAGCCCGGCCGCGCGCCAGGCCTCGGGGATCGGGAAGGTGGTCTCCTCGGGCGGCTGGGTGGCGTGGAAGGCGGTGTCGAAACAGGCCGTGCGGCGGGCTTGCGGGAACAGCTCGGCGGCCGCGTCGATCACGTGCAGCGCGGGCGGGTTGTGCAGCGGCGCGAAGGCGCAGGCCTTCTCGAGCGCCGCGCGCATCGCCGGGGTCAGTTCGCCGGGGGCGCGGAACTCGACCCCGTGGGCGACGCGATGGCCGACGGCGAGGGGCGCGGCGGCCAGACCCCGCCCCTCGGCCAGCGCCCGCGTCGTCTCGCCGAGACGCGCGGAGGACACGGTCATCACGTCGAGGTCCGACATCTGGCCCGCGGCGATCTCGGCCCCCTCGAGGTCATGGAGGGCGAGCTTCAGCGAGGACGATCCGGCGTTGAGCGTCAGGATCCAGTCGCGGGCGGGGGGGACGGTCATGGGATGCCTCGCGGGTGGACGCTGTGAAACCGGGCGCAGCCTGGCGCGCCCGGCCGTGAAACCTGGCGCAGCCTGGCGCGCCCGGCCGTGAAACCGGGCGCAGCCTGGCGGCTCGGCCGTGAAACCTGGGGCAGCCTAGCGCGACCGGCCACGGAACGCGGCGCGGCATGGCGTCGGGGCGGGACCTGCGCAGCCGCCGCCCCGCGGCCGGTCCCCGCTGGCGTCGGCCCGGCCGTCAGGGGCGGCCCGCATCGGCAGCCTCGCCCCTGTCGTCCCGCCTCTCCGCACCGGCTCGCGTCGCCCGCGCGCAGCCAGGGTCCCTCCCGGCGGCGCGGCGCGGCGCTCACGGGCGCGGGTCCGTCCGGCACGCGCGGGGCCCCCCGCCGGGCCAGCGCGAGCGGGCGGACTCAGCCCGCGGCGGGGCCCTGCACGGCCTCGCCCAGGGCCTGCATCGACATCCGCGCCTTGGTCAGCACCATGCCGATGTTGGCCGTGCGCCGGGTGACGAACACCGCCGCGTGGTCCGGCTGCGAGGGCGCGCGCAGGAACACGTGGATCAGGTTCTCCGAGAGCACCAGCATCTCCTTGAAATAGCGGATCTCCTTGTTCTCCGGCAGGCCCCGCTCCCGCTTGAAGCGCCGCTCGATCTCCGAGACCGTGGGGCCCTGGAACAGGTCGGCGGTGGCCGCCGCGACCATGTCCAGCACCTCCTCGGGATGGGTGTCGAGCGTGCTGACGGCCATGAGCATGCCCGTGCTCATGTCCACGTAGCCGGCCGCGATGCACTCGGGCACCGAACCCATCGCCGTAGTGATCTGAGAGTTGAGCGACATTCCGAGCCTCCTGCCCGGCGGGGGGATGCGCGCAGCATCGCGGCTCAGGGTTTCCAAAGTCTTTACGCGCCGCCCGCAGCGCCGGCGCCGCTATTGAACGGCCGGTCGGTCAGCGCCATGATGCCAGCCGGGCGCGCAGACGCCGCGGCGGCCGGCCCGCCGAAATCAAACCCCATGGGAGGAGCTTCATGTCGGACCCCAAGCCCGCGCGATTCGACGTCATCGTGGTCGGCGCCGGATTCGCCGGCCTCTACCTGCTGCACCGACTGCGCGGCATGGGTCTGAGCGCCCATGTCTACGAGCGGGCCGAGGGCGTGGGCGGCACCTGGTGGTGGAACCGCTATCCCGGCGCCCGCTGCGACGTGGAATCGCTGCAGTACTCCTATTCGTGGGACCCCGAGCTCGAGCGCGACTGGACCTGGTCGGAGAAATACGCCGCCCAGCCCGAGATCCAAGCCTATGCCGAATTCGTGGCCGAGCGGCACGACCTCAAGCGCGACATCAGCTTCTCGACCTCGGTCGAGGGGGCCGAGTGGGACGAGGCGGCGGGCCTCTGGCGCGTGGCAACCTCGGCCGGCCCCGCCGAGGCCGCGCACCTCGCGCTCGCCACCGGCTGCCTGTCCTCGACCTCGATGCCCGACATCCCCGGGCGCGAGGACTTCAAGGGCGAGACCTACCACACCGGCATGTGGCCCCATGAGGGCGTCGACTTCACCGGCAAGCGGGTGGCGGTGATCGGCACCGGCTCCTCGGCGATCCAGGCGATCCCGATCATCGCCGGGCAGGCGCGCGAGCTGGCGGTTCACCAGCGCACCCCCAACTTCTCTATCCCCGCGCGCAATGCGCCGCTGACCGAGGCCGAGCGCGAGGACTGGCGGGCCAGATCCGCCGAGCGCCGCGAATGGGCCCGCGCCAACACCCGCAACGCCATCGTCGCCACGCTGCCCGAAAAACCTGTGCTGGAGGCGACCCCCGAGGAGCGCGAGGCCGAGTTCGCCAAGCGCTGGGAGTCGGGGGGGATCACCTTCTCGGCCGCCTACAGCGACCTCGCCCTCGACCCCGAGGCCAACGCCTACGCCGCCGAGTTCGTGCGCGAGCGCATCCGCGAGATCGTGACCGACCCCGAGACCGCCGAGGCCCTGTGCCCGACCGACTACCCGATCTTCACCAAGCGCATCTGCGTGGACACCGACTATTTCGAGACCTTCAACCTCCCCCACGTGCGCCTCGTGAACCTGCGCGAGACGCCGCTGGAGCGGGTGACCGAGGCCGGCGTGCGGACCTCGGCCGGCGAGGCGCCCTATGACGCCATCGTCTACGCCACGGGCTTCGATGCGATGACCGGCGCGATCCTGAACATCGATCCGGTCGGACGCGGGGGGCGGCGGATGTCGGAGGCCTGGGCCGAGGGGCCCAAGGCCTATCTCGGCCTGCTGGCCGCAGGGTTCCCGAACCTGTTCCTGGTGACGGGGCCGGGCAGCCCCTCGGTGCTGACCAACATGATCGTCTCGATCGAGCACCATGTGGAGATGATCTGCGAGCAGCTCTCGCGTCTGGAGGCGCGGGGGGCGCGGCTGATCGAGGCCGAGCCCGAGGCGCAGGAGGCCTGGGTCGCGCATGTCAACGCGCGGGCGGCGGCGACGCTCTTTCCCCAGGCGGCGAGCTGGTACATGGGCGCCAACATCCCGGGCAAGCCGCGGGTGTTCATGCCCTACCTCGGCCAGGACGAGTATCGCCGGAAGGTTGCGGAGCTGGCCGCGAAGGACTGGCCGGGGCTGCGGTTGAGCACGGGCCGCGCAGGCTCGGACGCCGCCGCGGGCTGAGCGCGCGCCGGGCTCGGCCGGGGCGAGCACGGCGGGACGAGCCCCCTCGTCCGCCCGTCGTCTGGGGGCGCAGGGGCGCACCCTGACCGCGTTGGGGGGGGATCGGGGCCAGGAGGCCTGGATGCGGCGCCGGCGGAGCGTGTCGCCGGGCAGAGCGCTGGCAGGGCGTCGGACAGCGAAGGGCCCCGACCTTGCGGTCGGGGCCCTGTCTCGTCCCTCGAAGATCCTGGCGGCGAAGGGGCCTCAGGCGGCCTTCTTCTTCTTCACGTTCGCCCAGAGCTTCTTGTTGGTCAGGTACAGCAGCACCGCCAGCAGGCCCACGAAGATGAAGTTGCGCGCGCCCGCGGCCTTGCGGTCGGCCATCTTCGGCTCGGCGGTCCACATCAGGAAGGCCGAGACGTCCATGGACATCTGATCGACCGTCGCCGGCGTGCCGTCGGCATATTCCACGATCCCCTCGCTCAGCGGCGGGGGCATCGAGATCAGCCCCCCCGGCATCGTGTGGTTCTCGTAGAGGGTCACGCCCGCCACGTCCTGGGTCTCGCCGGTGTAGCCGGTGAGGATCCCGTGGATGTACTCGGGCCCGCCGGCGCCCTTGAGCAGCTGGTTGATGCCCAGGCCCGCGGGGCCGTGGAAGCCGGCGCGAGCCTTGGCCATCAGGCTCAGGTCGGGGGCGCCGGCCGAGGTGTTGGCCGGGAACTTGTCCGAGGCCTTCGCGGTCCGGGTGTCGCCGGGCAGGGCGCCGTCGGCGTCGTCGGCGACCTCGTAGAGGCCCGCGAGGGCGTTGACCTGGTCCTCGTCATAGCCGGGGCCGGTGGCGTCGCCGAGCGTGCGGAACGCCACGTACTTCAGGCCGTGGCAGGCCGCGCAGACCTCGTTGTAGACCTGCAGGCCCCGCTGGAGCTGGTGCTGGTCGAAGGTCCCCAGCGGCCCCTCGAACGAGAAGCTGACGTCCTCGACATGGCCCCCGCCTCCCGCCGCATGGGCGGCGAGGGGAAGGGCCAGGGCGGCCGCGAGAATGCCTGCGGAGCGGGCGGCGGTCAGGATGCGCATCGTGTGTCTCCTTCCCCGGCTCACTCGGCGGGCGTGGCGGCGGCGCCGCTCTTCTTGGCGTACTTCTCGTCCATCATCCGATCGAAGTCTTCCTCGATGGTGGCGGGAAGCGGCTTGGGGGTTTCCATCAGACCCAGCAGCGGCAGGATCACCAGGAAATAGCCGAACCAGTAGATCAGGCCGATCAGCGAGATCGTGGGCACCAGGCCCTCGGCCGGCTGGCCGCCGCACCACATCAGCACGAAGAAGTTCACGACGAAGATCCAGAACCAGATCTTGAACTTCGGCCGGAAGCGGCCCGAGCGGACGCGGCTGGTGTCCAGCCACGGCGCCACCGCCAGCACGGCGATCGAGCCGAACATGGCCAGCACGCCGCCCAGCTTCGAGTCGATGAACCAGATGTCGAAGGTGATGGCGCGCAGGATCGCGTAGAAGGGCAGGAAGTACCACTCGGGCACGATGTGCGCCGGCGTCGAGAGCGGGTTCGCCTCGATGTAGTTGTCGGCGTGGCCCAGGTAGTTCGGCATGTAGAAGACGAACACCACGAAGATCAGCAGGACCACCGCCAGGGCGAACAGGTCCTTCATCACGTAGTAGGGCCAGAACGGGACGGTGTCCTTCTTGGCCTCGTCGATCGAGCCGCGGCGGACTTCAACGCCCGTGGGGTTGTTGTTGCCGGTCGAGTGGAAGGCCCAGATGTGCACCGCCACCAGGCCCACGATCACGAAGGGCAGCAGGTAGTGCAGCGAGAAGAACCGGTTCAGCGTGGGGTTGTCGACGGCGAAGCCGCCCCACAGCCAGTTCACGATCGGCTCGCCGACCAGCGGCAGGGCCGAGAACAGGTTGGTGATCACGGTCGCGCCCCAGAAGGACATCTGGCCCCAGGGCAGCACGTAGCCCATGAAGGCGGTCGCCATCATCGCCAGGTAGATCAGGACGCCGATGATCCAGGTGATCTCGCGCGGGGCCTTGTACGATCCGTAGTAGAGGCCGCGGAAGATGTGGAAATACACCGCCACGAAGAACAGCGAGGCGCCGTTCGCGTGCACGTACCGGATCAGCCAGCCGCCGTTCACGTCGCGCATGATGTGCTCGACCGAGGCGAAGGCCATGTCCACGTGGGGGGTGTAGTGCATCACCAGGATGATGCCGGTGACGATCTGCATCGCGAGGCAGAAGGTCAGGATGATGCCCCAGATCCACATCCAGTTGAGGTTCTTGGGCGTGGGGATCATCAGGGTGTCGTAGATCATCGCGCCGATGCCCAGGCGCGCGTGGATCCACTTCTCGATGCCCGACTTGGGCTCGTACTTTTCGTGCGGGATGCCAGCCATCAGGGAGGTCTCCTCAGCCCAGCGTCACGACGCCGTCGGCCAGCGCGGCGACGGGGACGGGAAGGTTCTCGGGGGCGGGGCCCCGGCGGATGCGGCCGGCGGTGTCGTAATGCGACCCGTGGCAGGGGCAGAACCAGCCGCCGAAGTCGCCGGCGCCGTCGCCCAGGGGCACGCAGCCCAGGTGGGTGCACACGCCCAGCATCACCAGGTACTTGCCCTCTTCGTCGAGCGCACGGTCACTATCCGTGGCCGGCGCGTCGCCGGGCAGGTTGTCGTTGCGCGCCATGGGATCCTTGAGATCGGCCATCGGCACTTCGCGCGCCGCTTCGATCTCGTCAGCCGTGCGGTGACGGATGAAGACGGGCTTGCCCCGCCACTTCACCGTCATCTGGCTGCCTTCCTCGAGGCCCGAGATGTCGACGTTGATCGAGGCGAGCGCCAGGACGTCGGCGGACGGGTTCATCTGGTCGATCGCCGGCCAGACCGCTGCGCCGACGCCCACGGCGCCGGCCGCGGCCGTGGCGATGTAGAGGAAATCCCGGCGCGTCGGTTCGGAGTCCGATTCTGCGTGGGCCACGTGGCAACCCCCTTCGCGTTCCTTCCCCGGCCCGTCCGCGTCGGCTCTCCGGCTGGCGCTGTCGCGGCTGGCGGGACGATATGTATGAGGCGGTCCTCGCCCACGAGACGGGGACCATTCCGCCGCCCGATTAGCCGCCCCCGCCGCACAGGTCCAGAGACAGGGCGACGCAGAGACGCCGCATTTTTGCCGGAGCGTCGCCGTTCCGCATCGGGGCGCCCGCGCCTGCCGCCGGTCGGCGGCGGCGCTGGCCGGCGTTTGGCGATCCGCGACGCGAGCCGAGCGCGTCGCCCCCTCCTGGATCGCGGAACGATCATCCCCGCGTCACGCAGCGTCGCGATTGACCGCGCCGCCCCGAATCGCAAACCCTTTACGCAAAGGGAAAGTGCGGACCGATCCGCCCCCAGGGAGGAAGCCATGACCCACGCCACCGTCCCGACGCCCCCGCCCGGCGCCGAGGGGCCCGCCGCGGCCCCCGTCGCCATCCGCGACCTGCCGCGGTTCGAGCAACGCCCCGAGGGCTGGAGCGACCACGACTTCATCGCCCACTGGCGCGCCCAGGGACCGGCCGCGGTGGACCGCTACGGCATCGTCACGCTGTTCGGCCACGACGACCTGTGGCGGGCGGTCGACCCGCGCTTCACCCGGCAGGTGGGGCTCGAGGCGATGACGATGCAGGGGCGGACCGGAGGCGCGGTCTACGACTTCTTCGACCGCTCGCTGCTGTTTGCCAACGACGCGCGCCACCGCGCCCGCCGCGGCCCCCTGGCCCGCGCCTTCGCCCACCCGCTGATGAACGCCCTGCGCGGCGAGATCGCCGAGCAGACGCGCGCGCTGCTGGCCCCCCTGAAGGGCCGCGAGGCGGATTTCGGGGCCGAGGTCTCGGGCCAGCTCGCCGCCCGGATGATCGCGGCCATCCTCGGCCTGCCGCCCGAGGACATCCCGCATTTCACCAAGGTCGTCTACGGCGCCTCGCGCGGGCTCTCGTTCCGCTCGAAGGAGGTGCTGGACGAGGCCGACGCGGACATGGCCGAGCTGGTCGCCTACGCCGCCCGCCTGCTGGAGGAGCGGCGCGCCCGCCCGCGCGAGGATTTCCTGACCGAGTTCCTGGCCAAGGTGCAGGACGCCGACCTGTCGGAGGACGAGATCCGCACCCAGGTGGCGACCGTGGTTCTGGGCGGCGCCGACACCACCCGCATGGCGCTGGCCTCCGGCTTCGCCCAGATCCTGGCGCGCCCCGAGCAATGGGCGGCGCTGCAGGCCGATCCCGAGGGGCTGAAGGCCTCGGCCGCCGCCGAGTGCCTGCGCTTCGATCCCGTGGTCGGCTCGATCCCCCGCCTCGCCATCGCGGACTTCGAGATCGCGGGCGTGGCGGTTCCCGAGGGGACCTACCTGGCCGCCTCCCTGCTGGGCGCCCTGCGCGACCCGGCCGTCTACGCGCGCCCGGAGGTCTTCGACATCGCCCGCGACGACCACCCCAGGCTGCACCCGGTCTTCGGCGCCGGCGCCCACCGGTGCCTGGGCGAGGCGCTCGCCCGCGCCGAGCTGGAGGAGGCGCTCGCCGTCCTCGCCCGGGAGGCGCCCGAGGCCGAACTGGTCGGCGAGCCCCCGGTGATGCGCGGCCTCGGCGGCACTCGCGGCCTGCCCGAGACGCGCATCCGCCTGTGACGGGCTTTGCGGGGCGTTCGGGGGCGCCTCAACCCCCGAACGCCGCCGCGTGCATGATCCGCCCGGGCAGCAGCGTGAACAGGCCGGTCAGCAGCAGCGCTATCACGTAGAGCGAGATCATCGCCGACCGGTGCCCGCGAATATCGCCCCGGCGCGCCGCCCGCACGGCATAGACGAGCGCGCCCAGCGTCACCGGGATCAGCAGGTGGATCGGCGAGAAAGGCCCCCAGACGCGGATCGTCGAGATGAAGATCGCCGAGATCGCCACCCAGGCCATCAGCGCCGCGAACACCCAGCCGATCGCCCGGTGGCCTCGCCCGCCCTTGGGCCGCAGCACCTGCACGCCGCCCAGCACGGCCGCCGCCAGCGCGGTCAGCGCATGAGACGGGATCGGCGATCCCGCCGCCAACAGGGGATCGAGGGTCATCGCGGGCCTCCGCCTCTCGGGACGCCGCCGTCCTGCCTCATCGGCGCCCGGCGGTCCATCCCGATCGTCGCGAGCCGGCGCCCCCCGCGCGCGCCGATGCCGGCCGCTCGCCGGCGCCGGCGGCCGGGCGCGGCGCCGGGTGGCTGGCGGGCGCCGGGTGGTTGGCGCGGCGCCGAGCGGCTGGCGCCCGGAACGGCGGCGTCGGGCGGCGGGGCGCAGGGTGAGGGCGCGCGGCGCTAGGGCGGCGGGGCGCGGGGTGAGGGCGCGCGGGGCTCGGGCCGCGGGCGTTCAGACCAGGTCCGCGGCCGTCATGACGTGGCGCAGGCTGGCGGCCTCGGCGCGCTCGCCCGGGCGGGGGCGCATGCCGATCTTCTCGGCCACCCGTCGCGAGCCGGCGTTGCCTGTCGCGATATCCGCCGCCAGTCGCGGCAGGCCGAGCGTCGCGAAGGCATGTCGCGCGACGGGCAGGGCGGCCTCGGTGGCGATGCCGCGGCCCCAGGCGGCGCGGGCCAGCCGCCAGCCGATCTCGACCTCGCCCGGCGCCGCGCGGGCGAGGCCGTCTGCGCCCCCGACCGGGCGGGGTCCTGCGCCGCCGGCCGGGGCGACCGCGTCGCCGGGATCTTCGGGGATCAGCAGGATCCAGCCCAGGAAGCGTTCGGGCGCCGCGCGCTCATGGATCACCCAGTAGCCCAGGCCCTCGCCATGCTCGGCCTCGATCCGCGCCCGCACGAAGGCCTCGTGAGCCGCGGGATCGTCCCAGGGGCCGGGGATCCAGCGGGTCACCTCCGGGTCCCGGTCCATGGCGAGGCAGTCGGCCAGGTCCTCGCGGCGTCGCGGCCGCAAGCGAAGACGCGGCGTCTCGAACACCGGCGCGCGGCTGTGCGGGCCCATTACTCGGCCGCATCCAGCCCCATGAAGCCGCCCGACTGGCGGCCCCACAGCTCGGCATAGATGCCGCCGCGGGCGAGCAGCGCCTCATGCGGGCCCTCCTCGGCGATGCGGCCGTCGTCCATCACCACGATCCGGTCCATCGAGGCGATGGTCGAGAGCCGATGCGCGATGGCCACGACCGTGCGGCCCTGCATCAGCCGCTCGAGCGCCTCCTGCACCTCGGCCTCGGTCTCGGAGTCGAGCGCGCTGGTCGCCTCGTCCAGCATCAGGATCGGCGCGTCCTTCAGGATCGCCCGCGCGATCGCCACCCGCTGGCGCTGACCGCCCGAGAGCTTCACGCCGCGCTCGCCCAGCCGCGCCTCGTAGCCGGTGCGGCCGCGGAAATCCTCCAGCTCCTCGATGAAGTCGTGGGCGGCGGCCATGCGGGCGGCCTCGATCGCCTCCTCCATGCCCGCGTCGGGACGGCCGTAGAGGATGTTCTCCATCGCCGAGCGGTTGAACATCGCCGTGTCCTGGGTGACGAAGGCGATCTGGCGGCGCAGCGCGTCCTGGTCGAGCGTCCGGATGTCGGTCCCGTCCAGCAGCACCCGTCCCGCCTCGGGGTCGTAGAGCCGCAGCGCCAGCTTCATCGCCGTGGACTTGCCCGCGCCCGAGCGGCCGACCAGCGCCACCTTCTCGCCCGGCGTCACGTCGAGCGTGAAGCCGGTCAGCCCGCCGCCGGTGCGCTCGCGCTCCTGCCCGTACTTGAAGGTGACGGCGTCGAAGGTCAGCCGGCCCTTGGCCCGCGCCATGGGGGCGGCGTCGGGGCGATCCAGCAGCTTGTGGGGCGGAGTCAGCGTGCGGATGCCGTCCTCGACCACGCCGGCGTTGGCGAACATGCCCATGGCCGTGAAGCTGATCCAGCCCGACATCTGGCCGATGCGCAGGCTCAGCAGCCCCGACAGCGCCACCGCGCCCGGCGACCCCGTGCCGCCGGCCCAAAGCCACAGCGCCGTGCCCACCAGCGCCACGGGAAGGGCGCCCGCCAGCACCGCGATCACCACGCGGTAGACCCAGGCCGTGCGCCCGAAGTCGAGCTTGGCCTCGCGCAGCCGCTGCAGGGACTCGCGGGCATGGTCCTCCTCGCGCCCGGCATGGGCGAAGAGCTTCACCGTCTCCATGTGCGAGATCGTGTCGACCAGCTGCCCCGAGAGCCCCGACTGCGCGTCCGCCCGAGCGCGGGCCTTGGAGCGCAGCCGCGGCAGCATCCAGCCGATCCAGGCGAGGTAGACCGCCAGCCAGATCAGCAGCCCCACCGTCAGCCGCCAGTCGGCGGCGCCAAGCGCGGCCAGCGCCGCGATCATGGTGGCGAGCGCAAAGGCCACCGCCTGCGCGACCTCGGACGCAAGCTCGGTCAGCGCGGTCCCCGTCTGCAGCTGCTTGGCCGAGATGCGGCCGGCGTAGTCGTCCTCGAAATACGACATCGCCTGGCCCAGCGTGTGCCGGTGCAGGCGGAACACGGTCTGGTGGAACATGCCCGGCTGGATCGAGAACTGCATCAGCGCCGAGCTGACCGCCATGCACAGCGGCCGGGCGGCGAAGATGAACACGGCCAGCAGCGCGATTTCCCAGCCATGTCCGGCGAGGAACGCGGCCCGCGCGCCCGGTTCGGTCAGGGCGGGCCCGGCCTCGGCGACCACGTCCACCAGCCAGGAGACGGCCCAGGAGACGCCGACCTCCGCCCAGGCGAGCGCGACGTTGGCGGCGATGGCGGCCAGGAACACGGGGAAGGACCCGCGCAGGGCCCATCGGCAGAAGGCGAGGAAGGCCTGCGGGGGCAGCCCGACCGCGGGGGCGTTGGGATCGAACAGCCCGGCGGCGCGACGTGTGAGTTCTGTCAGCATTGGAAGGCAGGATAGGTCAAGTGAAGCTCCGGTCGAGCAAAGGACCCGCGGCACATAGGACCTCGACCATGGTAGAGGTCAACCCCGCCCCCCAGCATCCCGGTGCGGCGTGTGTCGCGGGGCCCCGCGCGCGGCGCCCGTCCCGGGCCCCGCCGGGAGCGCCTGTTCTCCGGAGCCGTCTCTCGCGGATGCCGCCCGGAGCGACTCGTCCGCAGGGGTCAAGGATCGCGCAGCGACCGGCGAAGCCGGCTTGTCCTTGACCCCTGCGGGCGAGTCGCTCAGGCAT